>JBLHJR010000028.1:0-36888 GCA_047619205.1 Candidatus Endobugula sp. | reverse complement strand
GGCCGTGGATGATTAAAAATCGATCAATTTTGGCTTGATGTTACATTGCCTACCAATATTTTGAAAATAATGAAGAAGTTTGCTAACCGTTTAGGCTATTCTCGGACAGGCTCCTAGGAGGCTGTCCGAGAATAGAAACCTACTGCGGAAAAGCGGATTTTGGCCATATTTTCTCCTGATTTTCGTCGCTTAAAGGCGCCTACTGTTGGCAAATAGAACCACTATTCTCCTCAATTCATGAAAAAATCTGACTCAAAACCACTATCCCTCGCTACGGCCCCTATTCTCGGACAGCCTCCTAGGGGATAAATTGTTGTAAAAACTTAGACATGAGAAGAATGCTAAAATCATGAATATAATGTTTGCTATTATTTTAGCAAGCGTTGCTGTATGGATGTTTATAAAAATATTAGAAAATTAATAAATAAAAATACGACTATGTTGCGCACGTAAATAGCCATATGTTGGGGTAGCTTACAGGTTACTTCAATATCCCTCATGAGCGGGTGCTAGGCTCATTTAATAGCAGGCAAAGCGAAGGTAATTGATATGAATAACGATACTTTAATCCTTGTTGCATTAGCCAATGAGCTAGAGGGGTTTATTCACAAGATAATTCCTGAATCTATAAATATTAGCAATTATAGTGGGGCATTGTTTACTCTTAAGCCTGAGGAAAAAGAGGGGCAGTTTTGTGGTGTATTGATGTATAAACAGCAGGTTTAAATTTCCTTTAGTCAAGGCGCGCACTTAATGACGTAAAAGGGCTTTAGAGGGTTCAGGAAAACTCAGGCGCCATGTTAATTTCATATTAATAGATAAAGTGAATTTTAAGGCTCTTGGTTCAATCCTCTTTACTGTAGTAGCAGACTGGACCGGCCTTATACACAGTTGTTCGAATATTGCCGATTAAACGGCCCTTGAGTGTAGCGGGGAGGACGTTTGAGGGGTATTTTGAGGCAATGTGGTGACTGGTATTGAATAGATGGAGTTTAGAGGTTATCTTGACGTTTGGGGAATGGTTCGTACCGGATCTACCCAAGCAAATTGATGACTTCTTAATTAGCTAGCTTCAGCGCTAATAGGAAATATATTTAAATTAGCAAAACATGTATTAGCACCATCATTGGCAAGCACTTAACGATTGAGCTAAAACTCAAGATCATCTGCATTGTCTCATTACACATTTAATAGGATACAAGCATGGCCCAAGGCATTATTAAACGTTACGACTTTCGCAAAGGCTTCGGTTTTATTGCCGACGACAAAAGCGGCGAAGACTTTTTCTTTCACAAAAGTAACTGGCAAGGCGATGGCCCTATCCGTAAAGGTATAGCGGTTAATTTCGTTGGAAAAGACTCAGATAAAGGGCCCCAGGCTGAATCAGTAGTTCCTTTAGATGATGACAGCAGCAAACCTTCTCGCAAGATCAAGCCTGTGGCTAAACCTGCTTCTTTAGAAGAGCGTATAGCGTCTCTAGAAAGCTCTGTCGGTATCTGGAAAGTGTTTAGCTTTTTAGCACTTGCGGGTGTTATTGCTTTAGCGGTTGCACATTTCGTATTGTAAGCACTGTCTTCATGGTGAAAGGGGCTAACGCCCTTAACCTTTCGCCTAGCAGGTTTGTTGTGGGTATTATCCAATGAACTATTTTCTATAGCGATGAATGACTCTGAGTACATATCCAAGAACATTATCACATATCGGAATTTCAGTGCCTGATGTAGAGAAAGCAGCCTAGTTTATAGTAAAGTTATGGGTTGGTATCACATAATGCAGCCAACCATTATTACCGAAGAATCCAATACGCCAATCGGATAAATGTGTATTGATGTGTTTGGGGCGGGCTGGGGCTCATTCAAAATTGCCCATATGTCTACCGGTGATAAGATTGGCGTTGAAATGGTTAAGTTTAAAAACAACGAAACCCCGAATGACTTTGAGTACTGGAAAACGAGTATCTTTCACTTTTGCGTTCAGGATTCGGATATTGAAGGAATAGCAGCAAAAATAGTGGAACATGGTGGCAAACTGCGGATGCCTATTCGCGAATATTACCCCGGAGAGAAACCCTAAAGAATGTACTACGCAGAAGACCCTTTTGGTATGATCTTCGACGTCTATTCACATAGCCATGAGTGAGCAATTCACCGGTTGCGTACTAGGCATAACAAGCTTAGGTAACCGAACTTAACCGAACTAATGTTGCGTTGTACTTGGAAATTAGTCGGATATTGCTGGCATTATGGACTTCAACTAAAAGCGAATCAATCTAATGTTCGAGATAAAAACAGTCGCGCTATTTCTGATAACGGCCATCGCGGAAATCGTTGGATGTTACCTGCCTTATCTTTGGCTTAAGCAAGACAAGAGTGTTTTACTTCTCATTCCCGCAGCTATGAGTCTTTCATTGTTTGTCTGGTTGCTGACGCTTCATCCTACTGCTGCTGGTAGAGTGTATGCCGCTTATGGTGGCGTTTATATTTTCGCAGCGGTGCTATGGCTTTGGGCGATCGATGGCATTAAGCCAACTACGTGGGATATTGCGGGTGCCTTAGTGGCACTTTTGGGTATGGCCATTATTATGTTTGCACCAAGAAGTGGCTAGGGATTTCATCTAAATCCCCTTATTCCATGGCTAACTTAAAGCTTTTATAGACAATAAATGATGAATGATTTATTCAATAGTATTAATAATATAACCTCTGCAAGTGATGATTTACCCTTCGCGGTATATACCTCTGTTTATGAGCAAGAGCTATTAAATGTGCCTATAGCTAAGCCATTATTAATCGTTGTGATTAGCGGCGATAAAGAGCTAGGTAAAAATAACGAGATCACCTGCCACACCGGCCAATTTATTTTCTTATCCGATAGCCCTTCGATTAATATGCGTAATATACCTAAAAATAATGCGTATTTTGCTTTGTTGGTTGAGTTTAGTTATGAGGATTTTGATGGTATCCCGAGCATAAATGCAGAAAAATCAGACCATTTTATCGGTGAGGTAACATTCGAGCTTAAAAAATGTTTGCAGCAGTTTGTTGAGAGTACTGCTTGGGCACCTAAAAGTATTTGTTCTTTAAGAAAAAAAGAAATCCTACTGTTGCTTTATCATTTGGGTCATGCAGAAGTTGTGTCAATGATGGACAAGCTAAAAATTAGTCAGCGTCTACACGATCTGTTTCATGAGAAAGACTTCCTCGATGTGACTACTGCTTATATTTGTGAGTATTTAGCCATGAGCGAATCAACCTTGCGCCGTAAACTGATGTCAGAAGGTACCAGTGTGCAAGAGATTAAAGACAGAGCCAGACTCGGCCTAGGTTTGCATTTACTGCAAACAACCGCCAAGCCGATAGGCTTAATAGCTGAAAAGTGTGGTTACCACTCGCAATCCCGTTTTACTGATCGATTTAAAGCCCATTTCGGTTTAACACCTTCTGCACTTAGAAAAACAAAAGTGACAGATTAAGGCGAAAAGTTGACTGTTTTTGCTCTAAACGAACCGCTTAGTCACGGCTATTATGAGCACTCGATTAACAAAGCATATACGAGGCTCGTCATGCAAAGCATTCCCAGGTTTTTTTCGGTTTTATCCCTTGTTATTTCACTGCCAGTATTCGCAGGTTCCTTAACGTTGTCTAGCAATGATATTGAGCATGAAAAATTTATGGATGAAAAACAAGAGTTTAACGGTTTCGGTTGTTCTGGTGAAGATCTATCGCCACACCTGCAGTGGTCTAATGCACCCAAAGGCACAAAAAGTTTTGCAGTCACAGCGTATGACCCGGATGCACCAACAGGTAGCGGATGGTGGCACTGGCAAGTTATTAATATACCTGCAAATGTAACGCAGCTTTCGAATAATGCGGGTAGTGTAAAGGAGAGTTTGTCGCCATCGGGTAGTACGCAAATAAAAAATGATTACGGCAGTCGAGGTTTTGGTGGTGCTTGCCCTCCTGAAGGTCATGGTATTCATCATTACCGCTTTACGGTGCACGCAATTTCTGTAGAAAAGCTTGAGTTGCCGGAAGATGCCTCTGGTGCATTAACCGGTTACATGATAAATGCACACACAATAGAATCGAGCACGATTGAATCTTTGTATAAACGCGATTAAGGTAACGGGGATGGAGGCGTTTTTTTTCACTTTATTCGCTTTTTTGCATCCTCCGTCAACTATTTTTAGCTTTGAAAATCAAAACATGGTATTTTTCCATGATTAAATATCCAATCGAGGGTTCTTGCCAGTGCGGGCAAGTGACCTATAAGTTGAATGGAAAGCCTCGTATAGTTGTGGCTTGCCATTGCACTGAGTGTCAAAAACTTTCTACTAGTCCGTTTAGCGTAACGGCTATTATTAGCGCAAATACTATTGAATTTAATGGCGAGTTGAAAAATTGGGGTTGGCCTGCTGATAGTGGTAATAGAACGCACGCAAAATTTTGCCCTACTTGCGGTAATAGAATTTATCATTACAACCCCAAAGACTCAGAAACTATTAGGCTAAAATTAAAACCTGTAAATTTTTCAGATGATACTCTATTTGAGCCGTCAACTCATGTTTGGGTGTGTGAAAAATTGAGTTGGTACCGAATCCCTGATGGGGTGAAGATTTTTGAAAAGCAGCCTGAGTAAGTCTAGCCATTTCTAATGGTTTAATGAAATGATCACAAATAATATGAAATCATACTCTTTGTAGATTTTGGCGACAGGTATAATTGCTTTCAATAAAGCCTGTTGAATTTTGCCCTCGATAGCCTTATACTTTTTCGCGTTAATTTTAAGTCTAATGAATAACAATAAAATCATACAAAAAATTCGCTACGTTCAAAAATCATATGATTATCTGTTCTTTATAATAATGATGGCGAGCGGTTCCTCGCGGCGTGGGACATCGTAAAGAAGTTAGGTTTTGCGGTTGTTAAGGATAAGACGCTGGCGGAGCAATTTAGATGGGTACAGTATATTCGTGGTTATATTTAGTCTGGTAAAACTGCCGGAGGTCGTTATGATGGTGGTAATAGTAATAAAGGAAAAATTATTATTATTGTCAATAATAAAGCGGTACTAAAAACGGCTATCGCTAATACGACACCTCCGATAGATAAGCTTGCTATGAGACCGCCTAACTCCTTCTGGACTTGTGACGGTTTAAAAAGAGGGTCATTTTACTACGGTTATTAGTGATGATAGAGTGACGATGAGTGATTTGCAGGATTGAACAAATTTCTAATTGATCCCTGCTATGGAAATTCTTTTGATGTAAACGTTGAATTTCGTGCTTAGGTAGCTTGTCCTTTAGCACCTACACTCGCTTATGGCCGTTGTGTTTGAGGAATCTGGTTTACAGTCAATTTGTTTACCTTTTTATGCGTAGCTGATACATCAGTATGCCGTCTATTTACTAGTCTATTAACCTCCTAACGGTGGATGTTCAGCGTTAAAAGTCACAGTAAAAATACCGCGCACAGAGGATTACTTCTCGTTGTCAGGTGATTGGTAAATTTGAATTGACTGAGATTTAAGAGAATAAGGTAAGCATGAAAGAGCAGAATGTACAGAAAATCGGTTGGTTTGCATCTATTGCAGCAATACTAATGTTTTCTGCCTATATCGACCAGATAATTTTGAATGTAAACGGTCAAACTGGTTCTATCATCCTTCCTATTGCGACAACAGTGAACTGTATGGCCTGGGTCAGCTACGCACTTTTCAAGGAACAGAAGGATTGGCCTATATTTACTTGCAATATGTTAGGGGTAATAGTTGGTGTGACTACAGCGGCTACAGGAATCATCTATTCATAATCCTAAATACCGCAGTGGAATCGTAGCGAGGGTGACTAAGGTGCGGAATATAAAGTGATTTTTTGCTTTTTTCGGCAAACTCGTAGCCACCCTACGGGTGTAGCCTAAAAAAATGAAAAACGCTTTAGATTCCGTGCCTTAGACAGCCGCAGTAGATTCAACTGCGGTATTTAGGATAATGTGAATACGCAGGTGACATGTACACAACTAGGAGTCTGTCCGAGAATAGAGAACCTGCTGCGGAAAAACTATTTCGGCCCATTTTTCCGATCATTTTCGTTGAATAGAACCACTATTCGCCTCAAATGTTCGAAAAAATGGACTCAACATTGTTTCCCCTCGCTACGGCCTTTATTCTCGGACAGGCTCCTAGGCTAATAGGCGAGTTGAGTAGATATACTGACGAATACAAGCAACCACTAAAAATCTATAAGCAGCTACTCCGAAGCGAAAATAGCGAAATATGAGCTGGGCTTTACCTTTTTGGCTTTTTAAATACTGATAACGGTATGGTTAATATTACGGCTGTACCGCAATATCCGTCGATTAAATGCGCCAGTGGGGGAGCGGGGAGTGTATTTTGGGGTATTTGGAGGTGTAAAGTGGCGACTGGTATTGAATAGATGGTGTTTAGAGGTTATCTTGGCACATTGGGGAATGACTTATATGCAATCCATCTAAGCAGGCTTATTGCTGATCCTGTCTAATTCACTGTTAACTCACTAGGAATCATTATTTAATGCAGGATAAAATTACTCTTATACGCGATTACCTGAACGAAGCTAAAACTCGCTGTACCTACAATGCAGCGGCTAAAGCGCTGGGGGTCACTCCAGCCGCATTTAAAAAACTACTAGATAGTCGCAGGCCGGAAAACTCTTGGTTCGTCAACACGGGGGCTGGAGAACCAGTAGGGTACAGCGACGACGAAAAACATCCTGAGCTGTATCGAACCAAGCGAATTATTACATCCGCAGAGGTTTTAACCAGAAATCTTGATCTGTGAGAAAAATTTAAGAACTCAGGCCTCTTTAATTTCGATGACCCACTATTGCGCCAATAACGTATGAAAATTGGCACCGGCGGCTTGAATATATCGCTCGGTGTCTTTTTCCCACGTGTTTTGGATGCTGCCATTAAAATTCAGATACAACTTATCGTCGACTATCGTCCAATTCTCTGGTTCAATTTTCACCAGCTGACCTTTAAATACGCCATAAGCACAATAGCCACCAAACTGCGGGGCATACTTCTCTGGGTTGGCAAAAAATAGGTCTAGGTGCTCTTGTGAGGCAAATTTCCATGTGGCGCCTTGCCATTCGGTTGTGAACTTATCAGAGCCTTTCACGGGCTTGCCTTGAGTAAAATAGGCAACTGTATCGGTGCCGCGAATCGCAGTGCCAGAAGCTTCATAACTAAAAAAACCTGTTTTCTCTAAGGTGTTGATTTTTTCTGCTGCGTGAGTATTAATGGACGAAAATAGCAGCATTGAAGCAATAGATAGAAGCAACAAGCAACGAACAAAAAAGCGTGACCGACATAACGACATAATACATACCCTGTAGTAAAAAACTCTAGTAAAAACCTTGAAACCATAGACTCTAAAATGAAGTAAAAGTTTCAAAACCCTTTAACGTCTTATCCGCTACCATGATACCCATAAAGTAATGCCTACAAGGCTAGTTAATATTATTGGCCAATACGCGAGCTTGGGAATAATATTGTCTTTATAGTGAATAAAGCCAAGCCATGGTGCGGTTTGGGTAGTGAACAGGTAAGTGTTTGCTGTAGCCGATACTAGCATGACATACATAATAATATAAAAATATTCTATATAAACAATGGTGGCTCCTGCCACTTCTTCGCGTAATTGAATATGCGCCAACATCACCACAAAGAAAAGTGTTGATGTTGCAGCAATAAACCCAGAAGTACTAAATCCATGTCGATTAGATAAACCCGTATCTTTACTGACGGTCAGTAATGCGGCGAACAATAACATTGAGACCAGCAAAAGCGGCAGGAGATAAACAATAAAGGCATTTTCAAACTTACGCTTGATGACAAAATTATAATGTAATTCCGGGAATCCGGTTTGCCCGACATATTCTGTAATGCCAAAATTAGTATCGTAGCTTGACAGGTGATAGTTAAAGAACGTGTTTTCTCGTGTCCATGTGCCCAACACAATATTTTTTTCGATACCAAAAATATCATTTAAACCGGTAGAATTATATGCACTATAGTCGGGTGTAAAAACAATGTTGTGGGAAAATTTCTTGGCCCACATTCGTACCCATATGGTTTTGTGATCAAAAGGATAATTTTTGTAATTAAATGGTTGCCTTAGTGTCGCATCAATATACCAGCCTATTAACTCTTCATTTTCATATTGAATCCGATACACTTCTTTGGCTTCGTTGGAGTCAACCTGCTCGGGTAAAATAAAGCCGGCTTCGCCTAGTTTGGGTTTTATATCGTCGTCTATTCTATGTTGGTAGCGCTGCCAAATATAGCCGGTAACGTGTACTTGGCTGGAGCTTGAGAAATCTAATGACTGAATAAATATACCTGTCTTAATTTTTCTTAATGGCTCAGTGGGAGAATTAGACGGATTAGCGCTAGATTGCCAATCTTCTTTGAGATATTGATCGGCCGCTTGTTCATTAATTAATTGTGTTGGCGGCACTTCATACCGATTCATCTGCACCCACAAACTAACTAATATAACGATCAATGCAAGGCTTAAAGCGCTCGACAATTGCCATAGAGCTGAATGTTTCATTTTTAGACTCTTATTTGATTTTTTATTTGTTCATTGATGAGGGATTTTATAGTAAATGGGAGATCGGAGCCATCTTATTGCATGAGCAGTTTTTAGGAATAGATAGGGCAGATGCTAAATTAATGCCCTATGACTTAGTGCCAGAGTCATTTACCCACTTATAATCTTAAAGGTTTTTATAGGGGTGGGGTTATTATTAAGTCCTTTTAGCTAATGATGAAAAGCTGGTTTCGTTTTTGTAGGCACCCCTATATTCTGAGGCAGCTTAAAGGAGTGGCTTTAACAATGTCCAGATGTTGTCGAGCAATATTGGTTGTGCATCTGCGGTAGGATGGATGCCATCATTTTGCATTAAGTTAGCATCAGTGGCCACACCTTTAAGTATGAAAGGTAAGAAAGCAATATCGTTTTTACTGGCGATTTTAATAAAACTTTGTCGAAATAGATCGGTATAGCGTTGCCCGTAGTTGGGAGGTATTTCTATGCCCGCTAATAAAATTTTTATTTCGTTATTATTAGATAAATCAATTATTTTTTGTAAATTAGTTTCCATGATTTTTATAGGGTATCCACGCAGGCCATCATTGCCGCCTAATTCAATAATAATTATTTTAGGTTGATATTCTTTGAGTAAGGCCGGCAGTCGACCTAAACCATCTCTTGTGGTGTTGCCGCTGACACTCGCGTTAATAAGCGTATAATCTGTATGGTTTTTCTGTTTTAGCCTAATTTCCAGCAAGTTAACCCAGCCTTTCTCTGCTCCAAAACCATATGCAGCGCTGATACTGTCTCCCAGCACCAAAATATTTTTGGCCATAATCGAACTTGAAAAAAGTCCGAGTATCAAAATGGCAATATGAATAATTTGTATCGTTGATTTTTTCATTGTATTCTTCGTCTGTTTTCTCTTTTAATGTAATTTTTTGACAACTAGTTGATTTAGTTTTTACGCACTACCTATAGTTTTTGGCTTTCACAGAAGTAATTAACGCAGAAGCCACATCTTTTCCATTGCCATTTGTGTATTCTATTCATCAATTAACGCTCACACTATCGGACTTGAATCCGCGGGACAAAGACATTAATGATTATTGCAGCAACTTCCGTATCCAAACGAGTTAAAGCAGCCGCAACCGGTGAGTTAACTATTCTAAATTCAATTAATCTTAACGTAAAATCAGGTGAAAGTATTGCCATTGTGGGTGCCTCAGGCTCAGGAAAATCCACCTTGCTGGGTATTTTAGCCGGTTTGGATACCCCGACAGAGGGTAAAGTCATTCTCGATGGCCATGAACTCACCAGCATGGGTGAAGAGGGAAGAGCCGCTGTTCGCGCAAGCAGTGTAGGTTTTGTATTTCAGTCTTTTCAATTGTTGCCGGGGTTGAATGCTCTTGAAAATGTCATGTTGCCGTTGGAGCTGCATGGTGTCACAGAAGCGGAAGCCAAGGCTCGAGACTATTTGAATAAAGTAGGGCTTGCCGAGCGATTACAACATTACCCAAAGCAATTATCCGGTGGCGAGCAACAGCGTGTGGCTATTGCTCGTGCTTTTGCCAGTCATCCTAAAATTCTATTTGCTGATGAGCCTACGGGTAATCTAGACTCTGTCACTGGTGCCACAGTGATTGAACTATTGTTTCAACTCAATCGAGAGCAGGACACTACTCTGGTATTGGTGACCCATGAAGAGCGGCTGGCTCAGCGTTGTCAACGTCAGCTTCACCTTGAGGCCGGTAAAGTGATCTCAGGTGGCGAAGCGGCTGTTCCTGTTGCGGATGCCCGTTCATGAAGCATTTATATTTACACTTTTCATGGCAGTTTTTATGGCGCAATTGGCGCAGTGGCGAGGTGAAGATATTGGCGGGATCACTGATGCTGGCAGTTGCTGTGGTAACCGCCATTACAGTCTTTGCTGACCGAATGGATCAGTCCTTGGTTCGTCAAAGCAACAGCTACCTAGCGGCCGACAGAGTCATTCAGAGTCGTTTTAGCATACCTGAAGAGTGGCTGGCACTGCCTCATGGAGAAGCTATTCAGCAAACCCGTGTGGCTGAATTTAGCTCTATGGTTTTCTCTAATGCGAGTAACGATGATGGCAAGCTTGTTGAGGAAAAGAGTATTGAGGAAAAGAGTCTTGAGGCAACAGGTATTGAAAAAAATGACGGCGAGGAAATGCAGCTGGCCTCGGTAAAGGCAGTAGGGGAAGCTTATCCTTTACGCGGTACCCTTGAGGTCAGCAGTAAAGCTTTTGCCTTGGGTGACGATGTAGTCATTGCCAAAGGGGTGCCAAAGTTAGGCGAGGTCTGGGTCGATTCGCGCTTATTACCATTAATGAACTTGAATTTGGGTGATAGCCTGACCATCGGCAATCGAGATTTCAGTATCCGCCAAGTGGTCATACGTGAGCCTGATTCTACCAATGGTTTTTCGTTATTAGGCCCCAGGGTGATGATGAATTTCGCTGATCTTGATTCCACTGGCGTGATTTTACCCGGCAGTCGAGTGACCTATCGTTGGTTGTTGGCGGGGGAGGAGAGCGACTTGCAGGCTTTGGAAGAGTGGGTAATGCCGAAGCTGGGCGAGCATTATCGTTTAGTCAGCTTGAAGGATGCGCAGAAAAATATTACCTCCGCTTTAAATCGCGGGTCTCGTTTTTTAATGCTGGCAGGTATGATCGGCGTCTTATTGGCGGGTGTTGCCATTTCTATTGCCGCACAACAATTTTCTCAGCGGCATATTGATCAAGTGGCCTTGATGAAGAGTTTGGGAGCCAGTAGTTTTCAGGTTAGACAAATTTATTTTTTGCAATTACTTATTTTGGGTTTGATGGCTTCAGCCATTGGTGTTTTTATCGGTGAAGGCTTGCAGCGTTTAATCGCTTCCAGTTTAAGTTCCTTATTTAAAGTGGAATTGTTGACCGCTTCACTTAGTGCTTATAGCGCTGGCATAGTCACCGGCTTGCTCTGCCTCTTATGTTTTGCCTTGCCGCCACTGTGGCACCTGCCCAGCGTTTCACCGTTAAAAGTATTGCGTCGTGAGTTAGAGGTATCCAAAGTTAAGGCTTGGGCGCGCGGCCTGTTTGGTGTTATGCCTATTATGCTTTTAGTCTGGATCTACAGTGGCGACCACAAGCTCACCCTTGCGGTAGTGGTCGGCTTATTAATGATTATTGGTATCAGCGCTGTATTAGCATTGCTCTTACTCCGTGGCGGCCATCAACTGGGAGCGAGGGCAGGCAGTATCTGGCGTTTATCGCTTTCTAATCTTCAGCGTTACCAGAGTCAGAGTATTACTCAGATATTAGTTTTTGCCTGCGCTTTAATGTTGTTGATGGTGCTGTTCTCGGTGCGAACCAGTTTAATTGACGAATGGCGTTTACAGATACCTGAGGATGCCCCGAACCATTTTTTACTGAACATTGCCGCCTACGAAAGATCCGCTATCAGCTCTCTATCTGCCGATAATGATTTTACCTCCAGTCCTATGTATCCCATGGTCTTAGGGCGTTTACTGGGTGTTAATGATTACGCTTATGACGATAGTGATCGTGATCGTTCTAATGCATTACGGCGCGAACTCAATTTAAGTTGGACGGAAAATATGGCGCCGGACAATAAATTGCTGGAAGGGCAGTGGTGGGACGAGTGGCAAGGCCAATCACTGGCCGTAGGGGTTTCTGTCGAACAGGAAACGGCCAAAGAACTAGGTTTGCAGCTCGCTGATGTCGTTAGCTTCAGCTTGGGTGGTTTATCACTGAAGGCCGAAATAGCCAGTATTCGCAGTGTGGATTGGAGTGCAATGACGCCTAATTTCTATTTCTTGTTTTCTCCAGGCGCACTGGATAATTACTCTCCCAGCTATCTCACTAGTCTTTTTATTCCTCCAGAAAAGAAGCAGTTCGTGAATAGTTTACTGAGAAAATATCCCACGGTGGTAGTACTGGAAGTAGATAGAATTATTGAGCGTATTCGGGCGATCGTAGAACAGGTGAGTCGCGGTATAGAGCTGGTACTTTGGCTGGTATTGATCGGCGGCGTCATGGTGCTTGTTGCAGCGGTTAATGCCAGTATGGGTAACCGCCTGCAAGAGGCAGGTTTATTGCGTGCGCTGGGTAGTGGTAGGAAATTAATTCTTGGCAGTCTCTGGCTGGAATTTTCGCTCTTGGGTTTGTTCGCAGGAATTTTGGCAGTCTTTGGGGCTGAGACCTTGTTGTTGGGCTTGCAGGTCTTTGTCTTTGAGCAGAGTGTGTCACCGCATTATATTTTGTGGTGCTTTGGTCCACTATTAGGCGCGCTGTTTATTGGGCTTTTAGGTTTACTGTTTAGCCGTAAAATTGTCACTGTTTCCCCGAGTCTGGTGTTGCGCGAGATAGAGGCTTAGCGTAAACCTAGAAGCGGTAGCTAAACGAAGAGTTTGCATAATATTAGGATATAAAAAAACCGTCACAGGGACGGTTTTTTTATATATGGTGGAGAGGCAGGGATTCGAACCCTGGGAGCTATTACACTCAATGGTTTTCAAGACCACCGCATTCGGCCACTCTGCCACCTCTCCAAAACTTTTACTGTTTATTCTCTGACGGTTTTCAAAACTGCGGCTTTTGGCCACTGGGTCACTCCACCTGAAAGAGAGGCGAATTATACAGAGGTTTTTCTTTGCATCAACTAGTAAATAGTCATTTGTAAGTAAATTTTTCTATATAAATCATTGTGATAGCAAACTAGCCCGCTGGACACTGGTGATCCAGCGGGTTTTACTGCTATTTAGGTTTCGTTAACGACTTCCTGCGTCTCTTCGGCTACTTCAGCAGCTGCTACTTTAGCGCCTCTTGGGTCGTTGGCTGGGCGTGCTAGATCGCGTGGTGAATGAGTAATATCAGCAGCTAGCGCTGTATTTAGTGATTCACCTGTAAAGCAGTGTAGCGTTTCACTGTTGATAGTTAAGTTTTCTATCGGCTTAGCGGTCACTCTTGGGTCGTTGGAAGCACGTACATAAGGTAGCTTAACCGCAACTTCTTTTACTTCGGCCTTTTTTACTTCGGTCTTAGTGCTTGCTTTAGTTGCCGGTGCCTTTTCAGTGGCTTTTTTAGCGGGCTCTTCACTCGCAGTAACTACAGGCGTAGTTTGTTCAGCCGTCGTATTTACCTTGGTTGTCGTTTTAGCATTAGTATCTACCACGGTGGCAGGCTCAGCGGCTTTTTCAGCTGGGTTCACATCTTGCTGTACTGGTTCTGCTGCTGGTTCACTGGTATCAGCAATGCTTCCACGCTGGCGTTGTTGGTTGCGAGGCTTACGATTAGAGGGACGCTTTTCTGGGCGTGCTCCAATGCTATCTTCTACCGGTTGGGATTCAGCTGTTACTGTGTTTTCATCGTTAACCTTTTCATCATTCACCACGGTGTCTACTTTTTCATTACGCGGTTTGCGATTATTATTGCGACGGCGGTTGTTACGGTTTCTTTCGTTAACACTACTGCCGCTATTCTCGGTTTTATTATCTGACTTGTTCTCGGTTTTATTTTCTGCACTGTTTTCTGTTGTAGAACCGACTTTATCGCTAGGTTTTTCATTCTTCCGGTCAGTGTTATTTCTTTCTGGACGAGACCCATTACGGCGACCATTTCTATTGTTACGTTTATTACGGTTGTTATAAGGTTTTCTACTGCCGCTTTTTTCTGCTTCTTTTTTGGGCTCAGGTTTCGCAGTAAATAGAGCGCTAACTGCACTGATAATACGTGACAGTAAAGTGGGCTCTTTAGCTTCTTGTAATTCAGTAGACGCTGGCGCCGGTTGTGTCGGTAATATTTGCTGTACAGCAGGCTTAGGTAGCGGTGCTGGAGGTTGATTATCGTCTAAAGAACTCTCTTCTTGTGTGCCGGTAATCTTGTAGCTTGTTTCAAAATCTTCATTTTCATCATCACGCAAACGTTGGACTTCATAGTGTGGAGTGACCATATCAGGGTTGGGTACAATCACAATACGAGTTTTGTTTTGTGCTTCGATACCGGCAATCACTTTACGTTTTTCATTAAGCAGGTAAGTGGCTACTTTAACCGGTGTGATCGCGCGAATTTCTGCACTGCGATCTTTCTGCGCTTCTTCTTCAACTAAACGTAAGATGGTTAATGAAATTGATTTGGTTGAACGAATGGTACCGTGGCCACTGCAGCGTGGGCACACTTTAGAGGTGGTTTCGCCAAGTGAAGGCCGCAAACGTTGACGCGACATTTCTAACAGGCCGAAGCGAGAAATTCTACCCACCTGAACGCGTGCACGATCCATGGTGAGGCCATTTTGCATACGCTCTTCAACCGCACGTTGATTGCGCGCAGGTTGCATGTCAATAAAGTCGATCACAATCAAACCACCAATATCTCGCAGGCGTAGTTGACGAGCAATTTCATCGGCGGCTTCTAGGTTAGTTTGTAGTGCGGTTTCTTCAATATCTCTGCCTTTGGTGGCACGAGCGGAGTTGATGTCAATAGAGATGAGTGCCTCGGTTACATCAATAACAATGGAGCCACCTGAGGGAAGGTTAACTTCACGTTCATACGCAGTGTCAATTTGGCTTTCAATTTGGTAGCGATTAAATAATGGCGTTTCATCTTTATAGAATTTAATTTTGCTTTGGTAGTTAGGCATGACCTGCTGCACAAAAACGCTGGCTAGGTTGTACGAGTCTTCATTATCGAAAATCACTTCGCCAATATCAGGGCGAAGATAATCGCGAATAGCACGAAAGATGACATTGCTTTCTTGGAATAAGTAGGCGGGAGCTTTAGTCTCATCAGCTGCTTTTTTGATCGAACCCCAAAGCTGTAATAAATAATTTAGATCCCATTGTAACTCTTCTGCACTGCGACCAATGCCGGCAGTGCGAACAATCACGCTCATGCCTTTAGGGACGTCAATGTGAGATAGCGTTTGGCGTAATTCATTACGCTCTTCGCCTTCGATACGTCGTGAAATGCCGCCACCACGAGGGTTGTTTGGCATTAGTACCATGCAGCGTCCTGCAAGGCTGATGAAAGTGGTTAGTGCAGCGCCCTTGTTGCCACGCTCCTCTTTATCCACCTGAACAATAACTTCAGTGCCTTCTTTCAAGACGTCTTTAATCTTAAAGCGACCTTCAATATCTTTGGGTTGCTTGTAAAAGTATTCGCGAGAGATTTCTTTCAATGACAAAAAGCCATGACGATCCGCACCATAATCCACAAATGCGGCTTCTAAGCTGGGTTCGATGCGGGTAATTTTGCCTTTATATATATTGGCTTTCTTTTGTTCTCGGGTACGGTTTTCGATATCGAGATCGTAAAGCCATTGGCCATCAACAAGCGCGACGCGTATTTCTTCGGGTTGGGTGGCATTAATGAGCATTCTTTTCATAGTAGTTCTTCCTAGTAGTAGGCACTAGTGACTATGAAAGACAAAATGAATGGGGCAATAGGTGGCACTTATTGAGGAAAATAAAGGTAGAGCGTTACTGCACTCTAGTGGTGCTCGTCACAATTATTGTATAGATATAAGTAAGAGGAATGTCTGATAAATGCTAGTAAGCGTTATGGGGTTGTATTAATCGTAAACCTTATCAATTTAACGTTTGTTATACCCTGTTTATCAGTTTTTCTTCTTTTTACTTATACCTGTTAGCAAAAAAGTAACCATTATCACTACGCTAGGCTGTTCAATGGTAGCCTATAAATAATCGCTTAGATTATTCCTAGAATCACATGCTAGCTTTGATATTAAAGCAACCCTAGCATAGGGGTTCTAGACGTTCTGTTGTTCACTGTGCTTTTTGGCACAGTAAATTTACATTCTTTATTTTCAGGCTTAATCTACCGACTTAGGCCTAGGTATTCACCTGTTGATTCATTACGTGTATATGTTGCACTATCAGTAGCACTACTAATAATCATTAATAGCTAATGGTGCAATATATTTTGTCTTTGTCCCTTCTAAAGGTAAGCGTCATGGTTTGTGATGAGCGCTAAGCTATAAAATATGAAGGGTTGTCACCGTGCGTGTCAAACACGTTATATATTTATATCGTTAGTTAGTAAAGTGATTGATTGGCGGCTATTATTCACACTTCAAATAATTATTGCTGCCAAACATCACAGTATCTTTGCTTCAATACCAGCCGTAATAATGGCTTGGTAGCACAAGCGATGTAGTTGCGCGGTGTTTCCTTGAAACGATATCTGTGTCTTACTCAGGCTTGCCTCAATACAAGTCTCTAAGTGCCAACAACGTATATCATTCGGAAGTCGCAGTTTCACTACATTGATTAGTTTAGCAGTAAATGCTAGTAATCTCAATGATTTAGCCTGTAGGGCTAGTGCAGTATAAAATGTCGTAGCAAAATCGGTCTTTTTTGCGTCTATGTATGACATTTTATATTACGCTAGCGCTATGCAGAGAATGGCAGCGAAATATCAGTGACAAACTGCTATTATCCCGCCCATGAATCCAGCTGATACTCACGTTGCCGTAAAATATGTCACCATCGATGCCGCTAATACAGGGCAGCGCGTTGATAATTTCTTATTAAGTACCTTAAAAGGCGTACCTAAGTCGCGTATTTATCGACTATTACGTAAAGGTGAAGTGCGTGTTAATAAAGGTCGCATTAAACCTGAGTACAAATTGTGCGACGGCGATATTGTTCGCATCCCACCAGTGCGCGTTAGCCAAAGAGACGCGCCGCCTCAGCCGAGCAAGCAATTATCCTCATTACTGGAAGCCTCTATACTGTTCGAGAATGATGATGTGATGGTGGTTAACAAACCCTCAGGCTTGGCGGTGCATGGAGGTAGTGGTATTAGTTTGGGGTTGATTGAAAGCTTTCGTCAAATCCGACCTGATCAGCGTTTCTTGGAGTTGGTGCATCGCTTGGATCGGGATACTTCGGGCTGTATTATGATTGCTAAAAAGCGCAGTAGCCTTCGTTATATCCAGCAAGAATTACGCGAAGGCAAAATTCAAAAGATTTACCGCGCCTTGGTGGATGGTCGTTGGCCTAATCGTCGCAAAATGGTAAATGCACCATTAATAAAGAATAAGTTGTCTAGTGGTGAGCGTGTCGTGCGAGTGGCCACGGTAGACACTGAGGGCGCTAAAGCCTCGTTAACGGAATATCGTATTATTGAGCGTTATCAAGCCTGTACTTTACTCGAAGCAAAGCCAATAACCGGAAGAACCCATCAAATTCGCGTGCACTGCCAGTCAGTGGGTTGCTCTATTATTGGTGATGAAAAGTATTGTGATGCTGAAGTGAACAAGCACTTTCGTCCATTAGGTTTGAAGCGCTTATTTTTACATGCTTATCAGTTAAGGTTTAGCTTGCCAGATAAAACTAAAATCCTGGTTGAGGCGCCTTTGGGTGATGACTTAACCGCGGTGTTTAGCCGCTTAGAGAAAGATAAGTCCTAAGTTAGCGACATTGATCCATTGATACGAAGGGTGATAGAGAGTGTTATTGATTTTTGATTGGGATGGCACCTTAAGCGATTCGGCAGCTAAAATTATTGATTGTGTGCAAAAAGCGGCACAGAGTACAGATTTCCCAGTGTTAGAGGATGAAGCTATCAGAAATATTATCGGTTTGGGTTTGCCTGAGGCGATGCAGTGTTTGTACCCAGATCTCAATGCTCACGATAGGGAGCAAATACGACTAAAATATGTAGAGCACTTCCTAGCCTCGGATCAAGTGCCATCGCCTTTTTTTGATGGGGTAATTAAGGGCTTAGAGCAATTACGTGAAGCGAACTATACTATGGCGGTGGCTACAGGCAAGAGCCGTCGTGGCTTAGATCGTGTATTAGTCGATGCGAATATGCAGCAATATTTTGATGGTAGTCGATGTGCCGATGAGACCGCTTCAAAACCTCATCCGTTAATGCTACATGAATTGCTTGAAGAGTTTGACGTTCCCCCAGAGCAGGCCATTATGGTGGGCGATACTGAGTATGACATGGCGATGGCAGAGTCAGCAGCGATGCCTCGAGTAGCCGTTAGCTATGGAGCGCATCATATTGATCGCTTAACCCGCTATAATCCGGTACTGAGTGTCGATAGCTTTACTGAGTTTGTAGGCTGGATTTTAGAAAAGTAGCGGTAAGCGGGAAGTTAAAATTAAAGTATAAAGAGTGATTGTTAATAGTCAATATTTGGAGTGGCGCATGGGTTTTTTTGGTAAAAAAGAAGAGTTGGATGCTAGCAGTGAAAATCGTGACTGGGAATTAGTCTCTATTATGGCCCAAGCCTCATTAATAGAGCAAAAGCGTGCCCGTCGCTGGGGCATCTTTTTTAAATTGTTTGCCTGTGTTTATGTGGTGGTGATTTTGGTTGGTATTTTTCAGCAGAGTAGTGCGGGTGGATATTCTGCAACGGAAGAGCATACTGCCGTTGTTTATTTGGATGGTGTTATTGCTGTAGATCAAGCGGCTAATGCTGCAGATCTCGTTAGCTCACTGAGGGCAGCTTTTGCGAATGAGTATTCAAAGGCGATTATTTTAGCGATTAATAGCCCCGGTGGCAGCCCAGTGCAATCGGCTTATATTTACGATGAAATCAAGCGCTTGCGCAGCCTGCATGTTGATAAAAAACTGTATGCGGTGATTAGCGATTTAGGGGCTTCTGGAGGCTATTATGTAGCGGCCGCTGCAGATGAGATTTATGCGAATAAGTCGAGTTTAGTCGGCTCTATTGGTGTGACTGCCTCTAGCTTTGGCTTTGTTGATTTAATGGCAAAGCTAGGGGTTGAGCGCCGTCACTACACCAGTGGTGAGCACAAAGGCTTCCTCGATCCATTCTCCCCACAAAACCAAGAAGAAAAAGTGTTTTGGGAAAGTGTTTTACAGTCTACCCATCAGCAATTTATTGATGCAGTAGAAGCTGGTCGTGGAGAGCGTTTAGTTAAAGAAGAAAAGCTCTACTCAGGTTTAGTGTGGAATGGTGAGCAAGCCTTAGAGAAGGGGTTGATTGATGGTTTAGGTAGCGCGGGTTACGTGGCAAGAGAAATCATTAAGCAAGAAAAGGTCTTCGATTACACGGTTAGACCGAGCCCTTTTGAAGCGTTTTCCAAAAAATTTGGTGTTGCTGTCGGTAAAGGTGTTGGTTTAGCGCTTGATACTGCGCTAAATAGTACGGTTCAATTAAGGTAGTTTTTAAGCTGAAAGCCTTAAGTAATACCAGTCACAGAAAGTGTTTAGAAAAAATGCTGCTGCGCACGGCGCGTCCTACATTCATCAAAGTAGGGTGCGCCGTGCGCACCGTTTTTTTGAAACCTAAAGTTCTTCTAGTGACTTGAGGTTATAGGCTTGTCGCTGGCTTAGTTCAGCTTAACGGTTCAACCCCTTCATTTCTCAGCATTTTAGTTAGTTGAATTAAGGGTAGGCCAATTAAGCTATTGGGGTCATCACCCTCCAAGCGTTTGAATAGAGTGATACCTAAGCCTTCAGATTTGAAGCTTCCAGCACAATTGTACGGCTGTTCTTTGTGTAAATAACTTCCAATTTGTGCGTCGCTTAACGTGAGAAACTCTACTGAGTAAGGGGCTACCGTGATTTGGTGTTGTCCCGTGTGGCTATTCAGTAGACATAGGCTGGTTAAAAAGGCGACCTTTTTACCGCTAGAGGCCTGTAGTTGTTTAGTGGCATTGTCATGGTTGTGGGGTTTGGTGATGATGTTGTTGTCGAGTACGGCTATTTGGTCAGAGCCAATAATCAATGCGTGCGGATTTTCTGTAGCGACGGCTTGCGCTTTTTCTAGTGCCAGTCGCTCGACTAGTTGGACGGGAGTCTCATTCCGTTGCGCCGATTCATCAATGTCAGGCGAGTGGCAACTAAAGGCGATGCCGAGCTTTGCGAGTACTTCGCGGCGATAGGGTGAGCTGGAAGCAAGGATCAGAGGTAACATAAGGTTTCAGTTTAAGGAAAATTGGCGGTAATTTTAGCCTCTTACACAACATATTGATATTAATCGTAAAAAAAACCTATTTTTTGCTCATTTTAGAGCGATTATTTTTGACACCAGCAGTTCAACTCCCTATGATTGCGCGCCTATGATGAATACCCCTTTAGCAATTCCATTACCTCGGCAGCTTGATCCGCGCAAATTTGCGCAACAAGGTATTGAAATCACCGGTTCAGTCGCTTTATCCGAGCTGACGCGATTATCCGAGATGTTGTCTTCTTGTGAAGGTCATGTTCAAGTAGAGTTGGTTTTTGGTATTGGTGAGCAGCGTATTCTCAATGTTAGCGGCCATATTAGTGCCAGTGTTGATAATGTATGTCAACGTTGTCTTGGTTCGATTCCAGTATCGGTAAACTGTGAGTTAAGCCTAGCGATTTTATGGAAAGAAGAACACGCAGAACGGCTACCTTCAAACTTTGAGCCTTGGATTATTGGTGAAGGCCAAACAGATATATACCAAATTATTGAAGATGAATTACTGCTAAGCTTACCTATTGTGGCTTATCACGAAGAAGATTGTGTACCACATGACTATTTTTCAAGTGGTGAAAAAGAAGCCAGTAAGGCGATTGCAGAAGCCGCAAAGACAAACCCATTTCAGGTGTTGCAGCAGCTAAAAGGCAAGCAGCAACCCAGCAAAGATTCGCAGCATACTCAAAAAAGTGTGCTGGAAGATGATAAATAGCCTAAACGGCTGAAATAGTGATTAATAGTAGGAGTCCATTATGGCAGTACAAAAAAGTAAAAAAACTCGTTCAAGACGTGGCATGCGTCGTTCACATGATGCGTTGAGCACGGAATTAACTTTAACAGTTGATCCGACATCAGGCGAAAAACATTTACGTCATCACGTAAGCCCAGATGGCTTTTATCGTGGTGTTAAAGTGATTGAAACTACTGCTACTAGTGCTGAATAAAGCCTAGTAATAGTATAAAGACATGAAGCCTGCTGGGTCATGTCTTTAAATAGCTACTGATGATACCTCTATTTACTCTGAAGACTGAGTACATTCACAGCGGGTTCCTGCCAGAAGAGTGTTTGCGTAAAGTAGACGGTTCGTTAACTGTGTGTGACATATGAGTACTTTGTCTATCGCAGTTGATATAATGGGAGGGGATATTGGCGTTGAGGCGACGATCCCTGCAGTGTTGAAGTTAGCTAAGCGTTATGAAAATATTCAATTCCAACTTTATGGCGAGTCCGCTGTAAACTCAGTAGAACAACTTAATACCTCTACATTTCCTAGTAATATTGTCTTTGTTGAGACTGCTGTTAGCGTCAATATGGACGATTCTCCTATGTATGCTCTACGCCACAAGCGTGATTCTTCCATGGCTAAAGCGCTAGCGGCAGTGGCAGAAGGCAAGGCCGATGGCTGCATTAGTGCGGGTAATACGGGTGCTCTAGTGGCTATGGGAATGCATTTTTTAAAAACCTATACTGGCGTTCATCGCCCCGCATTGTGTCAGGCGGTACCAACCGCTGGAACTCAAACGGATAATCGGCATAGTTATCTGCTGGATTTAGGCGCTAATGTTGACTGTTCCGCAGAACAATTACAGCAGTTTGCTTGTCTCGGATCGGCATTGTGTTCAGTGTTAGATGGTCGTTCATCGCCCACTGTGCGGTTATTGAATGTGGGTGGAGAATCGTTTAAAGGCTCTGCCATTGTTCAGGAGGCGGCCGAATTATTACAGCAATCCAGCCAACTTAATTACCAAGGCTTTGTCGAAGGTGATGACATCTATCAGGGTGTGGTGGATGTGATTGTTTGTGATGGTTTTGTAGGTAATATAGCCTTAAAAACCAGTGAGGGTGTCGCACGTTTTGTTACCGATAGTCTTAAGAAAACCTTTCAACGCAGCCTATTGAGCCAATTCATTGCCTTGTTTTCAGCGCCACTATTGCGCAGTTGGCGAGCGAGCATGAATCCAGATCGGTATAACGGGGCTTATTTGCTGGGCCTGCAGGGCACGGTAGTCAAAAGCCATGGTAGTGCTAACGCCAGCCAGTTTAGCTATGCGCTAGAGATGTTAATCCATCAGTTACAGAAACAGCATAGTTGTTCTATGGAAGCGTCGCTAAAGCGCCTTTCTTTATAAATAATCGTAATTCAACCATTAGGTGATTATAAATTCATGACTATTCATCAAGATCTGGCTTTTTTCTTCCCCGGTCAGGGCTCGCAAAAACAAGGTATGTTGGCCGACTTAGCGGAGCAGTACCCCAGTGTACAAGCTACCTTTGCAGAAGCATCTGCGGTATTAGATTATGACCTATGGGCCTTGTCACAGGACGGCCCACAAGAAACCTTGAATATGACTGAGTGCACACAACCGTTGTTGTTGACGGCCAGCGTCGCCATTTGGAGAGTCTATCAACAAGAGAAATCTGTGTTGCCTGCGGTGATGGCTGGTCATAGTTTGGGTGAGTGGTCAGCATTAGTCTGCGCAGAGGTGCTTGATTTTGCCGACGCAGTAAAATTGGTGCAGTTGCGCGGTAAATATATGCAAGAAGCTGTACCTAAAGGCGTAGGGACTATGGCGGCCATTATTGGTCTAGATGACGAGGCAATAGTCGAGTCTTGTAAGGCCGCTCAACAAGGAGAAGAAGTGTCGGCAGTTAACTTCAACTCTCCTGGGCAAGTCGTCATTGCTGGACATGTGAGTGCTGTAGAGAGAGCCATTGAGCTGTGCAAAGAAAAAGGCGCTAAGAAAGCCATGATCTTAGCGGTAAGTGCACCGTTTCATTCGGCTTTATTAAAGCCAGCGGCAGATCGCTTAGCAGTAGATATGCACAGCATTAGCTTCAAAACGCCCATAATTCCAGTGGTGCATAATGTTAACGCAAGTACAGAAACTGATCCTGAGCGTATTAAACGGCTGATGATTGAACAAATATATCATCCGGTGCTGTGGGTTGATTGTGTAAATGAAGTGATTGCGAAGGGTGTTAGCCGTGTAGTGGAGTGTGGTCCGGGTAAAGTCTTATCAGGTCTGCTTAAGCGCATTGATCGCACTATTGCAACTTCTACCTCTGATAGCCCGGAGGCTATGCTGTAGCATGAACACGCTTGCCTGGATAGCAGTATATTAATCACAGTATCTTATTTTAGAGTTTGGTAAAGGATGAAGAATTATGGGTTTTGATCAAAAAGTAACATTAGTCACAGGTGCAAGCCGTGGTATCGGTGCGGCGATCGCGGAGGCATTAGGCAAGCAGGGAGCTATTGTTATTGGCACCGCCACTAGCGAATCCGGGGCTGAAAAAATAAGCGCACGTTTTGCTGAAAATGGTATTCAGGGGCAGGGTATGGTGTTAGACGTCACTGATCCAGATTCGGTAGAGTATCTGTTAAAGGCAATTAAAGGCGCCTATGGAACGCCGACTATTTTGGTCAATAACGCGGGTATTACTAAAGATAACCTGCTCATGCGTATGAGTGAGGAAGAGTGGTTTGATGTTATCAATACAAACTTGAGTTCAGTGTATCGTTTAAGTAAAGCGTGTCTACGCGGTATGATGAAAGCACGCTGGGGACGTATTATAACAGTAGGCTCCGTGGTGGGTTCCATGGGTAATGCGGGCCAATCAAATTACGCGGCAACTAAAGCGGGTGTGGCTGGTTTTGCTCGTGCACTGGCTAAAGAGGTGGGATCAAGAAATATTACAGTGAATACGGTGTCGCCAGGCTTTATTGAGACAGATATGACCGATGTGCTTCCAGAAGAGCAAAAAGCATTGATGTTAACTGTCGTTCCTGCAGGGCGTTTAGGTAAGCCTGAAGAAATTGCTAATACAGTAAAATTTCTTGCTAGTGAGGACGCTGCCTACATTACAGGGGAAAATATCCATGTAAATGGTGGTATGTATATGATTTAACTTGTTGATTTTTAAGGATAAATAAAAAATTAGTAAAATAGTGACATTGAACCATTACAACAATGGAATTTTCCATGTAAAATGCGCGCTCGTAATCAAGCATGTTCATGACGTAAAAAATATTACGTAAAGTTTAGACTATAATTTCAATAAAATTTTATCGATCGGGAGTTCAATACTATTATGAGCAACATTGTAGAACGCGTAAAAAAAATCGTTGCCGAGCAACTAGGTGTTAAAGAAGACGAAGTGAAGAATGAAGCATCATTCGTCGAAGACTTAGGTGCAGATTCACTAGACACCGTTGAATTAGTCATGGCGCTTGAAGAGGAATTTGAAACTGAAATTCCTGATGAAGAAGCAGAAAAGATTACTACGGTTCAATTAGCGATTGATTACATTAACAACAACGTAAGTTAATACTTTTAGTATTAACTTCCTTGTTTCTTAATGCTTATTATCAGCTGATATAAGAGCTTTACAAAAGCCGTGTCTATTCAATAGTACGGCTTTTGTAGTATTTAACGTATATGTTTCATAAAAGTAATGTCTAAAAGAAGTATCTTTAGACATTACTTCAAGTTTTTTTAATAGCCATTGTAGAGGTTTGCGTGAAACGAGTGGTAGTGACTGGGATAGGGCTGGTATCGCCGCTGGGCAATACGGTAGCAGAGACGTGGAATGCCATTCTTAATGGTAAAAGCGGCGTGGAAACCATTACTGCATTTGATGCAAGTGCGTTTACCACACAGTTCAGTGCATCCGTAAAAGGCTTGCAGGTGGGCGATTATTTTCCTGAGAAAGATGCTCGGAAAATGGATCTTTTTATCCAATACGGTATGGTGGCGGGTATACAAGCTATGCAAGATGCCGGAATCGAGGTAAGCGACACTCTTGCTCCTCGTTTTGGCGCAGTGATTGGTTCAGGTATTGGCGGTATTGGTTCTATTGAAGCGGGTACTAGAACTGTAGATAATCGCGGTCCCAGACGTTTATCACCTTTTTTTGTTCCGGGTTCGATCATCAACATGATTGCAGGTAACCTTTCTATTAAATTTGGCCTCCGAGGACCTAATCTCGCCGTCACTACTGCCTGCACTACAGGTACTCATGCCATTGGATTAGCCGCACGTTCGATCCAGCATGGTGAAACAGATGCGATGCTGGCCGGTGGTGCCGAAATGGCGACAACGCCACTGGGCTTAGGTGGCTTTGCCGCTGCTCGGGCCTTATCCACACGCAACGATGATCCGCAAGCCGCTAGTCGTCCTTGGGATAAAAACCGCGATGGTTTTGTGCTGGGCGATGGTGCCGGTATTTTGGTGCTGGAAGAATATGAACACGCTAAAGCTCGTGGCGCTAACATTTATGCTGAGTTGACGGGTTTTGGTATGAGCGGAGATGCCTACCATATGACTTCCCCTCCAGCCGATGGTGGCGGAGCAGCATTATCAATGGAAAATGCACTAAGAGATGCTGGCATGTCGTCTAGTGATGTGCAGTATGTGAATGCCCATGGTACTTCAACACCTGCTGGAGACACAGCGGAGTGCCAGGCAGTAAAAACTGTATTTGGTAGCACTTCAGGGCAGGTAGCGGTGAGTTCAACTAAATCAATGATTGGTCATTTGTTGGGTGCAGCGGGTGCAGTAGAAGCTATTTTTAGCGTACTGGCGATTCGTGACCAAGTGGCTCCCCCTACCATCAATCTGGATGACCCAGAAGACAGCTGCGACCTCAATCTAGTCCCTCACACGGCTCAAACGATGAAGATTGATGGTGTATTGTCCAATTCTTTTGGATTTGGCGGTACCAATGGTTCATTAGTCTTCCGCAAGCTCGATTAATGTATTGAATATTTTTTAATCTTTAAAAGTGGCGAGATTTGATAACAAATTCCGCCATTTTTGTTTACACTTCTGACATGCCTCAGTTCCCCTTAATTATCGTCAATAGCGAACCACAACTCACTATATCTGCCTTAGATAGGGGCTTAGCTTATGGTGACGGTGTGTTTGAAACCATGCGTGTGAATAATGGTGATATTAGCCTGTGGCAGTATCATTATGAACGGTTGGCAATGGGCTTAAAGCGTTTGCATATTGATCTAAAAGTTGATCGCTTGCGTGTACATTTACAATCTACTATCGCAGCAATAGAGACCCAATACGGAGGTGTTAACGGTACGCTGAAGTTGTTGATTACAAGAGGCGATAGTACGGGGGGTTATGCTCCACCAGAAGAGAGTGTGGTTACCTTAATCTCGCTATTTTCTCCATGGGTAGATGACTTTATTGAAAATAATCAGCTGCACCAGCAACAAGGTGTTGAAGTCCATTGCTGCGAAGAATATTTACCGATTAATGCCTCTCTAGCGGGGATTAAATCACTGAATCAATTGCCCTATGTCTTAGCTAGTAGAGAAAGGCAACAGTTAACGGCAAAAGAAGGTTTATTGTTTACTCAGTCGGGTCACGTAGTTGAGGCTACTGCACGTAATATTTTTATCGTCAAAGATAAGCAAATATTTACCCCTCCTTTAAACGAATGTGGCGTTGCTGGTGTTATGCGGCGATTAATAATGGATGATGTTGCACGGGTAAGCAGTGTAGAGGTGAATGAACTAGCGCTAAGTAAAAAGAATCTTTTCTTGGCAGATGAAATATTCTTGACCAATAGTGTGAGTTATATTTGGCCAGTGGTTCAATGTGATAATAGCCGTTGGCCTGTGGGGGACGTAACAAAAATAATCCAACGTAACGCAGAACAGTTTATACAATCTAGCGATAGCCTTAGTTTATCAAATTTTTTAAGTCATCATTATAATCAGTAATTTTTAATAGTAATAAAGAGCGATAATTCATTTTATGTCTAAATTGATCAGTATTCTTAGTTCGACGATTATATTGCTGATGGCAATCATCACTCTAGGATCTTTTAGTGTGCATTATTGGATAAGAGCACCATTAATGCTAAAGCACGATCAGCTTGTCGTTGTGAACAAAGGGGATAGTGTGAGCAAGTTAGCTTACCAGTTGGAGCGGCAAGGAGTTTTGTCATCTGCACGATTGTTTACCTTATATGCACGCATAACCGATAAAACCAAATTAGACATTGGCGAATATTTATTAATGCAGGGCAGTAGTCGAGAACAATTATTACAATTGTTGCAGTCGGGTAATGTGATTAGTTATAAAGTGGCTTTAATCGAAGGGAAAACGTTTAAAGATTTTTTACACATATTGCATAATACCGAAAAAATCACTCCTAGCCTAAAAGGTAATACCGATTACACTGGCTTGTTAGGACAGCTCAATATAGAACATCCTGAAGGTTGGTTTTTCCCTGATACTTATCAGTTTACCAGCGGAACAATAGATCGTGATATCTTAGTTCAATCGCATCAACGAATGAAAAAAGTCTTGGCTGAAGAATGGGCGAATAAAGCCGAAGACTTGCCGTACCAATCGGCCTATGAGGCGTTAATTATGGCCTCTATCATCGAAAAAGAAACCGGCGTAGCGCATGAGCGTGGAGCCATCGCGGGTGTATTTGTACGCCGTTTGCAAAAAGGCATGCGCCTACAAACAGACCCCACCATTATTTATGGTTTAGGGGATAGTTATAAAGGTAATATTCGACGTAAACACTTAACACAAAGAACACCTTATAATACCTATATGATTAATGGTCTGCCACCCACGCCAATTGCTATGCCAGGTCGTGAAGCGATACATGCCGCGCTACACCCTAAAGCGGGTAAGGCTTTATACTTTGTGGCTAAAGGCGATGGTAGCCATTCTTTTTCTGCTAGTTTACGCGAACATAATAAAGCGGTATCACGTTATCAAATTAAGCGACGCAGTAAGAATTATCAATCATCACCATCGTTAAATGACAGCAATAACAATAAAAAGTAGAAGAAACATGACAACAACGAATGCACGTGGAAGGTTTATCACCATTGAAGGTACCGAAGGTGTCGGTAAAAGTACGAATATGGCTTTTATTCAGCGGTACTTAGAGCAGCAAGGTATTCCTTTGGTAGTGACTAGAGAGCCAGGCGGCACTCCATTAGCTGAACAGATCCGTGAGTTGTTACTAGAAAATCGTGATGAAAAAATGGATGAAACAGCCGAATTATTATTAGTGTTTGCTGCGCGCTCACAACACCTACAATCAATTATATTACCCGCTTTGGAAGCAGGGCAGTGGGTATTGTGCGATCGTTTTACCGATGCGACCTACGCTTATCAAGGCGGTGGTCGAGGCTTGGATGTTGCCTTAATTAAAAATTTAGAACAGTTTATACAAGTGGGTCTTCGTCCAGACTTAACCTTCTTGCTCGATATCGATGTAAAAGAAGGCTTAGCCAGAGCAGGGCGACGTGGGGATTTAGATCGATTTGAGAACGAGGAAATTACTTTTTTTGAAAAGGTACGTGCCACCTATCTACAGTTGGCAAAAGATAATGCTAACCGTTATGGCGTTATTGATGCTGGCCAGACTTTGGAGAAAGTACAGCAGCAGATTGAAACTGTATTAAGTCATTTTGTAATGCAAAAATAGCGTGAAACTACAAAATACCCAGCATTCTTCTCCAGCTGAAACTAATACCCAATTATTATTTGATGCAATCGCTAGCGACTTAGTAAACCAAGGTTACAGTATTCAGCTCAATGCCCTAGCTGCAGAAATTACGGCAGATTTATTTCGTTATGTAAAAGATATGCCAGTACAACAATTCGAGCGAGCGGGTGTTGGCCGAGAACAAGCCCATCAACTCAATCACTCTGTGCGCAGTGATCAAATTTGTTGGATAGCTAATGATTTTGATGAGGGTCGTCGCTGGCTACAGTGGGCTGGGGAGCTGCAAGATTTTCTCAACCGTCGTTTATTTTTAGGTTTGTTTTCATTTGAGAGCCATTTTTCCCATTATCGATCAGGTGATTTTTACCAAAAGCACAGTGATGCCTTCAAGGGTGAATCCAACCGAATACTGTCATTAGTCTATTACCTTAATCCAGAATGGGTACCTAGTGATGGTGGTGAATTAGTCCTATACCCTATTAATGAAACTGATCCCTGCCAAGTAACACCGAGCTTTGGTACTTTAGTGATTTTCTTAAGCGAAGAAATGCCGCACGAAGTCCTTAAAAGCCATCGTGATCGCTATTCAATTGCAGGCTGGTATAGAGTCAATACTTCTACGAGTGAGCGTATTGACCCGCCATCATAGTGGATAGGTCACGTATAAACCTAGAAATGGCAATTGAATCACGAAAGCTTCCGCTCCTGCTCACGCCCCTTACCTACATCCCTTTAGGCAAAGTCTGCACAAGTTATTGATGCCCCTAGAAAATCGTAGTATTCGCTCACGACCAATAAGGTCGCTACGCGATACTAGCTTATGTTACGAAGAAAAGTCCTATGCACACCAGTAACTCCCCTAGAGGGGCCTACTTTTGGTGCACAGCTTTTTCGCGCCATCTCCCTCTTTGCATCATTGCTTCCGTTCAGTTTCCTCCTATACTCAAGCTATCACGATTACCGTCACCTGTTATAGGAGCTGTCGATGTCGACTCCCATTGATCATTACTTGCATATACTAGCCAAAAAGGAGGGTTCCGATCTTTTTTTGAGCACGGGGGCACCACCTTGTGCAAAATTTCAGGGCATGTTGAAGCCACTGTCAGAAAAACCCCTTGAGCCTGGTGAAATAGAAAAAATTGCCAATGATATTATGGATGAGGAGCAGCGAGAGATTTTCATTCATGAGTTAGAAATGAATCTGGCCATTTCAATAGCCGGGGTTGGACGATTTAGAATTAATATTTTTAAACAGCGTAATGAAGTGTCTATCGTTGCCAGAAATATTAATACAGATATTCCTCAATTTGATGATTTAGGCTTACCTCCTATATTAAAAGAAGTGGTAATGGATAAGCGCGGTTTGGTGCTGTTTGTTGGCGGTACGGGCTCTGGTAAAACGACATCACTGGCGGCATTAATTGATCATCGCAATGCTACGAGTGGCGGTCATATTATTACCATAGAAGATCCTGTTGAATTTGTGCATAAACATAAACGTAGCATTATTAATCAGCGCGAAGTAGGGGTAGATACACGAAGCTTTCAAAGCGCACTGAAAAATACCTTAAGACAAGCGCCAGATGTCATATTGATTGGTGAAATTAGAGATAAGGAGACCATGCAGCATGCCTTGGAGTTTGCAGAAACGGGGCATTTAGCGATCTCTACTTTACATGCGAATAATGCCAATCAGGCATTGGAGCGAATTATTAATTTGTTTCCGGAAGAACGCAGACCGCAATTATTATTAGGTTTGGCGCAAAACTTACGTGCGATTGTTTCTCAGCGTTTGATCCCCACGATCGATGGTAAGCGCTGTGCAGCCATTGAAGTATTACTCGTCACGAAAACTATAGAGGATCTTATCCTTAAGTCTCGTTTGGACGAGATTAAACCCATTATGGAAAAGTCTGAAAATTTAGGCATGCAAACATTTGATGGGGCCTTGTACCACCTTTACGCGGACAAAAAAATATCCTTGAAGGACGCCTTGTTAAATGCAGACTCAGAAAACAATTTGCGCCTTAGAGTTAAGCTGGCAGAGGGTAATTTTGGCGATGGAAATGTGGTAGATAATACGAATGAGAATGAAGTAAGTGGCGTCTCGTCTTTTGCTGGTTTGAGTTTGGAGGTTGTACCAGAGGAAGAGGATGATGATGGTTTACATTCAAACCCAAATCAGCATAATAATTAAGGTGATTTGCTTGGCGAAGAAGTGAGTAGGTCGCCAATTAGCCACTAAGAGCTATACTAATAAAGACACTTTACTGTCGTATAGCAATATGCCTAAGTAAACCTATTTTTAGGAGGTGGATATGCGTTTAGCCATCAATGGTTATGGTCGAATCGGACATTGTATTTTGCGAGCAATTTTTGAACAAGGCTTGGAAGATGAATATGAAATAATTGCCATTAACGATTTAGCTGATAATGCGTTACTGTGCCATTTAACCCAATATGATTCTACCTTAGGTATTTTTAAGCACGAGGTAAAATTGGATGGCGATGCTATGGTGATTAAAGGACGATCGATCCAATTATCGTCTTGTCCAGATGCGACGCAATTACCTTGGGCTGAGTTAAAAATTGATATTTGTTTAGAGTGTAGTGGCCGTTTTGCCAGCCGTGAATTGGCCAGTTTACATTTACAGGCAGGCGCAAAGAAAGTATTAGTTAGCCAGCCATGTACGGATGCAGATAAAACCATCGTCTATGGCGTGAATGATCATTTACTCACAGAAGAAGATCAGATTGTATCGAATGCCTCTTGCACCACTAATTGCTTAGCGCCGATATTAAAAGTATTAATGGAAACCGTCGGTGTACAATCGGGTTTAATGACGACGATACATGCCTATACTAATGATCAAAATTTAATTGATAAAGTCGGTGGCGATTTTTATCGATCGAGATCCGCAACGCAATCCATGATTCCAACCAAGACTGGCGCAGCGAAAGCGGTGGGCTTAGTTTTGCCAGAGTTAGAGGGGAAGCTTAATGGTATGGCGATACGTGTGCCAACTATCAATGTTTCTTTGGTTGATTTATATATTGTTCCCGAAAAAACATTCACCATTGATGAATTACACCAGAAAATAAAATTAGTAACAGAAACGGAGTTGTCTGCTGGCGGTTTAAAAGGCATCTTGGCTTATAATGATAAGCCCTTAGTGTCGGTTGACTTTAAATGTCATTCGGCCTCTAGCGTTTTTGATGCTAACCATACGGCGATGATGGGGTCGCAATTAAAAGTAATGAGTTGGTATGATAATGAATGGGCCTTTTCATTAAGAATGTTGGATGTAGCAAAAATAATGGCACATGCTTAAGACGACAGAGTATGAGGTCGTAGTGATTGGCGGTGGTATTCAGGGTGCCGCTGTTGCCCTAGTGGCGAAAAAAGCCGGCTATTCTGTATTGTTAGTAGAAAAAAATACTTGGGCTTCTGCTACTTCTTCAAAATCCAGTAAATTAATTCATGGCGGTTTACGCTATTTACAAACGGCTCAATTTACATTGGTGGCTGAATGTTTGGCTGAAAGAGAATGGATGTTAGCGCATTTACCAAATTTAGTTAGCGCTAATTGGTTTTACCTGCCTATTTATACAAACTCGCACTATTCTACGTGGAAAATTCATTGCGGGCTTTTTCTCTATCGCTTGCTATCAAAAAATAATACTCATAGTAGCTATAAAAAAATACCTATGAATAAGTGGCACTTACTGTCGGGTTTACAACAAAAAGGGCTTAAGGCTGTCTTTGCTTATCAGGATGCACAAACAGATGATGCGGTTTTAACACAAGCTATTGTCGATCGTGCGCAAGCATTAGGCGTTGACTGCCATGAATATACAGAATGTATCAGTACTCAGATTCAAGAAAATAAAACGTATCGTCTTCAGTTGCAACATGCTGCGATTGAAATGCCCATCACCGTGAATGCTCATACCATTATTAATGCCACTGGCCCATGGGTTAATAGGGTGTTACAGCGACTCGATCCTTCGGTTGACATATTCCCTATCGATTTAGTGCAGGGTACACACCTAGTGGTATCACCAGCATTAAGTGACACTTGTTTTTACTTGCCATCTATTGAAGATAACCGAGCTGTATTTTGTTTGCCCTGGAAAGGCAAGACCTTAGTGGGGACAACAGAGGTCATTCATCAGGGTGAGCCAGAAGATATCCGTGTAAAACAACAAGAAATAGACTATTTGTCAGCGGTGGTGAATCACTATTTTCCAGATTATGAGTTTTCGATAGAGGCTACATTTTGTGGCTTGCGAGTCTTACCTAATTCAGATAAAAAATTCTTATCACGGCCAAGGGATACTTTTATCTCTGCGGATAAAAACATCATTTCACTCTATGGTGGCAAGCTAACCGCATGGCGAGTGACGGCAAAAAGGGTGCTTTATTTAATTGATGAAGGTTTTGAAAATAAGTCGACTATAGATTGGGATAACTTAATGGAATAGGCAGATAGCCATTATCATTTATTGTGTTTTTTACTGAGTTTTTCCATCTCTTCACGATAACGTGTAAAGCGAACTTCTACTGCATTACCTGTAGTCTTAGGTGTGAATCGTGTCGGCGCTTGAGCAACTGGGTAGTGATCGCTAGAGTGTAAGTAAAAGGCAGCTCCTCTAGCCGAAGCCTCAGTATCATCATAGCGCAAGATAGCTACACCAGTTAAATCGGCTAGTTTTTGACATAATGGATCTGACGCAGATAAGCCGCCACTGATAATTATTTTTTCAATGTCTGTATTTTCTTCACAAATAAGATCGAAATTAATTTTACAAGAAAACAAAATGCTCTCCAATATGGCGACAGTTTTCTGCTCTTGCGTCGAAATTTTAATGTCATGCATCGTTATAAAACGTGCGGTTTGTGCGGGGATCCAATAAGGCGACCCAGTACCAGTTAAGGTATTAATAAAAATAGGTGCTGTCGATGTGTGTGTGAGTGCATGATTGACCTCTGTAAACGTTAGCGGTGTTTGTTGTTGCGCTTGCCACCAATCTAGGCTGGTCGCAGCACCATTGATAGTGCCTTCCATTATATCTATTGCGGTTTTATTGTTACTCACCATTAGTTGTGATGTTAATAAGCCATTGGCTTGTTTAGGTGTTTTGTCGGTCTGCACTGCAGTAACAGTACGTGCTTGAATAAAAGCGCCGCTGCCTATGTTTAGAAATGCACTATCTGCCAATGCAGCTTCACCATAGGCGAGGGGAATAAACTGTTGATCTCCACCCAGTAGCTTGACAGGAATAACATGCCCTCCTACTGTGATATTGCCATAGTCATAGGCGCTGGGAACAATTGGCGGCAAGCACGTTTTAGGGATATCAAAGAGTGACAATAGCTTATCTGACCAAGCATGTACGCCATATTCACTTAAGCCTGTTCGTGCGGCTAAGCTGATGTCACAGACTAATTCGGTTTTATTCATCAGCTGATGAAGGAGGTAAGCCCCCCAAGGTATAAACATCAGATTATTTTTTTTGGCGCAGCGCTGTACTTCAGGGTGATGATCCAGCAGCCAGCGAATTTTACTCGCTCCCGCATGGGCGCTCAACCTTAAGCCCGTTAGCTGTTGCCATTCTTCGATGTCAAATGACTGTTGTGCTAGCCAATCGGCATGCCGAGTATCCTGCCAGCTAATCATAGGGGTTATCGCCTGAGCCGTTGTTTTGTTGCAGGCAATTAAACTTGAACGTTGTGCAATTACTCCAAGGGCATCAATGGGGGGCTTGTCTGTTGCTTTAAACCGATGACTGAGACGTTGCAGAATTTCATGCAGCAGTGAATTGCTTGACTGAATAAGTGGGGTTGAGGAGAACTCTACGAAACCCTCTGTCGACTCGAGAGGCGGCGGTGTTACTTCACTACAACAATCTACCGCGACACCTTGTTGATTAAAAGCAATAGCTCGGCTGCTGTGTCCCCCTTGATCAATGATTAACGTGTATTTATCCATATTAAGTCAATAGCTCGTATTGGAAGAGGGGGATTTTGGTATGGTCTCCAGGATTAGATTTTCTGTAGTACCACCCCAGCTTCTAAATGATCGGTATAAGGAAACTGGTCAAATGCCGCAAGTGCCGTTATGTTGTGCGTTGTACATAGGCTTTCTAGGTTGTCTACTAAGGTACTGGGATTACAGGAGACATAAATAATTTGTTCGAAACGCTGAATGATTTCTAGCGTATGTTGATCTAAACCTGCTCTAGGTGGATCAACAAATACAGTGGAAAAATGATAACTGTCTAGATCAATATTCGCTAAGCGTGTAAACGGTCTGACCTTATCCATGGCTTGGGCGAAGTCTTCACTAGACATGCGCACCACAGTGACATTTTCAATGTTATTTTTGACGATGTTATTTCTCGCCGAATTAACCGATGACTTGGAGATTTCGGTGGCAATCACACGCTTAAAATTTTGTGCTAGCGGTAAAGTGAAATTACCGTTACCACAGTAAAGTTCGAGTAAATCACCCTGACTACCTTGGCTGTTAGTCACCGCCCAAGACAACATGTGTTCACAGACCTTCGCATTGGGTTGAGTAAAGCTACCTTCGTTTTGCTGATAGTAAAAGGTTTTATTGTTCACGCTGAGCGCTTCATTTACATAGTCTCTATCTAATACGAGCTTTTGCTTACGACTACGACCCACAATATTGATGCCCAGTTTCTCTTTAAGCGGTTTAATGGCGGCTATCCATTGCTCATTAATCGGGCGATGGTAGATCAACGTGACCAAGGTGTCTTTGGTTAAGGTGCTGAGAAATTCTATTTGAAAGAGCTTTTTACGTAGTAATTCATGCTCATTAATCGTCGCCATAATAATAGGCATGAGTGCATTAATGCTTTCGCTGGCAACAGGGAATTCGGTTAAAAAAACGGGTTGTTTAGTTTCTCTATCAGACATCGCGTAATGGCTAGTGTTACCTTCATGCCAGACCTTAAACTCGGCACGCATACGGTAATGACGGGTTGGGGAGCGAAACACCGCGATGGGTGGGATGCTGCTGCGGATATCGACAGTCTTGAGCTGTTGTTCTAGCTTATGAAGCTTGACATCTAATTGCTGTTGGTAACTTTCTGGGTAGACGGTAAAGAGGCTCATGGACATATGTACTGCTGTAGGTGGAAGCTTTTATCAGGCTGGCTATTATACGGTAAAATATAAACTAAATAGATAAGCATGAGTAAATGAGAGATAGTTTCTTTCTAAAGATGCCTGTACCGTGTAAAGCAACCACCTTTATTGGCTCCCTGCTGTGGTCAAAGCACAGACAGTATTTAGCATTTGTCACAGACGTAATTTCCCTGTAAGTTGATTGGTAAGTAGACACACATACACCCTCTCTAATATATAAACAGAACAATGACTATGAAACCATTAATCATCCTAATATCACTATTTCTTAGTCTCCCTGCGTTTGCCTTAAATATTCAAGGCCAATGGATTCAAGGTGGTTTTATTTTAGGTAAAGTTAACCCGGCTAACACGCTTGAATTCTTTGGCCGTAGTGTACGCATTAACAAGCAGGGCGATTTCGTCTTGGGTCTAGGCCGCGATATAAAACCCACGGTTGAGCTAATCGAAACAACACCTGCAGGAGAGGTAAAAAAATATTCCTTTACCGTCAAACAGCGCCAGTATAGAGAGCAACGTATAGAAGGTGTGCCCAAAAGAACGGTGAATGTCCCCGAAGCGGAATTGCCGCGTATTCGCAAAGAGGTGCGCTTAGCGAAAGCGGCGAGGGCGATAGACTCTGATTTACAGCACTTTCTACAGACCTTTACTTGGCCAGCTAAAGG
>JBLHJR010000027.1:0-37094 GCA_047619205.1 Candidatus Endobugula sp. | reverse complement strand
TCGATAGGTTTTGCTGTGGGTGGATTACTAATTTATTGGCAATCTCAATATTCAAAGTATGATTCGCGCTTACAGCCTGTCCTACTTTATGATCAACAGTTTATTAGTATCCCATCTACTTAGCTTTAATGTTACTTAGCCGCTATTTATTTAGTGGCTATGGCTCACTGAAGAGTGACTTATTGTGGGTTGTTCGGTTACTGTGACTTAGTTATTGCTTCGATTATTAATTAATAAGATGTTTAAGAGGTTTGTTTTATGATGTTAAAACCAGTCAATATTTCTTTGTTAGCTGTAGTGATGATGTCACTATTATCATTGTCTTTTCAGTCTAGCGCCGCTAGCTCTTTACCTGATTTTACGGGTCTTATTGAGGAACATTCTCCAGCAGTAGTCAAAATTGAAACGGTTATTCGTGCAAAACCTAGCAGTCAGCCTAATATACAAATACCTGAAAACGTTCCTGAAGCTTTTCGCCACTTTTTTGAGCGCAGACAAGCGCCTCAGCGTAATGGTGGTGGAATAGGCTCTGGGTTCTTTATTTCTGCTGATGGTTATATTTTAACGAATAATCATGTGGTTGATGGTGCTACCGACATTACGGTGCGACTAATTGATAGAAGAGAATTTGATGCGAAGGTTATCGGTTTAGACCCCCAATCAGATTTAGCGTTGTTAAAAATTGATGCCAAGGATTTACCTTTCCTCGAATTGGCAGACTCTGATAATACACGCGTAGGTGAATGGGTGTTGGCTATTGGCTCTCCGTTCGGTTTGGATTATTCGGTTAGTGCCGGTATCGTCAGTGCCATTGGGCGAAGTATCCCTTCTGGTAAGCAGCAAAACTATGTGCCTTTTATTCAAACAGATGTGGCTATTAATCCTGGTAATTCAGGTGGCCCATTATTTAATCTAGACGGTGATGTTGTTGGTATTAACTCGCAAATTTACACCAACTCAGGTGGCTCTATTGGTTTGTCGTTTGCGATCCCTGCAAATTTAGCAAAAAATGTAGTGCAGCAACTAAAAGAAAGCGGACGAGTGGATCGTGGATGGTTAGGGGTAGTGATTCAGGATGTGGATAAAGATTTAGCACTCTCATTTGGCTTAAAAAAACCCCAAGGCGCGCTGATTGCTCAAATTGATCCTAGTGGTCCAGGTAAGAAAAGTGGCTTGCTGGTGAGTGATGTTATATTGTCGTTTAACGATAAGCCGATTAAAACATCATCTGACTTGCCGCATATCGTCGGCCCAATAAAGCCCGGAACGACTGTGCCTGTCACAGTCATGCGTAAGGGTAAAAAAGTAGCCCTTAAGGTCACTATTGGTTCTCGTGCTGGCCCCAGTATAGAAAAAGTAAAAATATCTCCCGCTACTGCTTCACGGTTAGGCGTTGCTGTTGAAGACTTAAATGAAGAGTTACGTGAGTTAGTAGGCGTAGACGGTGTGATTATTATGGATATAGCCAAAGATAGCCCCTCCGTTAAAGCCGGTTTACGTAAAGGTGATGTCATTGTTCAGTTAGGTTTTGAGGATGTGACCTCGGTAGACGACTTTACAAAATTAGAGGCTGAATTACCCACCAATAAACCGCTGCCAATAAGGGTTATCCGTCAAGGAACACCGATATTTAGAAGTATTGTTTTGGATAAGTAGTCTTCGTAGTTACCTCCTGTGAGTGTGATGGTAGTTTATCTTCAGTAGTAGGTAACTTCAGTCGGGCGACCGATGGCTAGTTATCAAAGCAGCCATTTCCTGTGGCTGCTGGCTATATCACATCCCCCTCCAATAGGGTAAAATCCGCGACTTTGTTAATCTTTGTTATTTAAAACGGTGTACCTGTAGTGACCGACCTTAGCCATATTCGTAACTTTTCTATTATTGCCCATATTGATCATGGTAAATCGACTCTCGCAGATCGTTTTATTCAGGAATGTGGCGGACTTGCCAAACGCGAAATGGAGGCTCAAGTACTTGATTCCATGGATATTGAACGTGAACGTGGCATTACTATCAAGGCGCAAAGTGTCACCTTAGACTATAAGGCAAAAAATGGTAAAACCTACCAGTTAAACTTTATTGATACCCCGGGACATGTAGATTTCTCTTATGAAGTGTCGCGTTCTTTGGCTGCATGTGAAGGGGCTTTATTAGTGGTTGATGCGGCTCAAGGTGTTGAGGCGCAGTCGGTTGCCAACTGCTATACCGCATTAGAGCAGGGACTAGAAGTAATCCCTATTTTGAATAAAATGGACTTGCCCCAAGCAGACCCCGATAAAGTTTCTCAAGAAATCGAAGAAATCATCGGTATTGAGGCAACTGAAGCAGTGCGTTGTAGTGCTAAATCAGGCCTGGGGATTTATGATGTTTTAGAGGAAATTATAGCGAAAGTGCCCCCACCTGTAGGTGATGTGGATGCACCGTTGCAAGCATTAATTATTGATTCGTGGTTCGATAATTATTTGGGTGTGGTCTCTTTAGTGCGGGTGACTCAAGGGACTTTAAAAGTAAAAGAAAAAATTGTCACCAAATCCATTGGTAAGGCCCATGTGGTCGATAGTGTGGGTGTATTTACCCCCAAACGCCTAGAAACCAAGATTCTCAGAGCCGGTGAAGTAGGTTTTGTAGTAGCAGGGATTAAAGATATTCTGGGTGCGCCCGTGGGGGATACCTTAACCCATGCAGTGAATAAGGATCAGGTAGACGCGTTACCCGGATTTAAAAAAGTAAAACCTCAGGTTTATGCGGGCATGTTTCCAGTGAGTTCCGATGATTATGAGGGTTTTCGAGACGCTTTGTCGAAGCTTACCTTAAATGATGCCTCGTTATTCTTTGAGCCTGAAAGCTCGGATGCTTTGGGCTTTGGCTTCCGTTGTGGTTTCCTTGGTATGCTACATATGGAAATCATCCAAGAGCGTTTAGAGCGAGAATATGATTTAGACCTGATTACAACAGCACCAACCGTTGTATTCGAAGTGCTAAAAAATGACGGCGAGGTAGTCAGTGTTGCAAACCCTTCAAAACTCCCTGACCCAACGTATATCGATGAAATGCGTGAGCCGATTGTTGAGGCCAATATTCTTGTGCCTAATGAGTATTTAGGTGCAGTGATCACACTCTGTATACACAAGCGTGGCGTGCAGAAAGATATGCAGTATATTGGTAATCAAGTGGCTATACGTTACGAATTACCGATGAACGAGGTAGTCATGGACTTCTTTGATCGTTTGAAGTCAGTGAGTCGTGGCTTTGCCTCTTTAGACTATAGTTTTATACGCTTCCAAGCCGCATCCCTTACTCGCCTGGATGTGTTAATTAATGGCGAAAAAGTCGATGCTTTAGCATTAATTATCCATAAAGATGACGCTCAGGCCAAGGGCCGTAATTTGACAGAAAAGATGAAAGAGTTAATTCCTCGTCAAATGTTTGATGTGGCGATACAAGCCGTATTAGGTGGACAAGTAATTGCTCGTACCACCGTAAAAGCGTTGCGTAAAAATGTTACTGCAAAATGTTATGGTGGTGATATTTCTCGTAAAAAGAAATTACTACAAAAGCAAAAGGCGGGTAAAAAACGCATGAAGCAAGTGGGTAATGTAGAAATTCCACAGCAGGCATTTCTGGCCGTGCTGAAAATGGATAGTTAACGTTAGAGAGCTAATGTTAGAATTTAAAGTGATTGAGAAGGTAAAAGATGGATATTAATTTTCCCCTTATTTTAGTGTTACTGGTTTTTGTTAGCGGTCTTATTTGGTTGGTCGACATATTATTTTTGGCTCCACGGCGAAATGCTACGGAAGACTCTGCTGATATAAAAGAACCTATATACGTAGAGTATTCGAAGTCATTTTTCCCTGTGTTATTTGTCGTCTTTGTCTTGCGTTCATTTATTGTGGAGCCCTTTCAAATTCCGTCTCCTTCTATGGTGCCGACCCTACAAGTGGGTGACTTTATTCTAGTGAATAAATTCACTTATGGTTTACGTCTCCCTGTAATACGTACGAAAGTATTGGCGCTTAACCAGCCAGAACGCGGAGATGTAATGGTGTTTTTCCCGCCCCATGAAAAACGCTATTTTATCAAGCGAGTCGTTGGTTTGCCTGGTGACACCATTACATATAGAAATAACGAGTTATTTATTAATGCGGAAAAAGTACCTGAAAAATTAAAGGCAACCTTGCCTAGCAGCCGTCCATTTTACCAACTATATGACGAAACATTAGGAGCGGCAGAGCACCAAACTAGAAAACTATTGAACCCATCAAGACATGGCCCTAACCAATCATACACAGTACCGGAAGGCCATTACTTTATGATGGGAGATAACCGTAACAATAGCTCGGATAGTCGTGTATGGGGAACCGTACCAGAAGCAAATATTGTCGGTAAAGCCTTTGCCATTTGGATGCACTGGGAAAGCTTTTTGAGTCTACCGAGTTTTTCTAGAGTCGGTAATATCGATTAATACAAAAATTACTAGGAGAGAGACTATGCGATCCCATAGTATGCAAGCCAATCTTTTGCGACCCAATGGTTTGCAAAAGAGGCTGTCAAATCAGAGTGGTTTGTCATTGACGGGCTGGTTTTTAGCGCTCTTTTTAACAGTTTTTTTTGTACAACTAGTGATTAAACTATCCCCCGTTTATCTTGAAGATTATTACGTGCAGTCATCACTTAAGAGTCTATCTAAAAATGCGCAACTTACTGAACTATCACCTGCAGATATTCGCAAGAAATTAAGTAAAAGCTTTTCTATCAATAATATTAGTAGTGGGGCATTAGAGGCTTTGCAAGTAAAACGCGATGCCAAGAAAGTGCTGGTCGATATTAACTATGAAGAACGTATCCCTTTTATGGCTAATATCGATATTGTATTGTCATTTGAGCATCATCTAGATAGCTCAAATATTGATAAATGCTGTGATCCCTAGTGATAGCTAAACCCGATTTCGCATCATTACAGCGACGTATTGGCTACCAGTTTCAGCAGCAATCCTTGTTGCTGCTGGCGCTTACTCATCGTAGCTTTGCCGCTGACAATAATGAGCGTTTAGAATTTTTAGGCGATTCTTTATTGGGGATGACGATATCAGAACAGTTATTTCATCAATTTCCTAGCGTACAAGAAGGTATTCTTTCGCGCCAGCGCTCGCGCTTAGTCAAAGGCGAAACATTGGCAGAAATTGCTCGCGAATTTTCTTTGAGTGACTACCTGATTATGGGGCCAGGCGAATTGAAAAGTGGTGGTTTTCGTCGAGACTCTATATTAGCCGATAGTGTCGAGGCCATTATAGGCGCTATTTTTTTAGATGGTGGCATTGCACCGTGCAAAACAACGGTACTTCAATGGTTTGATTCACGCTTACAAAGTTTATCAATTAATGACGATTTAAAAGACCCGAAAACTCAACTGCAAGAACTCTTGCAATCAAAAAAGAAGCCCTTGCCCGTGTATACGGTGAGTAATATCGAGGGCGCTTCACACGAACAAACCTTTACTGTAGTGTGTGCTGTTGAATTACTGGCAGATCCCGTGCAAGCGGTAGCCAGTAGCCGTCGCCAAGCAGAAAAACAAGCGGCGGAAATAGCACTTGAGTTACTGCTGCAGGAATCATAGAGACAATTGAATGACTGAAAATACCAAACGCTGTGGCTATATTGCTATTGTTGGCCGACCCAATGTCGGTAAATCAACGTTGTTAAACCATATTTTGGGTCAAAAGCTCAGCATTACTTCTAGAAAGCCGCAAACGACTCGGCATAAGTTACAAGGCATTAAGACGACCGTCGATACCCAATTTATTTATGTTGATACCCCAGGTTTACATCAGGGACAAAAAAAAGCCATTAACCGTTATATGAATCGTGCGGTAATTACTGCTATTCAAGATGTTGATGTGGTTTTATTTATGATTGAAAAGTTACAGTGGTTACCGGAAGATGAGTTAGTTGCCCAGCGTTTAGCTGAGATTAAGTGCCCGGTTATCTTAGTGATTAATAAAGTTGATACGCTAGATGATAAGGAGATGTTGTTGCCACATATGCAGAAAATTATTGAGTTAGTGGATGTGCAGGAAATTATCCCCGTATCGGCGCTACAGAACCAAAACTTAGATCGTTTAGAAGAAATTATTCGTGTGCGTTTACCGGAAAATGATCACTTTTATCCTGAAGATCAAATTACTGACCGTAGTTCTCGTTTTTTAGCCGCAGAAATTATTCGGGAAAAAATCACTCGACAGCTGGGTGATGAATTACCTTACCAAATGACGGTGGAAATTGAAGAGTTTAAGCAAGAAGGTAAGATACTGCATATTAATGCCTTAATCCTCGTTGAAAGAGAAGGTCAGAAGCGCATTCTTATTGGCGAAAAAGGCGACCGCTTGAAGAAAATTGGCCAGCAAGCACGCGAAGATATGCAAATATTATTTGATAGTAAGATCATGCTGAAAACTTGGGTGAAAGTGAAGTCAGGTTGGTCTGATGACGAACGTGCATTACGTAGCTTGGGTTATGATGATCGCTAGTAGCTACTCGGACAGGCTCCTAGGAGCCTGTCCGAGAATAGAGAACCTACTGCGGAAAAACTATTTCGGCCCATTTTTCCGATCATTTTCGTTGAATAGAACCACTATTCGCCTCAAATATTCGAAAAAATGGACTCAAAATTGTTTCCCCTCGCTACGGCCCCTATTCTCGGACAGCCTCCTAGGCTAACTAAGATATTAAACTATGATGAGTAAACTATGTCGACACGAATAGAGCTACATCCCAGCTATATTCTGCACACTCGCCCCTACCGTGATACTAGTCTGTTAGCTGACGTACTTACCCGAGATTATGGAAAAATTAGTCTAGTGGTCAAAGGTGCAAGGAAAGCGAAAAATTCTCAGCGTTATTTATTGCAGCCATTCATTTCCGTCTTACTTTCTTGGCAAGGTAAGTCCTCCCTTAAAACATTGATTGGTATAGAGCCTCAAACTATGGGTTCTTTACCCAATGTGTTAAGCGGCACATTAAAAGGTCATAAGCTTTATAGTGCGATGTATGCTAATGAGTTGTTAGCTTATCTATTGCCACAAGATGACCCTAGCGATAATATTTTTGAATGCTATGAGCAGCTACTTAAACAGCTACATCAGTCAGAAACACAATTAGAACCCTGTTTACGTTATTTTGAATTTAGTGTGCTAGATGAACTAGGCTATGGCATTAACTTCCTTAATGATGCGGATAGTGATGAAGCTTTACAGGGAAATAAACAGTATTTCTTCGTGCCAGACTATGGCTTTATTGACAGTGAAAATCATCCTGAAATGAGAGGGGCGAGCTTTTCTGGGAGAGAATTACTGCAAATTAGCGAACAAAACTATACGTATCTACAGACGCGAAAAACCGCTAAGGTGTTATCAAGAATAGCGTTAAAACCCCACTTAAGGGGTAGGGAATTAAAAAGTAGAGACTTGTTTCTCAAGGTTCATTAAGGCATTTCTCATCTAGAGATGAATTCTTTACGGTCTAAAAACTTTCCTGATGTTTCACTCTTTGACCTATAATATCCAATGCAGCGACTCGATACGCCTCGGCTAGGGTGGGAAAATTGAAAATGCTTTCAACAAAAATGTCGACATCCGCTCCCGCTAATAAGGCCATTTGTCCAATATGGACTAATTCCGTTGCGCCTTCACCAACAATCATAACACCTAAAACTTTCTCGCCTTTAGGGTCACATACAATCTTTAACATGCCATCCTGAGTGCCAGAAATTTGCCCCCGAGCTATTTCTTCAAATATGGCCTTGCCAATAATGACATCGCCATATTTTTTCCTAGCCTGGCCTTCACTAAGACCCACAGAAGATAATTCGGGAATAGCATATATTCCCGTAGGGATCATTTGGCTCATTTTTCCTGTATTCACACCAAAGGCATTACAAGACACTCTCCTGCCTTGCTCCATTGCTGTTGAGGCTAAAGCTGGTGGCCCGATAACATCGCCAGCGGCATAGATGTTATCGACCGAGGTTTGTAAATTCTCGTCAACAGAAACTAATTGTTGATCGTTAAGGCTGAGACCTGCATTGGACAGCGCTAAGTCTTTAGTATTACCAATACGCCCAGCGGCACAAAGCAATTTTTCACTATAAATAACAATCCCGCCTTCACATTCGGTGACGACTTGTTTGCCATCCCAGTAAACTTTCTCAACTGTACTATTACCCACCCATGTACCGCCCATGGATTCGAAGGCATGGACAAACTTATCGGTCAAATCGCTATCAAGGAAACCCAACGGTTGAGGGTGTTTATCAATCATAGTGACATCTACGTCCAATGCTTGAAAAATAGAGGCGTATTCACTGGCAATAACGCCACCTCCTATAACCACTAGACTCTTTGGTAGGTATAACATAGATAGAATAGAATCACTGTCATAAATATGTTCATGATCTATAGAAATATGATCAGGTGTTCTTGGATAAGAGCCAGTAGCAATAACAAATTTTTTAGCACGTAATATAATTGGTTCGCCTCTAGGTGTACTCAATTCTACATGGTGTTTATCTACAAACGCTGCTCGACCATGCAAGCGTACAATGTTGTTGCGTAAGATTTGTTTTTCCATATAGCTGTCGTGAGCTTTTAAGACTTCGTCTAGGCGGTCGATGAGTACAGACATCTCTAAATTATCAGTTAAAGAAAAATCCGACAGCTTTGCATTCGCACGCATGTGAGTAATACGTAATGCATTTTCGCGTAAGGTTTTTGATGGGATAGTGCCTCTATGTACGCAGGATCCACCAAGGTAACGATCACGTTCGATTAAGGCAACGCGCTTTCCGATTTTAGAGGCTTGTACGGCAGCCTTTTGGCCTGCTGGCCCACTACCGATAACAATTAAATCATAGCGCACTGCTTGTGTATCTCCGTTATTTACATTGATATCCTTCATGTTGACAGCGCCGCTATAGATGATTTAACGGTTTCTACTTTATTTAATAACGTAGAGACTTCATCAGGGTAAAGGTTAACGACTTCTAAAGCGCGGGATGTACTTACTGTTTCAAGAGGATACAGTTCAGGATCAATCATATGATTCGCTATTTGGCTTGCGAATAAAACAATAGCCGGAATTTCTTTTGCGGTGGGGGCTTCATTAAATTGCTTATAATGGGTCATTGCCTCAGCAATAATCAGAGGTAGTCCCCATTCATCTGCCACCACTTGAGCGATGAGGCTTTCGTACTCATCAAACAATTTTTGTAAATCGTACTCGCCCATAATACTATCATTTGAGCTTCTAAAATCGGCAATAGTTTGTAAAATAACGGCTTTACCAATACTGTGCAGTAAGCCACATAAAAAAGCCGCCTCTACATTAGTGCGTAAACTGCGAGCAATTTCTTTTGACCAAACTGCGGTGACGAGAGAATGATGCCAAATCGCAGCAATATTTTTTTCATAGCCAGGAGCCTTAAAAATTCGGCTATTTAAAGATGTAGATATTGCAATATTACTAATTTCAATCATACCTAATCGAGTGATAGCCTGTTGTAGCGAGACCAAATTAGAATTAGGTGTGTAAGCTGCAGAATTCGCAATTCGAATGACATGACCACCAAGTGTGGGATCGGACTGAATCACTTTTGCCAATTTTTCTGCATCTGAATCGGAGCTTTGTGTTAATGAAAATACGCGATAAGTGACATCAGGCAACACTGGTACACTAATATCTTTTGCTGCAATAGCAGCGGCGAGTTGGTTGGCAATAGATTGTCCGTAAGATGAGTTGTAGCTCATAAGTAACCTTAATTAACCCTTATATCAAAGGCATGGATTGAACGTATGTAGTTACTTTTAGTGTAGACCAAATTGAACGAAAGACAGCTGTGAGAGAATGGAAGCTAGACTGTTCAGAAGAAATCGATTTACTGGAACAACTAATCGCTAAGTGTTTGCCCTACTAAGTAGGAGGTGGTAAGCATAGTCTGAGTATTCTTAAACGATCTATTTCCGAAGAGTCGGCATCCTTTTGAGCTTCTTCAATCGCCTTTTATACAGGTCAAGGCTTCCGCGATCTGCTTGAAGTTCTCTATTAGTAGTCCTTTAGCATTAACAAGTGGGATGAACAGCTCCCCAATTGATGGCTGGTATAGACCATTACTATAGAGCGATGGCCATTAATGCTGTGTTGGTCACTAACTATTCGCAGGTTTGCCTCTGTGCGTATTAGCTACTTAGATAGCCGGATTAACGTTGCAACATCATCATTGGCGTGAACCCAATGTGTTTGCTGTCACGGTGATACGGTCACGCGAGTCAAAAAATGCTCCCCGAGTAGACTGAAATGCTGAGCCTAGGGTAAAGCAGGCAATGTTGTGAATGCTTCATATCAATAAAGAAATTTCGTTTGTATAATGGTAGGTGTGAGGTGTTTATCGATGTATTATCAGTGTTAAATAGTGATGCGGTTGGCATATCTTTTTACCGCTTGTGCAGCACCTTTTCGACAATAGTGCTCATTTTTATCATACCACTTGTGCTGAAGTCGGGTGAGATGAGTATAAATAATAGGTAATAAGAAGGATTGTATTATTAATGAATATTCGAGAAATTTCCACTATCTCGCCCGAAGCACTGCATACGTTGTTAAGTGCCATTCCCTTTTATAAAGCCGTTAAACAACAGGATGAAGCACAGTTTGCAACGCTGATGAGGTTTTCTCGTATCATTCAATATGATTCCGGAGAAAAAGTATTATCGCGAGGTGATTTAGATACATGGACTTATTTTATTGTTAAAGGGCAGTTAGTCGTATTGGCGCCAGATAGCCGTGGTTTAAATCATCAGGTCAATTATATTACCCCTGGTGAAGTGCTTGGCGACTTGTCGGTTTACCTACAAAGCGCTCGCACTGCCGATGTCTACGTCGACAATAATTGTCGTGAAGCCATATTGTTTGGTACAGATATTGGTTTATTTGGCGACCTAGTTGATTTTAGTAATATATCTTTAGCCACCAAGTTATTATATTACCGTCATGCTACGCATACCTTGCGTTGGAAGTTAGAGATGTATCGTTCTAAATATCGTACTCATCCGTTAGCCGATAAGCATCGGGCGATTAAGTTATATACAGGGATAAAAGACAGTGAGTTAGAGCTTAAGCCACTCTATAATCAAGCGGTTGATTTAGCCATGTTATTGGTGAAGTGGAATGAGAGTTTTGGTAGTTTATCATTTTCGGACGGTACCGTACCTTCTCCCGACTTAAAGATTTAATTTTTAGTGGTGTCTGCACACCAAGCGGTATAGCCACCGATTAGGCTGTAGACGTGGTCAAACCCTTGCTCTGCTAAATACTGCGCTGCTGGCTGGCTACTGTTTCCATGATAGCAGTAGACTAGCAAGGGCTTATCAAATTCATGGGCTTGAACAAAATCAGTAAGGTTATTGTCACTTAGGTGCATTGCTTCACTGATATGGCCTGCTGTATAGCTACTCATATCGCGAATATCGACAATCGTTGCTCCCTTGGCAAGTAGTAACTGCGCCTCTTCAATGGCAATATTCTTAAAAAGTACCGACATAATAATTCCTGTTCTGGCGTATCTAATGGCTAACTTCTACACTAATAGTATATTCCATATTATATTGATGATTCGTGAAAAAGCCCTCTTTATTTTGTATCTTCGTAACCGTTGTAACTTGGTTAGCGTTTAGCACCCATGCAGCCTCTGCGCCTAAAGCACAGATATGGCTGCCTATATCCTATCAACAGCACTACCAACGTTTAGTCGAAGCCAGTGAAAAAGTGCGTAGCATGGGTGATTGCTATGATCTATTAAGCGGTACTTTATCGGAAAGACAGTCTTCAGCTGATAGATTAGTCTTTCGCTTTCGCTGCCGTACTAAAGAGCGCGAAATATTTACCGTGACGGTCAATGAAAAGGACTTGTCTTACATGACTAATAGCTTGGCGGTTAAGCGTGAAAGAGTAGCATCAAATACAGCACGAGAAGAATCAAGACGGCGCCATGAGGAAACAGTGATACAAGAAGCTGAAGAGATGCAGCGCCAGCAAGATTTACGTAATATATTAGCGGAAAGAAGTCAGTATTGGGGCATCTGTAAACGGGGATTTGAGGATGATACGGAGTTTTTTGACGAACTAAAAGTGGTGAGCCCGCAACCGCCAATTCCAGATGTTAGCGTCGATGGGGTATTTACGTATATTATTGAATTTCAAAGTTTAAGCTGGAAAATGACTGTCTCGTCCTACGTGGCTACAGCGACAATTGACAGTTTGGATAAATGTAATATGGAAATTCGCTCGTTATAAAATATAGGCGAGCATTAAAGCACCGTTGATAAGATAGGTGTGAGCTTATAGATACTAAGAGAATTACTGAGAAGGATATACGTTAACAGGGGGTAGAGTCAGTTGTTGACTAGCTTAGCTTAGCTAGCCAACAACTGACTCAGCTAATAAACTACTTCTTTATAGCGGCTTTTTTTACTATTTTCTTTGCTGCTTTTTTCTTAGGTGCTTTTTTAGCTGCTTTTTTAACGGCTTTCTTTGCTGCTACTTTTGTGACTGCCTTTTTAGCCGCTTTCTTGGCTGGCGCTTTCTTTTTGGCCTTAGCAGCAGATTTCTTAGCGCTTGCTTTGGCTTTAACGGCGGCTTTTTTAGCGGCTGATTTTTCTTTAGCTGCTTTCGCTTTAATAGATGCTTTAGCTTTAGCGGTGGCTTTCTTAGCGGCTAGTCTTTCTTTAGCGGCTTTCGCTTTAGCGGATGCCTTAGCTTTAATGGCTGCTTTCTGGGCGCTTACTTTAGCTCTAGCGGCGGCTTTTTTGGCGGCTGTTTTTTCTTTAACAGCAGACTTTTTAGCGGTAGCGGCTTTTTGCTTAACTAGTTGTGCCTTAGCTTTAGAGACAGCAGAAGTAATCGCAGCTGCTTGCTTGATTTCACTGCTTAGTGATTGAAGCGCAGCTTTGGCGCTAGTAAGAGCTGCCTTAGCTGAAGTTACAGTCGCTTTTGCGGCTGTAACTACTTTTTTAGCCGCTTGAGATTGCTTTACTGAAGCAGGAGTTTTTTTCTTTTTAGCTAAAGTAGAAACTTTGGCTGCTGCTGCTTTTGCTTTTTTAGCAGCGTCAGCAACGGCTTTAGAATTTGAAACAATGCCTTTCTTTAGAGTAGTCAGTTGTTTCTGTTGTGCGCTAACAAGTTGTTTCTCAAGTTTTGCAATCTCAGCTTCAATCGCTTTTACGGGATCTACTGATTTTTTAGATGCGGCCATGGATTAATTCCTATATAAAAGTTAAATAAAGATAAACGGTTTGTTCTAACATGAGAATTATACAACTAATAATAGCAGAATAAATATTTTGCAAGAAAATATCAGGGTGTTTTTGCGTTTTTTGAGCAAAAAAGTCAATTTTATGTGTAATTTTATTTTTTTTATGCAGTTTTATTGTCGTTGTCTTAAAAAATAACGCTTTTAGATAAATTAAATTATATGCTTTAGAGGGTTTTACACAACGATTAATAATAGAAAAATCTAAAATAGTGAATAGAATATTGTTACAAATACTATAAATGTGAATTTTTTGTGTAGATAAAGGCTAACCATTCGCTGCGAATGAATATCATTAGAAAAGAATCATTTTTATTAGTGTTAACGTTGTTCTAGAAAACGTAGTGGGTTGCAAAGAAGATGTGCATGCATCTGTGATCCAAAAGCGATTTATAGATTTACTGTCAATACTAAGTTTAGGTGAAAGTAGAGTGGTCTTTTGCTGTTTTCATACTTATAAGGCTCCGTAGGGTAAAAATTTATTGTCATTTTTAGACTTTATCCAGAGTAATAAGTCTTTGTTAATACTTCCGCCTTTTTGTTTGAGTATTTTAGTGAGCCAAATCACCGGAGAGTGTTCTTCTCCTGACCAATCGCTTAATTGCATTTCAGCTAATGTAAAAAATTTTATTAAGGTAATAATATCGTCGTTGGATAAAGATTCCTTGATGGTAAACCACGTTGCTTTTGATAGTCGCATAACCGGTGAATGGGTTTTTTGTTCATCGGCAGTTAAGTAGGATGAAACCTCTATTTCTGTATTATTACCCACTGTTTTAATAATTTTTTTTAAAAACTCAATGTCGAGGGTATAGCTTGTACTGTTTTCAGATGGTGAACTTGGATCCCAGGTGCCAGTCGTCATAGTTTACTCGTTTAAGGGTTTGAGAGAATAGTGCTTAAGTTTAAGGCGTTAGCATTGTCAGTATTGTAACTAACTTTTATGACTTTTATTTATAAACTTTACTCGCTATACTGTATTAATGAACAGTGTTTAATGCATTCGTTATTAGTGAGTCTTAATGAAATTACAAATTGCTCAAAATAGAAAAATTATTCATTGTGATGCCGATTGTTTTTTTGCGGCATTAGAAATGCGCGATGATCCTTCATTAAGAGGAATACCAGTGGCAGTTGGAGGCGACCCTAATCGTCGAGGGGTGATATCTACCTGTAATTATGAAGCTAGGGCATTTGGTGTGCGCTCGGCCTTAGCTTCTGCTTACGCTAAAAAATTATGTCCGCAGTTAATTATTGTTCCACATAATATGGCTAAGTATCGTTTAGCGGCAGAGCAATTAAAAGCTATCTTCTTAGACGTCACCGATCAGGTGGAGTCATTATCATTAGATGAGGCATTTTTAGATGTCAGTGAAAGCCAACTATTTAACGGCAGTGCGACATTAATCGCTAGAGATATTTGCCAACGGGTGAAGCGAGAAATCGGCATTACGGCTTCGGCAGGGGTTGCCCCGAATAAATTTTTAGCGAAAGTGGCGAGTGACTGGGATAAGCCTAATGGCTTAACCGTGGTTGAGCCTTCGCGGGTCAAATTTTTTCTTAATCAATTGCCGATTAATTGTATCCCTGGTGTAGGACAGCAAACACAGGCAAAATTACAGGCATTAGGTATTCATACCTGTGCGGATATTTTACCCTTTAGTGAAATAGACTTAGTAAAGCAGTTTGGTAAATTTGGGTTACGCTTAATTACGTTTGCGCGAGGTGAAGACGATCGACCGGTTGTCACTTGTCGTCAACGCAAGTCAATGAGTGTAGAGCATACCTTTGAAAAGGATTTGTTGGCTGAAGCCTGTATTGTCTTCCTGAATCGACTACATGTTCAGCTACAGGAACGTTTACAGGGTTTGTCATCTGCCTATCAGATTAATAAAGTATTTATTAAAATTAAATTTATGGATTTCTCTACTACCACTATCGAGGCCAGCTCGGCAGTGATGAATGTCGCCTTATACGAAACACTGTTTCAGCAAGGCTGGGAGCGCTATAAAAAACCCGTTCGTCTAGTAGGTATAGGGGTACGTTTTGCTAAGGCCTTAGATCAACGGGATGAGAGTAGGCAACAGTTAGATTTGTTTTAAGCCGCTTTGCGATTGTAGACGTGTGCACGAAAAATACTCCTCAGTAACCGCTCTTGCATCGCCTAAGAGCGCCTACTGTTATACTGCCGAGTCACTTGAAAAGAAAAACCTCAAACATAGGTTATATTTGGGGTTTTTTATTAAGCAACAATTATCATAAACAGTATTGATAAAAACATGTAGCGTAAGGCTTCCTTAGCGCGTAGCCTCAGTTAATTAAAACGCATCGAACCTCTTACTTCGCACTTAATATCATCTCAGCGCTTTTCTTGGATAATTAACAAGAAGACTGTAAATTGCGTTCATCTACATTAAATTGTCCAATAGACTCGTTCAGCGTTTTAATCGTGGCGGTCATCTCCTGCGTCTTAGTGATTGCCATGGCAGCCCCTTCTGCATTGCTACCGGATATCGCACTAATTTTTTCTACATTGCCTTTAACAGTTTCACTTACCACACTTTGTTCTTCCGCACTGGTGGCGATACGTAAGTTCATTTCGTTGATATCGCTAATTTGTTTTTCTATCGCTTGTAATGCTTGTTGGGTTTTTTCAGCTTCCATAACACAGGTGTTGACGGCTTCATGGCCATTGTTCATTACAGTGACTGCGGTATTGGCATTTTGTTGCAGTTTTTCAATAATACTATTAATTTCTAAGGTAGATTCTTGAGTGCGGCTTGCCAGTGCGCGAACCTCATCGGCAACTACGGCAAAGCCACGACCTTGCTCACCCGCTCGTGCTGCTTCAATAGCGGCGTTGAGTGCGAGTAGGTTGGTTTGTTCGGCAATGCCATTGATGACACCAACAACAGAGCCAATGGTTTCACTGGTATGTTCAAGTTCTTTAATAATAGTCACGGCTTCTTCGACATTAGTGGCCACCGTTTGAATAGAATTAGTGGTGGAGTTCATAATGGCGGTGCCTTCACTGGTGGCGGTCATAGCCTGAGCAGCGGCTTGTTCTGCATTGGAAGCACTTTGTGCCGATTCGCTGGCGGCTAAACTCATTTCATGAATAGATAGATTAACCTGTTGTGAACTCATTTTTTGTTGCTCGGCTCCACGTGAATTATCTTCGGCTATAGATTCCATGGTGGTGGTAATACTAGAGAGATTTTTTGCTTCGGTACTAATGTTAATCACTAACTGCTCGATTTTATCAATAAACTGATTGATAAGGGATGATAGTTCACCGGTTTCATCCTTCGATTTGTTGACTAAACGGGTACATAAATTACCGTTACCATGGGCTAAATCACTGACTAAAAGAATGATGTCTTTTAGCGGTTGCATTATTGTTTTGGCGAATAGAAAGCTAATAATTAGCGATATTATGACAGCAATAGTCGCTGTCATCGTAGCAGTCGTATTAATGCCACTGACTAATTCCTTTGTTGCCATGGTGGCCTCGACGAGATCCATTTCACTGAGTATTGCCCATTCTTGATCTAACACCTTAAAATTATCGTAGGCAGACAACACTTCATTGCCAGTATATTTTATATAGCGCATTTCTCCGGTTTCACCGCTAAAAGCATTTTCAACTGCGGCGTTGTCGATAGTCTGAATGCCTACATTAATTTCTAATTGCTTAATTCGGTTAATGGTCTCTGAATCGGCTAATTTTTTCTCCGCTAAAAGTGCAATAAACCCGTGTTGATCTTCCGTTAGCTGGCGGCTATTACTTCTTAGCTTTCTATCCTTGCCTACCAGCACAGTCTCACCTGTTTGACCTAAGCCTACCCTTTCCCATTTGTCATGATGGGTCAGAAGAGAATTAATTTTATCAATGGGCATTTGAAATATGAGCACCGCAATTTTTTTAGTGCCAGCGTATATGGGCGACGCAATAAAAGAGGCGGGGGCATTATAAGAGGGTGGATATTCGGCAAAATCGCTCAAGTAGGTATATTCGGGGTCACTGGCGGCAGCGGCCTTTCTAAACGCCTCGCCGATACCGGTATTAGCATAGGCGCCATCGATTAAGGAGGTGGCATAGTCTAATTCTTTAAATACAGAATAGATAATATTGCCGGTTTCTATATCGGCAATAAAAATATCGTAGAAGCCAAAATGGTATAAAAATTCTCGTGTATGTGCGTGAAAATCTTTGTGTACAGCGGTATAAGTAGATTCATCGTTGCTGGGACCATCGAATAATTCCTTGTTACCCAATGGGTGTTTGTTAGCTGCGATATATTGATATTGTAAGGCTAGGCTATTTTTGTCTAGTTGATTAGCTAGTTGTCTGGTATCAATAGTTTCACCATTAATACGCTGATATTCTTGGCCGTACTGCGTAGTGTAATAATCGTTAAGGGCAGATTTCTGTGTATTGCTATCGGGCAAGCTGCTAGCATTTTCACTATAGCCACTGTAATGCTCACGCAGGCTCTTGGTTGCCTCAATATAGCGTGGATCAGAAGAGCTAATTTGTATCAGCCCTTTGATTTCATTGAAATAATCTTCAACACCTTGGATGGTGAGTTCACGAATAGAAACGAGTTTTTCAAGGGTCAACTTTTCCAACACTGCGGATGATTTATTGCCAGCGGTATAGCTAATCGACAAAGAGGTAAATATCAACGCCAGGACAATTAGGCTGCAAGAGCCGAGGGTTAATTTCGTTTGAATCTTCATAGTAAAGCTATCTCTACAGTCAGTAATAGGGTTTCAGGTAAGATGAAAGCAGCCAAAAAGTAGGTTGTTAGCTGAGCAGTTTTAGATGTCTCTAGTGTTAGGTTTAGTTTAAAAGGGGGGAATGTGCCAGTTTAAGTGATCAATTTTTGTCACTTAAACACCTTTTATTCATAGGATTCTTAGCATCAGATTCATTGGATGTGGAGGGTTGCCGTCTGTGCTGAGGCGAAGATAAGGTAGGTTTAGGGGTATTGGGATACGTCAGTACGCTAGCCATTATTCGAATAACGGAATTAGCCAGCACTGACGTGTTTTTTACGCCAAACAGAGCTTGTATAGGCGTATGAATAGACTTTAGTAAAAGACAGCTTTTTACTGGTAACTCTCAATCGGAGCGCAAGAGCAGATGAGATTGCGATCACCATAGACATTATCAATACGGTTAACACTAGGCCAAACCTTATGCTGTGCTAACCAAGGCGCAGGATGTGAGGCGGTGGTGCGCGAATATGGGCGATCCCATTGCTCACTGAGTAAATCCACTTGGGTGTGAGGTGCGTTGACTAGTGGGTTATTGTCAGCGGGGTAGTAGCCATTATCTACCTGTGCGATTTCTTCACGGATAATTTGCATGGCTTCACAAAAGCGATCGAGCTCTATTTGTGATTCCGATTCTGTGGGTTCAATCATTAGTGTGCCGGCTACGGGGAAGCTCATCGTCGGCGCATGAAAGCCAAAATCCATTAAGCGTTTGGCAATATCTTCTTCGGTAATACCGCTACTTGCCTTTAATGGGCGCAAGTCCAGTAAGCATTCATGAGCAACAAAGCCATTGGCACCGGTATAAAGAATCGGATAGTGCTGGCTGAGTTTCTTCGCCATATAATTTGCATTTAATATCGCTATTTCAGTCGCGCGGCGCATGCCTTTATCGCCCATCATTTTAATATACATCCAGCTAATCGGTAGAATGCTGGCAGAACCCCAAGGGGCGGCAGAGATAGTGCCATTTTCTAGTAAAGTGTTCGGTACTTCACGTACAGGGTGTGCAGGTAAGAACGGCGCAAGATGATGCTTAACACCAATAGGTCCCATACCTGGACCACCGCCACCGTGAGGAATACAAAAGGTTTTATGCAGATTTAGATGAGAGACATCCCCACCAAAATTTCCTGGTGCGGCAACGCCGACTAGGGCATTCATATTAGCGCCATCAATATACACCTGTGCGCCAATACTATGTACCATTTCGCAAAGTTGCGTAATGCCTTCTTCAAATACGCCATGAGTGGATGGGTAAGTCACCATAATGCAGGCAATTTGTTCCCCCAGTTCATCAATTTTTTGTTGTAGGTCAGCGAGGTCTACATTGCCTTTTTCATCGCAGCTAGTTACTACTACGTCTAAACCTGCCATCTGTGCTGAGGCGGGGTTAGTGCCATGAGCGGAGGCGGGGATTAAACAAATATGGCGGTGGCTTTCTTGCTTCGAGGCGAAATATTTTTTAATGGCAATCAAACCCGCGTATTCGCCTTGTGAACCCGCATTTGGTTGTAAACTCACGCGATCGTAGCCAGTACATACGGCCAGCATACGTTCTAATTCTACCAACATTTCTTGATAGCCTAAAGTTTGCTGTGCGGGTGCAAAGGGATGGATGCGAGAAAATTCGGGCCACGTGACCGGAATCATTTCACTGGTGGCGTTGAGTTTCATGGTACAAGAACCGAGTGCAATCATGGCGTGGTTGAGTGCGATATCTTTGGCTTCTAAGCGGTGTAAATAACGTAGCATTTCAGTTTCTGAATGAAATTGGCTGAAGCTACTATGGCTTAAAATATTATCGTTACGCAGTAGATTGGCCGGTATGCCGTGATGGGTGTTAATGATTTTATTGTCTAGCTGATCAACTGTTGTATCTATGGCAAAGGTGTCTACTGAAAATAGGCTAAGCAGTTCGCTAATATCATCTGCGGTGGTGGTTTCATTGATACTGATACCCAGTAAATTGTCGTCAAAACGCAAGTTAATATTTTGTGCTTGAGCTTGTTGGAAAATTGCGTCACCACGTTCGCCGGCATCAATGCTTAAGGTATCAAAGTATTGATCATTGATTCTTTTCAAGCCTTTTTCTTCTAGCCCTTTTGCTAGGACTCCGGTTAATCGATGAATGCGATTTGCAATACGTTTAACGCCTGTAGGGCCGTGATAAATCGCATAAAAAACGCTAATTAATGCCAGTAATACTTGTGATGTACAAATGTTTGAGTTGGCTTTTTCGCGGCGAATATGTTGCTCGCGTGTTTGCATGGCCATGCGCAGAGCAGTGTTGCCTTTGTTATCAATAGACACGCCGATAATGCGTCCGGGGGCTGAGCGTTTGAATTTTTCTGCAAAAGCAAAGAAGGCGGCGTGCGGGCCACCAAAGCCCATAGGTACACCAAAGCGTTGACTGGAACCGACCACAATATCTGCCCCCATACTGCCCGGAGAATTCAATAATACCAAACTCATAATATCGGCAGCTACGGTAACTAAGGCTTGTTTCTCATGGGCTAATGCAATCGTGGCGCTAAGATCTTTTACTTCACCATTAGAGCCGGGGTATTGCAATAACACACCAAAACAGGCTTCGGTTTGTAGTAGTTCATCTACGTCGCCCACTAATACGTTAAAACCAAAATGCTCTGCACGAGTTTTTATAATGGCTAAGGATTGTGGGTGGGTATTTTTATCGACAATAAATTGTTCAGATTTATTACGTTTTTGTTGGCGTTTACTCATCGCCATCGCTTCAGCGGCAGCAGTGCCTTCGTCAAGCATGGAGGCGTTCGCCATATCCATGCCAGTAAGGTCGATAATCATTTGTTGGAAGTGTAATAAACCTTCGAGACGGCCTTGGGCAATTTCAGGTTGGTAGGGAGTATAGGCAGTATACCAACCGGGATTTTCTAATACGTTACGTAAAATAACCGTAGGCGTGATGGTATCGTGATAGCCCATGCCCACGTAACTTTTAGCGATGATGTTTTTATCAGCATAAGATTGTAGTTGTTGTAATGACGCGGCTTCACTACAAGGAGGGGCAAGGTCTAATGGTGATGTTTTGAGTATTGATGCAGGCACCACTTGTTCCATTAACTGCTCTAGGTTATCTACCCCTAATGAATCTAGCATGCTCTGTGTTTGTACTTGATTGGGGCCGATATGCCGTCCAATAAACTCCTCTTCATGGCTGAGTTGCTGTAGAGTTTGAGAAGCAATAGGGTATACGTCAGTCATGGAAGAACCTGTTCTGAGAGTTTATTGTCTGGGAAAGTGAGTCACGGCGGCGGCGCTTGGCAATTATTGGCTACGGTGAAACAGCTAAAAATAAAAGCATAATTATACGCTATTTATGTATGATAGGCAGCTTGTTGTTGTGGTAAAAGTTGTACATAACCTGATGTCATTATATCGATATGTGCGTTTGCTTGAGTCGTGCTCAATATCGACATATTCCTCATTCCTACTAGTGTTCATTATTATGAAAACATCCAATCAGCAAGCCCAAGGCTGGCAACAGAAAACCACTGAGGTGGTTTATGAAAACCCTTGGATACGGGTATCTCACGATGAAGTGGTCACTCCCGGTAATACCCACGGTATTTATGGTTGTGTACATTTTAAAAATCATGCCGTAGGCATCTTAGCGGTTGATGAAGGTGGCTATATCTGGCTGGTTAAGCAGACCCGTTATGTCTTTGATAAGCCCACATGGGAAATTCCCGAAGGCGGCTGTCCACTAGGCGAAGCCTTGATGGATGCCGCTAAACGAGAACTTAAGGAGGAGACGGGTTTATCGGCCAAACATTGGTCTCTTTGGTTGCATATGGATTTATCGAATTCAGTTACTGATGAGCAAGCCACAGTATTTTTGGCAAAAGGTTTAACGTCGGGTGATTTACAGCTGGAAGCCACAGAGGATATTGAGGTGTGCCGCTTACCCTTACAGGAAGCAATAGATTGGGTATTGGCGGGGAAAATTACTGATGCTATATCCGTCGCCGCATTATTAAAAACAGGGGTGTGTGATATATAGATTGTAAGTTCTAGGTTTTAAGCCTTAGCTACTAAGCCTTAGTTACTAAGCCCACAGGTTCTAGGATCTGCGCTCGATACTATGGCTCGGAATTATCAAACATAGTAAACAACGCTGATTTTTCTTCTTCGCTCACTTGCTGTTCTGCCATTTCTTGTGTCTCGTAGCAGACTTGGTTTCGTCCTTGGTTTTTGGCTTGGTAGAGTTGCTCATCTGCAGCGGCTATCAGACTATTGGCTACCAGTGTTGTATTACCGGTATATATACTTAACCCTGCGCTCACCGTTAGCGTAAGCAATTCTTGAGTACCGTCAGTCTTCGTGAAAGTGAGGTGGCTGGCCTCAATGGATTTGCGGATACGTTCCGCTACTCTAGCACTGGTCGCGATATCGCTACTGGGTAAAATAATGGCAAACTCTTCGCCGCCATAGCGACAGGCAATATCTAATTTACGCACATTCTTAATGATACAGCTGGCAATGAGTTTGAGCGCTAAGTTACCTACCTCATGTCCCCATTGATCATTCACTTTTTTAAAGTAATCGACATCGAGCATAATCAATGCGGTCGGCTGCAAGGTGCGCTGAGAACGCTCAAATTCCTGCTTTAATTCATGGCTAAAATGGCGAAAGTTAAACAGATTAGTTAATGGGTCTGTACTAACTAATTCAGACAAACGCTGTATTTCTTGTTTGGATTGTTCAAGCTCGGCTGTCATTAGGCATGGCTCACCTTTAGGGCAAGTGACTATTGGCTTATCGCTCATGTGATACCTGATATTGGCTGATCATTGCTGAATTATAGACGCTAATTCTGATGTGTCGTAGAAATAGTGTGTATTCGTCACTTGTCACCTTCCGATAGATTGATCCGATAGTTCGTTGCTTCGTACTCAGTAATCTAAATGTCAGCCCAATTTTTCGTGTACATGACTGTATTGTATGTGCTGAATAGTAGTTAACTATTCTCTGCAATAGAGATTATCTTCAGGGCATCTCTAAAAACGCACTTTTTCCGCGATTCCTGCATCGGCTTAAAGGGAGCTGGGTCATGTATGCCTTATACACTGCGGTTCTGCGCGCGGGATCTTCTTGCACTCACGAAAAAATTACTGTTTTTAGAGGTGCCCTCTATTCTTAGTGAGTCGACATTGATTGACAATCAGTTCCACCGTAAGTTGTACAATGGATTAATAAACTAAGGTAATTTTTTACGTGTAATGGTGAGCTAGTTTTTTGGTCTGGTTAGTCAAAGGTAATGAGTAAGTTCTTATCTTGTGTTTATTAGACCTAAGCACCAATTATTTTTTAATAAAATTATTGGTGCTTAGGTCATTGGTGCTTAGGTCATAAGTGCTTATATCAATGGCAAGTTACGAAAAAAAGAGAGGGGAGAAATATATTACTCCCAACTTAATGCGCCACCGGTTTGATACTCGATAACTCGTGTTTCAAAAAAGTTCTTTTCTTTACGTAAATCCATAATTTCACTCATCCATGGAAATGGATTTTGTGCATCAGGATATTGCTCACTCAATCCTAGTTGAGCTAGACGACGGTTAGCAATAAACTGTAAATACTCTTCCATCATTGCGGCATTCATACCCAGCACACCTCGTGGCATGGTGTCGCGTGCGTAAGCAATTTCTAGTTCGGTGCCTTCAAGTACCATTTGAATGACTTCTTGTTGAAAGTCTTCGGTCCATAACAGAGGGTTTTCTAATTTAATTTGGTTGATAATATCGATACCAAAATTTAGGTGCATCGATTCGTCACGTAAAATATATTGGAATTGCTCGGCAACACCGGTCATTTTGTTACGACGACCCATAGAAAGAATTTGGGTGAAGCCACAATAGAAGAAAATGCCTTCAGTCACCGCATAAAAGCCAATGAGGTTACGCAGTAATTCTTGATCGGTTTCAATGGTTCCAGTATTAAACGTCGGGTCACTAATACCTTGAGTATGCGCGATACTCCATGCGGCCTTGTTCGCAACCGAAGGGACTTCGCGGTACATGTTGAAGATTTCTCCCTCATCCATACCTAAAGATTCAATACAGTATTGGTAGGCGTGAGTGTGAATGGCTTCTTCAAAAGCTTGGCGCAATAAATATTGACGACATTCTGGGTTAGTGATTAAACGATAAACGGCTAAGACTAAGTTGTTAGCGACTAGTGAATCAGCGGTAGAGAAGTAACCTAGAGAGCGCTTAATAATACGACGTTCGTCATCACTTAAGCCTTCGGGAGTTTTCCATAAGACGATGTCGGCGGTCATGTTAACTTCTTGTGGCATCCAGTGATTGGCGCAACCGTCTAGATATTTCTGCCATGCCCAATCGTATTTAAACGGCACTAACTGGTTTAAATCAGCGCGGCAATTAATCATAGCTTTTTCATCAACGCCAACACGGGTAGCGCCCATTTCTAGTTCTTCAATCCCTGGTGTTGGATCAATATCCTTAATCGCCTGCTTAGCTAAACTAACAGGATCTTGTGCTGCAGCAGTTGGTGTTGTTTCTTTTTCTGCTTTTGCTGGCATTTTTTGTACCGGCGCTGCAGTTACGGCTGCTTGTACGGGTTTTGCTGCTGCTAGCGTTTCTGTAGCTAATGTACTGGCTTCTGTTGTGCTCGCTGCTGTCGCAATAGCGACATCATCTTCGTTATCGTATTCATCCCAATTTAACATAGTGTTTACCTTATTTTTTACGCTTTATTAGCGTCTTATTACTTTTTTTAATGCTGATTCAAGAGGCTGCTTTTCAGAGACTCTTGAGCGGGGGCTTGATAATGCCCCTCCGCTTATCGGCGTGTTTACTACGCTATCAAATTTACTATCAAGCATCTTCTCGTTATATTAATCGAATATTATTGGCAAGCCTCACAATCTGGCTCGTCAATCGAGCAAGCGTTAGGCACTGCTGCGGCTACCGGTGGTGCTGATGACGATACAGCGTTTAATGTACCGGTATCGATGGTGGACTTTTCCGTTGTGGTCGCTGAGAGTGCACGCAAATAGTAAGTGGTTTTTAAACCGCTAAACCATGCCATGCGATAGGTGACGTCTAATTTTTTACCGTTAGCGCCGGCAATGTAAAGGTTCAAACTTTGTGCTTGATCAAGCCATTTCTGACGGCGGCTAGCGGCACTAACAATCCAACGCGGTTCGACTTCAAAGGCGGTGGCATATAAGGCTTTTAGTTCGGCAGGAATACGCTCTATTTTTTGTACAGAACCTTCATAATATTTCAGGTCATTAACCATCACACCATCCCATAAGTCACGCGCTTTAAGATCGTGAACTAGGTAGGGGTTAACCACGGTAAATTCACCGGAAAGATTCGATTTTACATACAAGTTTTGATACGTCGGTTCGATCGATTGCGAGACACCAGTAATATTGGCGATGGTTGCCGTAGGGGCTATCGCCATCACATTCGAATTACGCATACCTTGAGATTGTACTTTGCTACGCAGGCTTGACCAATCTAAGGTTTGGCTGCGATCCATTTGGATGTACTTTTCGCCACGTTGTTGCACTAAGGTTTCAATGGAATCAATCGGCAGTTCGCCTTTGCTCCATAGTGATCCTTGGAAGCTAGGGTATTGACCGCGCTCCGCTGCTAAGTTACTAGAAGCGTTAATAGCAAAGTAACTGATGGCTTCCATTGAACGGTCGGCAAATTCTACGGCAGCATCCGATGAATAGGCGATACCTTGGCGATAAAGCGCATCTTGAAAGCCCATTAAGCCAAGCCCGATAGGACGGTGACGCATATTAGAGGTGCGCGCCGCTTCTACCGCGTAGTAGTTAATATCGATGACATTGTCTAGCATGCGCACGGCAATGTTGATGGTGTTTTCTAATTTGGCCACGTTAAGTACGCCGTCTTCTATGTGCTGAGCTAAGTTAATAGAGCCTAGATTACACACAGCAATCTCGTCACCAGCACTGGTGTTAAGTGTGATTTCGGTACATAGATTCGATGAGTGTATAACGCCGACATGTTGTTGTGGGCTACGTAGATTACAGCTATCTTTAAAGGTGATCCACGGGTGGCCTGTTTCAAATAACATACCTAACATTTTGCGCCATAAGTTTTCGGCTTTCACACGTTTAAAGTGTTTGATTTCGCCGTTATCTGCCATGCGCTCATATTCTTCATAACGTTTTTCAAATGCTTTACCACAAAGGTCGTGAAGGTCAGGCGCTTCGCTAGGGGTAAATAGTGTCCATTCTTGCTTGTCAAAGACACGCTTCATAAACAAATCTGGCACCCAGTTGGCGGTATTCATATCGTGTGTACGACGACGGTCATCACCCGTGTTTTTGCGTAGCTCTAAAAACTCTTCGATATCCATGTGCCATGTTTCTAAATAAGCACACATCGCGCCTTTACGTTTTCCGCCTTGGTTCACCGCAACAGCGGTATCGTTAGCGACTTTTAGGAAAGGCACAACCCCTTGTGATTTACCGTTAGTGCCCTTGATGTAAGAGCCCAAGGCACGTACGGGTGTCCAATCATTGCCTAGACCGCCAGCCCATTTTGATAACATGGCGTTATCTTGCATAGCGCCATAAATACCATGTAAATCATCAGGTACGGTGGTTAGGTAACATGAAGAAAGTTGTGGACGCAAAGTACCCGCATTAAATAGCGTGGGTGTTGAACTCATATAATCAAACGATGAGAGTAGGCGATAAAATTCAATCGCACGTTCGTTAGGCTTTACTTCTTTTGCTGCAAGGCCCATGGCTACACGCATAAAGAAAATTTGCGGTAATTCAATACGCACTTCATCACTGTGGATAAAGTAACGGTCATATAAGGTTTGTAAGCCTAGGTAGGTAAATTGGCTATCGCGGGTATGGTCTAGTGCTTTGCCTAGTCGTTCAATATCGAAGGTACGCAGCTCGGGTGATAATAATTCTAATTCAATGCCTTTTTCAATATAGGCAGGCAGGGCTTGAGCATAATAGTTTTCCATCTCGTGGTGAGTGGCTTGCTCTGCAATGCCTAGAAACCCTAGAGCTTCAGCACGGAGTTTGTCTTGTAGTAAACGTGCGGTGGCATAGGTGTAGTTCGGTTCTTGTTCTACCAAGGTACGCGCAGTAATCACTAACGAGGTGTTGATATCACTTAAGGCAACGCCTTCGTATAGATTGCGCATGGCTTCATTGAGAATAGCGTCCACACTGACATCACTTAAGCCTTCACAGGCTTCCGTCACAATAGTATGGATACGTCCCATGTCTAATGGAGCAAGCTCACCATTGGCTAGGGTGACGTTTAAGCTAGGGTATTTGGATAATTCTTCATCACTTGCTGTAGGTGCCGATATTTTACGTACGCGGGCGCGTTCAGCACGATAAAGCACATAATCACGGGCAACTTTGTGTTCGCCATTACGCATTAAGGTCAGTTCAACCTGATCTTGGATATCTTCAATATGTACGGTGCCACCTGAAGGCATACGACGGTTAAAGGTATCCGAAATTTGTTGGGTGAAGTTTTGCACGGTTTCATGTACGCGATTAGAGGCTGCTGCTGTTCCACCTTCTACTGCGAGAAACGCCTTAGTCACAGCGATGGCAATTTTATCTTCTGCGTAAGGCGCCACGGTGCCATTACGTTTAATAACACGTAACTTTCCTGGTGCTGTTGTGGCAACAGTAGCGGAATAGGTCGCCGTGTTGGGTTTGTTCATTGTGCTTTGTACTTGGTGTGAGTCAGCCTCAGTGTGCATTATTTTCTCCAGTGAAAAATCGTCTAAAAAAGTCCTTTCGGTGCTGATGGGTCATCAGCACCATTATTTTCTCTATTTTCTCTATTTTCTTGTTTTTGCTGTTCTTATTTTGTTGTCATTTACGTTAACTATCAGCTTTTACAGGTAAATCTTATGCTCTAACGCTATGAAATAATCATAAATGGAGCATGAAATAGACTGCCAGTGTTTGGTGTTGTAACCCCATATGTTGGGGTTGCTGAAAACTGAGACACAAGATAATGCGGTTTGACTAAAAAATCAAGACAATGACTCTGCGGTTTTCTTGTGGATAAAGTGTGGGAAACTATGAGTGTTAGTGGATATTAACCCAAGAGGCTTTGACAGTAGGAGCTTGTGGCGGGTTAGGGGTCAAATAGTGGTCGTTATACCTTTTTTTCCTATTAAAATTATTTCTTTAGGTGATTTAACCTAGAAACGGCAGTTGAATCACGAAAGTCTGCACAAGTTATTGATGCACCTAGAAAATCGTAGCATTCGCTCACGACCAATAAGGTCGCTACGCGATACTAACTTATGTTGCTAGGGAAAGTCCTATGCACACCAATAACTCCCCTAGAGGGGCCTACTTTTGGTGCACCGCTTTTTCGCGCCAACTGCCGTTTCTAGGTTTAATAATGACGGATGGAGCTGAAAAGCTAAGTGCTTTATTTGAATTGACGTGTAAGACGTTAGATGTAAGACGCTTTACTTCGCTGCACTCAGCTTTTAACCTAAATACTGCAGTTGAATTGTTGCGAGGGTGACTAAAGTGCTGAATATAAAGTAATTTTTTGCTTTTTTCGGCAAACTCGTAGCCACCCTACGGGTGCAGCCTAAAAAAGGGAAAAACGCTTTAGATTCAGTGTCTTAGACAGCCGCAGTAAATTCAACTGCGGTATTTAGGTTTAAGGGTTCTCGCGTGGGGGGCCTCATTTTTTGTATTTTACACGTTAGATCTAAGGCGTTTTAAAGGAAAAGCTAGTAGTGGGAGATTTTTGTTTTATCCTTTTGCGCTTAACGTTGTCACTCAGGACGAGGGGTACATCGAAAACGCAGGAGTAGTTTTCGTGCTAAACGTCTAAGAGGATTAGATTTTACCCAATAAGAATTCCATTAAGGCTTTTTGCGCATGCAGACGGTTTTCGGCTTCATCCCAGACTACGGAGTAGCGTGAGTCCATAATGCTATCGTTAACCTCCATGCCGCGATAAGCGGGTAGGCAATGCATAAATACCGCATCATCATGTGCATGGCTCATCAGCTCCTCATTGACCTGGAAATTAGAGAAGGCATCAATGCGTATTTGCTTTTCTTCTTCTTGGCCCATAGAGGCCCAAGTGTCGGTAACTACCCAGTCAGCATTTGCCACGGCATCTTTGGGGTTATCAAACAGACTCACACGGTCGGTATTTTCTGCCACTAGGGCTTGATCGGGGCTATAGCCTTCGGGGCTGGCAATGTGTAGCTTGAAGTCACACAGTCGAGCCGCATTAATATAGGAGTGGCACATATTATTGCCATCGCCAATCCACACAACGGTTTTTCCCTTAGGGTCACCGCGATGCTCTACATAGGTTTGGATATCTGCGAGTAGTTGGCAAGGGTGATAGCTATCGGTTAATGCATTAATGATAGGGACCTGCGAATGTTGGGCAAAGGTCTCTACTACCTCATGACCATAGGTACGAATCATAATAATATCGACCATACTCGAAATAACACGGGCAGAATCTTTAATGGGTTCGCCGCGGCCGAGTTGTGTGTCATTAGAGGAAAGAAATAAACCATTGCCTCCTAATTGCGCTATCCCGGCTTCAAAGGACACGCGGGTGCGAGTGGACGATTTTTCAAAGATCATCCCCAGTACTTTACCCTCGAGGCTATTATGTAGCTGGCCAGCTTTACGCTCTTGTTTGAGTGTGATGGCGCGCTGAATAATAGTCCCTAGTTCATCGGCCGAGAGATCGCGTAAAGTTAAAAAGTGACGTGTGCTCATGTCTGTACTAATGGATGTACTCATAGTGATGTCATCTGCTTATAGGGTTGCTGCTTGATTAGGTAAAGCTTCAATCAGCGTTGTTAGAATGCTAATGACAGTATCCGCTTGTGCGTTAGTCATAATTAATGGCGGTAATAAGCGAATGACGCTGCCAGCAGTCACATTAATGAGCAGGCCATAATCAGCTGCCTGTTGTACTAGTTCAGCACAAGGGGTATTGAGTTCAATACCTATCATTAAGCCTTTTTGTCTAATTTCTTTGACCTTAGTGTTGGAGAGCAACGTGGCCTGTAGTCGTTGATTAAAGTATTCACCTAGCTGCTGTGCTCGTTGGCATAACTGCTGTTCTTTGATGGTGTTTAATACGGCGCTGACCGCTGCACAGGCCACTGGGTTACCACCATAGGTGGAGCCATGATTACCCGGTTGCAAAATAGTGGATGTCTTACCTTGGGTTAAGCAGGCACCAATAGGCATGCCATTACCTAAGCCTTTAGCCGTGGTTAATACATCGGGTAAAAAATCGTACTGTTGAAAGGCGTAGTAATGACCCGTTCTGCCATTGCCGGTTTGAATTTCATCCAGCATGAGCAGCCAGTCTTGTTGGTCGCAAATTTCTCTTAGCTGATGTAAATAAGCAGCATCGGGAATTTGGATGCCACCTTCGCCCTGCACGGGTTCCACTAATATAGCCACAATGTTGGGATTGCCTATTTGTTTTTTAATGGCGTCAATGTCGTCATAAGGCACTTCCAAAAAACCAGTGACCAGCGGCGTAAAACCGACTTTCACTTTATCGTTGCCAGTAGCGCTTAGCGTTGCCATAGTACGACCATGAAAGCTACCGGTAGTGGTAATAATCGTGGGCGTGGCTATATTTTTTTCATTGCCATATTTTCGTGCAATTTTTATTGCCGCTTCATTAGCTTCGGCACCTGAATTAGAAAAAAATACTTTTTCCATGCCGCTAAGTTCACAGAGTAATTCTGCGGCCTGCTGTTGAGGAGGTAAATTATACAAATTGGAGGTATGTAATAACTGACTGGCTTGCTTGATAATGGCGGTAGTCACCGCAGGATGACAATGACCTAAGCCACAAACTGCAATACCCGCCAGCGCATCTAAATACTCTTTACCATCGGCATCCCACACGCGACAGCCATCGCCTTTGACTAAGGTGAGGGTGCGATTGCCGTAATTGTCCATTAGAGCCGATGTGGTCATGGTGCTGTGCCTGTGGTTAAAATCAAAGGTTACTATCAAAGGTTACTATCAAAGGGTCAATATAAAAATAAAAACGTATAAAAACAAAACAGGCAGCGAATTGGCTGCCTGTTTTTTTGTTTATTATCCTGCAAGCGTAGGAGTTTGGCAAGAAAAGTAAAGCGGGGGTAATATATCCATAGAGTTTGAGTTTTGGGGGTGCCTATTATGTTATTCCCATTTCTTCTTTGCCGTCTCATCACTTTCTTTTGCTTTAACCCAAGCTTCATCTGTTTTGGTGATTTCTTTTTTCCAAAAAGGCGCTTCGGTTTTTAAAAAATCCATAATAAATGCCGCTGCAGCGAAGGCATCAGCTCGGTGCGGGCTGTTGACGCCGACAAAGACAATTTGTTCGCCGAGTGTTAGCTGACCGATACGGTGAATGATGCGGCTATTGTTGATGTCCCAACGCTGTTTGGCTCGATTGATAATGTCACTGAGGACTTTTTCGGTCATGGCGGGATAGTGTTCGAGAGTTAGGTTGGTGTCTTCGCCTTTAGTACATTCGCGCACTAGTCCAGTAAAAGTGACGATAGCCCCGATACTGGGAGCGTCTTGGCAGAGCTGTTGGTGTTCATTGCCTACGTCAAAGTCTGCGTGTTGAATACTGATCACGTCATTCATATTAACCACCTGTGACTGGTGGAAAGAAGGCGATTTCGTCACCCTCTTTTATTTCACGATGGCCTTGAGCCATTTGCTGATTGAGCGCGGATAAAATGTTTTTATTGAAGGCTTTTTGCCATTTTTCATCACGTTGGCTGAGAACAGTTTTGACGTCGTCAATGGTATTGAAGTGTGTTTGCCATCCGAGATTTTCTTCACTGCAGTTAAGCGTGTCTCGTAGCTGAGCAAAATAGAGGATTTTTAGCATAATCTTTTCACTCGCTGTGTATGGTACTTTTTATGGGGGTAACGTTATGGAAGATAAAGTTACCGTAAATAAATTTTTAGACTTGTGATTGCCAGTCCGATTTTCCGCCGCGTTTCTCTATTATTTTTATATCGCTAATGTTCATGGTTTTATCTACGGCTTTACACATATCGTAGAGCGTTAGTGCGGCAACAGAGACGGCAGTCAGCGCTTCCATTTCTACTCCCGTTTTACCCTCTAGTTTACATAGCGCTTCAATATAGACGCGATTTTTTTCTGGCTCTGGCAAACAATCGACACTGATCTTAGTCAGGGCAAGAGGGTGGCAAAGTGGAATAAGGTCGGCACATTTTTTGGCCGCTTGAATACCCGCTATGCGAGCAGTGGCAAAAACATCGCCTTTTTTATGACCGCCATCAATGATCAGTTGCAGGGTTTTTTCCTGCATATTCACATAGCCTGTAGCGATGGCGGTGCGAGTAGTCATAGCTTTGTCACTCACATCGACCATGTGGGCATTGCCATCTTGATTGATGTGAGTGAAGTCGCTCATGACACTAGCTCTTTTAGTAATAGCTCTTCTAGTATTTTTTGATAAATATCAGTAAGGGTGTCGAGATCGCTGGCCAGTACGCATTCATCTACTTGGTGAATGGTGGCGTTAACTGGGCCGAGTTCGACGACTTGCGAGCCTGTAGGCGCGATAAAACGTCCGTCAGAGGTGCCGCCAGCGGTGGACAATTCGGTTTGCAAACCCGTGACTGCATGTATTGCTTTGACCGCAGCCTCGACTAAGTCACCTTCAGCCGTTAAGAAGGGTTGACCGCTTAAATTCCAATCAATGTTGTAATCTACATTATGCTTTTGCAAAATAGCTTCTGTGCGTGTACTTAATTCTTCTGCCGTGACTTCGGTAGAAAAACGGAAGTTGCAAATGATATCGACTTTGCCCGGAATGACATTCGTCGCACCAGTGCCGCCATTAATGTTGGAAATTTGAAAGGTAGTGGCAGGGAAAAAATCATTGCCGTTATCCCAATGCTCATTGTTTAGCTCTGCTAGGGCAGGCGCTACGCGATGAATAGGGTTGTCGGCAAGGTGAGGGTAAGCAACATGTCCTTGTTTGCCGTTCACTGTTAATACCGCACCTAATGAACCTCGGCGACCATTTTTAATGGTGTCGCCTACTTTGTTAGTACTCGACGGCTCACCGACAATGCACCAGTCAATATGTGTGCCTTCATCCTGTAGGTGCTGCATGACTTTGACGGTGCCATCAATAGCTGGACCTTCTTCATCGGCCGTGATTAAAAAGGCAATTCGACCGCTATGATTGGGGTGTTGTGCTACAAATGCTTCACAGGCAACCACCATTGAAGCTAGGCTGCCTTTCATGTCCGCTGCGCCACGTCCATATAACATGCCATCTTTAATGGTGGGAGAAAACGGCGGTATTTGCCATTCGCTGGCGGGGCCTGTTGGCACCACATCGGTATGGCCTGCAAAGCAGAGTATGGGGCCGCTATCACCATGTACAGCCCAGAGATTATCAATGTCCGGGCCACCTTCATTAAAGGTCAAGGTTTGGCAGTGAAAGCCAATGGCGTCTAAACGTGCCTGTATTAATGGCTGGCAACCAGCGTCGTCAGGTGTGACTGACGGACGCTCGATAAGCTCACAGGCGAGCTGTAATGTGGTGGATAGTGGGGGTGATAATGTAGAGGATTTATTCATTAGTTATTCGCGTGTAATGCTTCGTTTAGTGCTACGGATGACTGGTTGCTTAAGCATTCAATCGCGCCACTTAAGGAATTGCGACGGAAGAGTAAATCCGCTTTTCCCGCAAGGTCACGGGCTTTAATGACTTCCACTAGCTCACCGCTATCGGCAAGTAAATTGACTTTAGTGCCAGCGGTAATATAAAGGCCGGATTCAACGATGCAGCGATCACCAATAGGGATGCCAACGCCTGCATTGGCACCGAGTAAAGATTCTTTACCTATCGAGATGACGATGTTGCCGCCGCCAGATAAGGTACCCATGGTGGAACTACCACCGCCAAGGTCAGAGCCTTCACCGACAACAACACCGGCAGAAATTCTGCCTTCAACCATACTAGTCCCTAGAGTGCCGGCATTAAAGTTAACAAAGCCTTCGTGCATGATGGTCGTGCCTTCACCAATATGTGCACCTAGACGAACACGTGCTGTATGCGCGATGCGGACGCCGCTGGGTACTACATAGTTGGTCATCTTCGGGAATTTATCGACGCAATCGACGGTCAATAATTCACCCTTTAAGCGAGCCGCTAATTGGCGTTGAGGTAGCTCAGTAATATCGACCGCGCCTTGGTTTGTCCATGCAACATTGGGGAGGATGCCAAATAAGCCGCTAAGGTCTGTACCGTGAGGTTTCACTAAACGATGTGAGAGTAGGTGAAGTTTTAAATAGCCTTCTGGCACTGAACTGGGAGCGGCATCGCTGGCTAGTAAGGTGACGACTAATGGCTGCTCACTAGTAGATAACATGTTGGCTAGTGCGCTTTGTTCTGTTTCTCCCGCGTTGGCTAGTTCATTGGCTAACTCTGACATCTGTGTCGGTGTCACATCAATGGTAGCATTGCCTTCTGTATAAGTAAGGCTGGTTTTTATGGCGTTAACAATAGCGGGAGAAGGTTTTAGTAGTGGCGCAGAATAAAAAATATCTAGCCATTGCTGTTGTTTGTTTTGTGTCCCAATACCTAAGCCGAAGCTGTAAAAATCTGTCATGACATAACCTTAAGTGTAAATAATGTGGTGAATAGTGGTTTAGTGTTGTTTAAAAATTGCTGCGTATTTATCTACTTTAAAACCTACATAACTATTGGCTTCTAGCTCTAGTAAAGGCCGCTTAATTAATGTGGGATTAGCCATTAGTAGGGGAATAACATTGGACTCGTTGAGTGAGGCTTTATCACTATCCGAGAGCGTCTTCCACGTTGTACTACGTTTGTTAATTAGTGTTTCTATACCAATAGTTTGTAGCCAGCGGATGATTTGTTCAGCGTTAATACCATCTGCCCGAAAATCATGGAAGCGATAGTCAATCGATTTAGCGTCAAGCCAGAGGCGAGCTTTTTTGACGGTATCACAGTTTTTGATACCAAAAAGGGTAATCATATAGAGTCTCTAGGCGTGAGTATTAGCTGATCGTGCTTTGATTATATGAATGGGTATTATAACAGGAGTGTTATATCAATACACCCATTCCTCCTCAGTTGGCTGGTTGATGTTGATTGCTGGTGTTTATTACCTATACTGAACAGATAGCTATTGTTCGTACTAATTGCTGAATGTGACCCACCCCATCAAACCGATAACGAAGAGGGCTTTGCTAGCTCTAGTGATTGACTATGAATAACCTGCATTTTAAAACAAAAATTATTCTACTATCAGTGCTACCGGTTCTGGTGATGAGTGCCGTACTAACGGCATTATTTGTGGTCAACTCGAAACAGCTGGGTGATGATAATGTGGCAGATTTTTCTGATAAAATTATTGAATTAAGACGCAGTGAATTAAAAAACTATACACAATTGGCATTAACTGCTGTCAATCATGTTTATGCTTATGCACCAGCAGGAGACGCACAAGCACAGGAAATGGCAAAGGAAATTTTTCGGGATTTACGTTATGGAGATGACGGTTATTTCTTTGTTTATGACTATGAAGGTAAAAATATCGTTCACCCCAAACAGTCTTATTTAGAGGGGCAAAATCTATGGCACCTGCGTGATACTAATGGTAAGTACCTTATTCGTTCTTTGGTACGCGAAGCAAAGAGAGATGAGGGGGGCTACACACAATACCTTTGGGATAAGCCTTCACTAAATCAACAGGTTGAAAAGTTAGGTTTTAGTTTAGGGCTTGATAAGTGGCGCTGGATGGTGGGCACCGGTTTGTATATGGATGATGTGTCTGTTGCTATCGATAGCGTTGAGCAAACGATAAGAAAAAACACGTCTAATATTGCGATGATAACCATAGCGGTGACACTTTTTGTGGTTATTTTTGTGGCGATTACTGCTATTCGATTAACGGTGTCACAAGGTCAGTTAGCTAGTCGGCAATTACAAAAGCTCGCTCGGTCTAGTATGCAGGAGCGAGAAAAAGAGCGCGTTCAAGTGGCTGCTGCGTTAAATACGGGAGTGGCAAATAGTGTGAGGTTGGCGAGTAAAAAGCTAAGACAGCTAGTCAAAGATGTAGATGCCGATGTTGATATTAAAAAATCTTCCGTTGCTTTACAGGCTAGTTTGAATCATACACTGGCGGGTGTGCTGGCTATTGCGAATGATTTGCATCCAGAAATATTGGTGAGAGAAGGGTTTTATGCGGCGACAGAGGAATTGGCGCATCAGTTATCTGAAAAAAGCGGGATTAAAATTAATGTCACGGCAGTGAATACTATTGAGCGTCCCCCTTTAACTATTGAAACAGGGTGTTACCGTATTGTGCTGGAGGCTTTGGAAAATGTGATTCTACACTCAAACTCCAATGAAACCAGTATTAGGATGAGACAATCACGCAATTTATTAAGTGTTACTATTCAGGACAATGGCTTGGGTTTTGACCCTTACTCGAAGCAAAATAATAATAATCGTGACCGTGGAGTGGGGTTGTCCGATATGCAGTTGCAAACAGAATTGTTGAATGGCTCATTTACTTTGTTTTCTTCTGAAGGTACGGGAACAATGATAAAAATCGCAATCCCTTTATAGAGTTATAGTTTATCCTAAATACCGCAGTTGAATCTACTGCGGCTGTCTAAGGCACGGAATCTACAGCGTTTTTCATTTTTTTAAGCTACACCCGCAGGGTGGCTACGAGTTTGCCGAAAAAAGCAAAAAATCACTGTAGGTTCCGCACCTTAGTTACCCTCGCTACGATTCCACTGCGGTATTTAGTTTATGCTTTCTTGGTGATTTTTGGATTTTTTCTATCGGGATAGCAGTGTTTACAGATAGTACA
>JBLHJR010000026.1:0-38779 GCA_047619205.1 Candidatus Endobugula sp. | reverse complement strand
ACTCCATAATGTCGAAGCCAACGATGTTGCGTTGTTTTGCTACGCTTTCAAATAGATTAAGGGTTTGATACCAGCCTAAGCCGCCGGGTACGGGGGTGCCGGTTGAGGGGAATACGGAGGGGTCTAAACCGTCGATGTCTAGGGTGAAGAAGACATTGTTAGGGAAGTCGTCTGGTAAGGTGATGGATTGGATGTTGTTGGGGACGATGTCGTCGCCGTCGATGTAGTGCACACCAAAATCTTTACGGGCGAGCATTTCTTCTTCGCAGTAGGCACGCACCCCTAACTGATACAGTGGAACGCCCTGCTCTACGATGCGTTTCATCGCTGAGGCGTGGCTGTAGAGATTATCTTGGTAGGCGTGGCGTAAGTCGGCGTGGGCGTCGATTTGCACGACGCCGATGTCGGTTATACCGGAATCTAAAAAGCCTTTTATCACCCCCCATGTCACCGAATGCTCGCCGCCGAGTACCACGGGCATTTTGCCGTGGGCTAGTGTGGCTTGGGTGGCGGTGGCGATGTTTTCGATGACTTGCTCGCCTTCGCCGAAGCAATCGACCACTGGCGCAGTATAAATACCTAGGTCAGCGGGTGTGCTTTTTCCATCCCACACTTCTAGCTGTTCCGATGCCGTTAAAATAGCCGATGGCCCAAAGCAAGTGCCGCCACCGTAAGACACGCTGTCTTCGTAGGGAACGGGAATCACATGAAAAAAAGCGTCTTCAGGGGCGCTGGGTTCTATCTCGGACTGGAGAAAATGGGGGTATGGAAGTGGTGTATGTTGATCGTTTTGCATAATGCCCCTAAAAAATACCTAGTGTGTTGTGTGAAGACAGCGTAAACCCAATAAAAAACTAATAGTAGCCAATAACGACTACGACAAGCGCCCTTTAAAATCCTCGTAGCCAAACTCACGCACTAGTCGTAGTTGCTGGGTTGCGGAGTTCCAGATGGCGATGGCGGGTAGCGGCACGCCGTTAAAGGTAGTGGTCTTTACCATGGTGTAGTGCGCCATGTCGTCAAATATTAATCGATCGCCTATTTGTAGGGGCTGATCAAAGCTGTAATCGCCGATTACATCGCCGGCTAAGCAGGTCATGCCACCTAGTCGGTAGTTGTGCGGTTTTGCTTGTGGCTGCCCGGCTTCGCCTTTTGTGGGGCTGATAATATCGGCGCGGTAGGGCATTTCTAGGGTGTCGGGCATGTGACAGGTGGCCGAGGTGTCTAGAATCACTTGGGGACGGTCGGTATGGCTAATATCGAGTACTTCGCTGACGAGTACGCCGGAATGAATAGCGATGGCTTCACCGGGTTCTAGATACACCTGTACTGAGTATTTCGCAGCAAAGTCTTGAATGAGGCGAATTAAGCCTTCAACGTCGTAATCGGGGTGGGATATATGATGGCCACCGCCAAAATTAACCCACTGCATTTGCGCTAAGACATCGGCAAATTTTTCTTCGACTGCGGCGAGTGTGCGCCGTAACGGTTCTAGGCCTTGTTCGCAGAGGGTATGAAAATGTAAGCCCGTAATGCCGTGTAAGTTTTTACCCGCGAATTCGGAGATAGGAATACCTAAACGCGAACCTGCAGCGCAGGGATCATACATTGCGGTGGTGCCTTCGGAGTGTTGCGGGTTAATGCGTAAGCCGCATTGGATGGTGCTACTACCGATCGTTTGCGTACTGTTTTGCCTGATCACTTGCGCTTGGTATTTTTCCCACTGAGAAAAACTATTAAATACAATATGATTAGCAAGCGGTGCAATATTATCGAATTCGCTTTGACTAAAGGCCGCAGAAAACACATGGACTTCGCCGCCGAATTCTTCTTTACCTAAGCGCGCTTCGTGATAGCCGCTGGCGCAGGTGCCGGAAAGATAGCGGGCAATTAATGGCGCAAGTGACCAACAAGAAAAAGCTTTCAGCGCGGCTAAGACCTTCGCTCCGCTCTGCTCTTGTAGGTAATGCAATACTTTCAAATTGCGTTCGATCGCAACTTCATCCACGACAAAACAGGGGGATGGCACGCGAGTGGGGTCAAAATCTTTAAAGGTTTCTGATTGCATCGTTAGTGTCTTTTAAATAGTGAGACGGAAAACGTTCAACACAAGATGATTTTAAACGCATTATTTTAAGCATCTCTCATCTCTCATCTCTCATCCCGCCTCTTAGGTCTCACATGTTTAGTTTAACTGGAAGTCTTTTAACTCAATGGTTGTCCACGGCAAGCCATATTGATTCATCGCATCCATAAAAGGATCAGGGTCTAGTTGCTCCATATTCCACACGCCTGCTTGCATCCATTTACCTTCGAGCATCATTTTTGCACCAATCATCGCCGGCACGCCGGTGGTGTACGAAATCGCTTGGGAACTGACTTCGGCGTAGCAAGCTTGATGATCACAAATATTATAGGTGTAAACGATTTTTTCTTTGCCGTCTTTTATGCCTTTGACTACACAACCAATACAGGTTTTGCCTTTGGTGCTTGGGCCAAGGCTAGCGGGATCAGGCAGTAGTGCTTTTAAAAATTGGATCGGTACGATGTCTGTGCCGTTAAAATCGATGGGTTCGATACTGGTCATACCCACATTGCCTAAGACTGCTAAATGTTTTAGGTAATTATCCGAAAAACTCATCCAAAACTGTGCGCGTTTTAGCGAGGGGAAATGTTGGCTTAATGATTCTAATTCTTCGTGGTACATACGATAAATATCGTAATCGCCTACGCTATCGGGGCAAGTAAAGCGCGCCTTGGTTGACATGGCAGGCGTGGTAATAAACTCACCGTTTTCCCAGTGGCGACATTCTGCGGTGACTTCGCGAATATTAATTTCGGGATTAAAGTTGGTGGCAAAGGGATAACCGTGATTACCCCCGTTGACATCAATAATATCGAGCTCATGAATTTCATCAAAATAATGTTTGGCCATGTGGGCGGTAAACATATTGGTCGCACCGGGATCAAAACCCGACCCTAGCAAGGCCATTAATCCTGCTTGTTTAAATTTCTCTTGATACGCCCACTGCCAATGGTATTCAAACTTGGCTTCGTCTAGGGGTTCGTAATTGGCGGTATCCATATAGTGTACGCCCGCTTCTAAACAGGCATCCATAATCGTTAGGTCTTGATACGGTAGTGCAACGTTAATTACCATAAAGGGCTTTTCTTGTGTAAATAACGCCACTAGCTCGGGGACATTATCGGCATCGACTTGAGCTGTACGAACACTACGACCGGTTTTTTCTTTTACTTGCGCGGCGATAGCATCGCACTTGGATTGTGTACGACTAGCCAAAACCACTTCGGTAAATACATCGGCCACTTGTGCGCATTTATGCGCGACAACGCCACCGACGCCACCTGCTCCAATAATGATAATTTTAGACATTACTCATTCCTCAATTTTTTGTAAATACTGTGAGATGTTAGACGCTAAAGGCAACACCTCAGTTCCACACACCCAAAAGCGTCTCACGTCGGACATCTCACGTCTCACTCCTCATAATACGTATAACCTTGCAGGCTGTCGGCAAAGTCTTTTAATATTTTTTGGCGTTCAGTGACAGTGATTTTGCCCGCGCGGACAGCTTGTTCGGCGATATCACGAAAGCGGCGTTTAAGATTGTCGGGTTGGTATTCTACGTAACTTAATACATCCGCAATGCTGTCACCCTGTAATTCGGTGACGACATCAAAGCTATTATCTTGGTTGATTCGTATACTGGCGACATTGGTGTCACCAAATAAATTATGTAAGTCACCTAGCGTTTCTTGGTAAGCGCCAACTAAGAAGACCCCTAAATAATAATCTTCATCGGCCTTTAATGGATGTAATGACAAGGTATTGCGCACGCCATCTTCACCGATAAAGTGATCAATTTTTCCGTCACAGTCACAGGTTAGGTCAGCGATAATCGCTTCTCTGCTAGGCGCTTCTTGCAAACGGTGTACCGGCATAATAGGAAACACTTGATCAATCGCCCAAGCATCGGGCAATGATTGAAATACACTAAAATTACCGTAGTAAATGTCTGCTAGTTCTTCGCCTAAACCCTCTAACTCTTCTGGCACACGCTCTAATTGTGGCAGCAAGCTGACAATACGTTGCATGACACCCAAGAAAATATTTTCACCTAATGCTCTATCGCGCAAGGAGATTTGCCCACGGCGAAACAGTTCTCGAATTTCATCGCGATAATGCACGGCATCGTTGTAGCTTTCCTGTAAGCGACTGAGCTGTAAAGAGCCTACTACGGAAAATAAATTCTGGATTATCTCTTGGCTTTCTTCTGGTAGAGTTTCTGGTAAGGGTTGTGGATCAAAATGGCTCACATCTAAAATATTAAATAATAGCACCGACGAATAAGCCACCGTTGCCCTACCCGATTCGGTAATAATGACTGGATGGGGAATATGTAATGGATCTAGAGTCTCCATAATAGATTCGACGATATCCACACAATATTCATCTAAGGAATAATTCATGCTATGAATATTATTGCTTTGGCTACCATCGTAATCGACTGCCAAGCCACCACCTAAATCTATATATTGTAGTGGCACACCTTCTTGAATTAATTCTACATAGTAGCGGCAGGCTTCTAACATGCCGCTACGAATATTACGGATATTGGGGAGTTGTGAGCCTAAGTGAAAATGTAATAACTGCAAACAATCTAGCATGTCGGCGGTTTTTAATTGTTCTATTAACGTCATTAATTGTATGGTGTTTAAACCAAAGATACTGCGGTCGCCACTGTCTTCGCTCCAGTGTCCATCCACTTTTGAGGCCAGTTTTAAACGTACACCTAATAAAGGTTTTACGCCGAGTGCTTGACTGCGCTGGATAATGATGGGTAATTCACTGGGGGTTTCAATCACAAAAAAACAGCGCACGCCTAATGTTATGGCGTGCAAGCCTAGATCAACAAACTCGGCATCTTTGTAACCATTACAAATTATATAGGCATCGTTATCGGTAATATGCGATAGCGCAATAATTAATTCCGCTTTACTCCCCGCTTCCAGGCCATGATGATAACGGCTACCAAAATGTGTAATCTCCTCAATTACATGCTTTTGCTGATTGACCTTAATAGGAAAAACACCACGATAATGGTTTTGATAGCTAGAGTTTTTTATCGCTTTCGCAAAGGCTTCGTTCAAACAGGAAATACGATGGTCGAGTAGGTTTTCTATGCGTAGTTGTACGGGCATTTCTAAGCCCCGTTCACGCAGACCTGCGATCACATCTAAAAAGGAAACCTGTGCAGAATGATTACCATTAATTGAAGGCGCGACAATATTGACATTGCCATTATCGCCGATGCTGAAATAAGGGTTGCCCCAGTTTTTAATGCCGTAAAGGTTAGCGGCGTCGTCGATAGACCACGGGGTAAGGGGGATACTTTTCAAAGATAGTTGCTCTCCATTGTCACTTGATAATCATCTGCAATAAAACTTAATCACGCGTGTCGCCGTGATAAGTTTTATTGCAGTACTTCGAATGGTTAACTAGCAATAAAAGACAACATGCGATTTAAAGGCTTCATCGCTTGTTTACCTAGCGCAGTATCAACGTGTATCTCGTCATTGCCATGCTGTAACGCGCTAACCATTTTTTCTAAACTGTTCATCGCCATCCATGGGCAGTTAGCACAACTCAAACAGGTGGCGCCGCTACCCGCAGTGGGTGCGATGTAAAAGTGCTTATTGGGGCTTAATTGCTGCATTTTATAAAAAATGCCTGCATCGGTCGCCACAATAAACGTATTTTGCTTCATCGTTTGTGAGGCTTTAATTAACTGTGAAGTTGAGCCTACCACATCGGCTATTGCGACAACGCTTTGGGGCGACTCTGGGTGAACTAGTACGATGGCATCTGGGTATACGGCTTTTAACTCTTCGATGCCTTTGGCTTTAAATTCTTCGTGAACAATACAGGCGCCATCCCATAGCAACATATCCGCACCGGTTTGGCGTTGAACATAATCGCCTAGGTGTTTATCGGGTGCCCAGATGATTTTTTTGCCTTCACTGTCTAAATGATCCACTACTTGTACCGCAATGCTAGAAGTCACTACCCAATCTGCGCGCGCTTTCACTGCGGCGGAGGTATTCGCATAAACCACCACTTCACGGTCGGGGTGTTGATCACAAAATGCCGTGAATTCGTCTACAGGGCAACCTAAATCCAAAGAACAGGTCGCTTCTAAGGTTGGCATGAGTACGCGTTTTTCAGGGGTTAGGATTTTCGCCGTTTCGCCCATGAACTTCACCCCCGCGACAATTAAGGTCTCCGCGTTATGCTGTTGCCCAAAACGTGCCATTTCTAAGGAGTCGGCGACGCAGCCACCGGTTGCTTCGGCTAGGGCCTGAATCATTGGGTCAGTGTAGTAATGCGCCACAATTACCGCATTATTCGCGATTAATAAGTCTTTGATCTGTTCTTTATGAGCCGCAGTCTCTGCAGGAGAGTAGCTCGGTGTCGGCACCGCCGCTAGATGGCTTTTCACTAAGGCACGTGTTTTGTCCATTTGTGGAGGAACGATAAGGGATATATCTGCTGTCATAGGGTTATTGTCGTGTCTTTTAGGGTAGGAAGCGCGGCCGGAAATTTTATCAATAATCGTAAAAATATGCGAGTAACCTTTGAGCTATTAAGCGTAAACGTTATGCCTTAGGGTGGAGTTGTGCTGTTTTTGCTTTCAACAATAGCCGGTCTACATTGTTGGCGAATTTTTGTCTATCGGCTTGGCTCAGCGGCGGAGGCCCACCGGTTTGCACGCCGCTGGCGCGCATAGTGTCCATAAAATCACGCATATTTAGGCGGGTTTTGATGGTTTCTTGAGTATATAATTCGCCTCGGGGGTTAAGCGCATAAGCGCCCTTTTGCATCACTTCTGCCGCTAAAGGAATATCGGCCGTAATGACTAAATCCCCCTTTACCGCTCGCTTGACGATTTCATCGTCCGCTACATCAAAGCCGGAAGGCACTTGCAGCATAGTGATATAACGCGAGGGAGGATGAGATATCGCTTGGTTCGCCACCAAAATTAGTGGCAGCTGTGTCCGTTCTGCGGCTTTAAATAAAATTGTTTTGATGACTACCGGACAAGCATCCGCATCTACCCAAATGTGCATTTTTTGATCTTAATAGTGATTGATAGTAAAAGAAGTGAACATTATACGCCAGCACAGGCAACAACCCTCCCATTATTGAACAATTAAACTCACTAGCATTTGCTTATAAATCTGCAATTGGTTAATAATACTGTTTTTAAAGTTTCCCCTAGGATCGTTTGCAGATGCTGCTAGAACAGTTTACCCGTACTCGCCAACACACAGAATCTCTCTGTGCGCCGCTGAACATCGAGGACTATGTGCCTCAGGCTGCAGAGTTTACTAGTCCACCTAAATGGCATTTAGCTCATGTCACGTGGTTTTTTGAAGAAATGATTCTGACAAAGTTCGTAGGCGACTATCAAGTTTTTGATGCCAAATTTGGTTTTTTATTTAATAGTTACTATCAAACTGTGGGTGATAGAGCGCTGCGTGCTCAACGCGGCATTATGACGCGGCCTAGCGTAGAGCAGGTCTATCAGTACCGTCGTTACGTGGATGAACATATCCTCGCCCTACTTTCTCAGCCTATCAGCAATGAAATCGAAGCCTTAATCACTTTAGGCGTTAACCATGAGCAACAGCACCAAGAGCTGTTAATTACGGATATAAAGTATATTTTAGGGCTAAACCCTTGCTACCCGGTCTATGCCGACAACTTCAATCTTGTCGCTAAACACAGTAGTGACTGCAAAATTGATGAACATGGCAACGATTGTTGGGTCAGTATCGATGAAGGTATATATTCGATTGGACACGATAGCGAGGATTTCTGCTTTGATAATGAACTGGGCCGTCACAAAACCTATTTATCGAACTACCAAATCGCTAAATCATTAGTCACTAACGGTGAGTATATCGAGTTTATGCGAGCCGGCGGCTACACTAGTTTTGACTACTGGCTAGACGAGGGCTGGGCATGGGTCTGTAAAAACAACATGAATAGCCCGCTCTACTGGCATAATATTGATGGCCTGTGGCATTATTATACCCTAGCGGGATTAACCCCTGTTGACCCACAGGCTATGCTAGCTCACGTCTCCTATTACGAAGCCAATGCTTTTGCTAATTGGAAAAACATGCGCCTACCAACGGAAGCTGAGTGGGAAGTTGCCTGTCAACAATTCAACTGGGGAGAACGCTGGGAGTGGACATCATCGGCTTACCAAGCTTACCCTAAATTCACTATTAACAAAGGCGCTGTGGGTGAGTATAATGGTAAGTTCATGGTTAACCAGATGGTATTACGCGGCGCCTCTACGGCCACGTCAATAGGACATTCGCGGCCGACTTACCGTAATTTTTTCCACCCTTATTTTCAATGGCAATATTCTGGCATACGTCTAGCACGAGAATACAAAAGCTCAGTAAAAACTTAACCAATTGATGTTAACAGCATTCTATTTTAATGAAAGACCTAATGAAAAGTGAATACTTATGATTGAACAATTTGCAAAAGATGTCGATGACGGGCTTAGCCAAGCAGAAAAAAAGCTGTCGTCTAAATATTTTTATAATAAAAAAGGCGATGCCCTTTTTGTTGAAATTATGAATATGCCCGAGTATTACCTGACCCGCTCTGAGATGGAAATATTTAGTGAGCAAACTCACGATATTATTCGTGAATTACAGCTCGATAAATCCGTATATTTTGAATTGATTGAGCTTGGTGCAGGCGATGGGACGAAGACACGAAAATTATTGGAGGCTTTAAGTGAAGCAGCCTATCAATACGATTACATGCCCGTGGATATTTCTAAAAATGCCTTGGATCAATTAGAGCAAGTGTTTGCTCAAGATTTACCTCAAGTGCCGGTCAAACAAAAACATGGGGACTACTTTGATATTCTAGAGTCCTTAAAAGATAGCCATCATCCGAAGGTAGTGTTATTTTTAGGCTCTAATATTGGCAATATGGCAGATGATATTGCCAGCGACTTTCTTTATCGCTTAGGCGCCAATTTAAATCCTAATGATAAGCTGCTGGTCGGTGCTGATTTGATCAAGTCTGCTGATGTCATTATGCCCGCATATAACGATAAAAATGGTATTACCAAAGACTTTAACATTAATCTGCTACATCGAATGAATCATGAGTTAGAAGCAAAATTTGATGTGGATGCCTTTGAACACGCACCAGAATATGACGAAGAAGACGGTGTCGCCAAGAGCTACTTAAGAAGCAAACAAGATCAAGATGTTCACATTAAGGCCACCGGCAAGGTTTATCAATTTGCCGCCGGCGAAAAAATACATACAGAAACTTCACGAAAATATAATGACGATATTATAGCCACCATACTAGATAAAACGGATTTTGAGATCACCACAAAACTCACTGATAGCAAACAATACTTCGCCGACTATATTTTAAATCGAAAATAATGGCTGAAAATAAAACGCTCAAAGCAATAAAGCGGATAGGCTTATTAGGATTGGGCAGCCGCTCTACCGTATTTTATTTAGAGCAATTCAATACCGCTTATAATACACGGATGGGTGGCTATAGCACTTGCCCTTTGGTGCTATTGAACAGTGATTTCAATGAATTTAACCCTTACCTTCCCGACCAATTCAGTATTTTAGTCCCTGCGCTAAAAAAATATTTGAATGCACTATCTGACCTAGCCGTTAGAAAAATTATTATTCCAAACATTACCTTACATGAATGCTATGATCATATAAATAAAGACTTAAGTATAAATGCCTCCAGCATTGTTCACCCCGTGACGGAAACTATTAAAAAATTACAGGATGACGGACACACTCAAGTGGTTATTTTTGGATCCCGCTACAGTATCAACTCTACTACACTACACGATACATTTTCTTCTGCTGGCATCACGCTTATCATTCCCCATATAGATGATATCGACAACTTAGAGCATCTTCGTCAATTAGTGTATACCCATCAGGAATCGGCCGAAGACATCAAAAGTTTTCACCAACTAATCAAACAGTACCAAGTGCAAGCACCGATTGTCATTGCTTGTACAGAACTATCTGTTGTACTGCCTCCTGCAGCTACTATTTTAACACCCTATCTATATGATATGGCCAACATACAAATAGAGCATGGGCTTGCTGAGATGGATTAGTGCCAAAGAAAAAAGTCACCCGTACCTTTATAATATTCGAAGTAAAAACATAACCCCTTATTTAGCGTACTATTTTTTGGCTAATGAAACTTTTTTGATGCCACTTCGCCCCATAACGTTTCAATCCTGGCATCGCGCCTACAAGCGGTTCGATAGTAGTTATAACGCAGGGGATTTTTTTTGTAATAATCTTGATGGTAATCTTCCGCAAGATAAAATGTTTCTGCTTCAAGTATTTCTGTCACCACGTCCATGGCGAAGGGTTTATTTTTAGTAACGTCGCCCAACGAACGCGCAAACACCTGTTTTTGCGCAGGCGTTTGGTAAAACAACGCTGTTTTATAGGGCGTACCTTTATCACAAAACTGCCCATGAGCATCCGTGGGATCGATCGTTTTCCAAAAATAGTCTGTTAGCTCTTGCAGGGATACCTTGGTGGAATCATAACTAATTTTTACTACCTCAAAATGTCCTGTTTTTTTACTCGCTACTTGATTATAAGTAGGATTTTCTACATGACCATTAATATAACCCGACTCTGCTGCTAATACGCCTTTATACTTTTCATAATCTGATTCCACACACCAAAAACAACCACCGGCAACAATTAATGTTTCTGTTGATGAATAGGCTTTAGTGACTGGCAACACTATTATTATCAACTTCAGCATCGCCAGTAACAGCAGACGCATAATATTCTGCTTTACTCCCATTTTAACCCGTATATTTGCCACCATCTGTACCACCGCCTTTGCTAAGATTATAATAAGGGCATCTCTAAAAACGTACTTTTTCCGCGATTGCTGCGTCGCCTCATGGCGCCTACTGTTGGCGGCTCCGTGCTCCCTGTGCTAGGGAGTATGGTCTATACACTGCGGTTCTCCGCGCGGTGCCTGCTTGCACTCACGAAAAAATGACTGTTTTTAGAGGTGCCCATAAGTCTATATAGACGAGAATAGGACAAATGAGCGCTTAGCAAGTTCAGTCGCCGTCTAAAGTAATATCACCATTATCGAGTAAATCCTTTAAGATATTCACTGAGGCTTTAGTCAATAAAGTATAGGGAATCAAACCATTACAGACAGATTCGGCAAAACTTTCGTGGGTATTATAGGCTTCACCATTGACAAACAGCTGCGTGTCCGAGAAGGCCAAGCGACTGTGCGCTAAGGTCACAATCGATAAGTCTTCTTTAGCCTCAATAAGCTCAGCGATAACGGCTTCGAACTCGCCTTTCTCTATAGATATCAACTCACTCATAGGGGCATAGCGAGGCCCTGTTACCTGCTCACCAAAAGCTTGCTCTGCGGCATGCTGTAACTTTTCTGCGCTTAAAGTACTGATAAACTCAACTAGCTGCTGATGCGCCGCATTATTAATTTTTGCTGGATGCTCATCAATAGAGGCTAGATTATCTTTATAACGATGATGCTCCGACAAGCCATCGATCATATTATCGAATACAGTAGAGAGTAATTCTTTTTCTGAGGGTGCACGAAAGCCTACTGAAAAGGTAATACAGTCTTCGCTAGAAGCTACACCCCAATGGGCTTTGCCTGCAGGAATATAAATCATATCGCCAGCCTGTAGCAGATGGGTTTCTTCTGTTACAAACTCCGCTAATAGCTTAACTTGATCATTGTCTTGTAGACTTGTGGCTTCATCGCAGCACTGACCTAAACGCCACTCACGGGAGCCGGATACCTGTATCAAGAAGACATCATAATAATCAAAGTGTGGGCCTACTCCCCCGCCAATGGGGGCATAACTGGCCATAATATCCTCTAAGCGCCATTGAGGTAAAAAAGAAAAAACTTGGAGGATATCGCGCACTTCATCTATCCATTGGTCCATGCCTTGAACTAATAAGGTCCAGTTTTTTTCAGGCAATGTGGAGAATGTGTCCTCTGTAAAAGGCCCTTGCTGGCAAGTCCACTGACCAAACACTTCGTAACCCGCAATAATGCGTGACTCAATTTCTGCTTCGCAGGCTAAACCCGCTAACTCATTACCATCAATCAAATCGATTAACTCTGGCATCGCCTGAGAAAAGACATAGGGCTTTGTTTGCCATATCGTGTTCAAAAAAGTCTCTTTTGTGATGGCAGTAAAAATAGACATACTGTGTTGTTCCAATAAGTTGTTCCAATAAGACGATACAAAAAAGCCGAAGGGGTTAACTCTCCGGCTTAACGCTTGCGGCTTCCCACTTGAAGCTTGTAGCTATTATCATTCCCACTCAATCGTCGCTGGTGGTTTACTAGATACATCGTAGGCCACTCGAGAAATGTGTTCTATTTCGTTAATGATGCGATTAGAAACCTTCTCTAATAACTCATAGGGTAAGTGTGCCCAGCGTGCGGTCATAAAATCAATGGTTTCAACTGCGCGTAAACTTACCACCCATTCATAGCGACGACCATCGCCCACAACGCCCACGGATTTTACCGGCAAGAATACAACAAACGCCTGACTAGTTTTATGATACCAATCTGCATTGTGTAGCTCTTCGATGAAGATCGCATCGGCCTCACGTAATATTTCAGCATATTCTTTTTTCACTTCACCCAAGATACGCACACCCAAACCCGGCCCAGGAAAAGGATGACGATAAACCATATCGTAAGGTAAACCTAACTCTAGACCAATCTTACGTACTTCGTCTTTAAATAATTCACGTAAAGGTTCAACCAATTGCATTTTCATGTCATCGGGTAAACCGCCCACATTGTGATGAGATTTAATCACGTGAGCTTTGCCTGTTTTAGATGCCGCCGATTCAATTACATCAGGATAAATCGTGCCTTGGGCTAACCAGTTAACGCCATTTAATTTTTGCGATTCATCATCGAAGACTTCGATAAACGTATTACCAATGGCTTTACGTTTTAATTCGGGATCACTAATACCCGCTAATTTACCGAGAAATAAGTCTTCTGCATCCACACGAATCACTTTAACACCCATGTTTTCAGCGAACATCGACATGACTTGATCACCTTCATTTTTACGCAGCAGACCATTATCGACAAAAACACAGGTCAGCTGATCGCCAATGGCTTTATGCAGTAACGCCGCCACTACAGAGGAATCAACACCGCCGGACAAACCTAATAATACTTGATCTGTACCCACTTTTTCGCGCACACGAAAAATAGCATCTTCAACAATTTTTGCTGGCGTCCACAGACCCTCGCAGCCACAAATTGTTTGCACAAAGTTTTCAAACAATGCTTGGCCTTGTAGGGTATGCGTGACTTCGGGGTGAAATTGAATAGCGTATAAGTGTTTTTCTACATGCGCCATACCGGCAATAGGACAAGAAGCGGTAGATGCCGTTAACTCGAAGCCTTCGGGAAGGACGGAGACTTTATCTCCATGGCTCATCCATACATCTAATAAGGCATCGCCTGCGGCATCATTATGATCTTTTAGCCCACTCAGTAAACCGCCATCCCCTTCTACTTTAATTTGCGCATAACCAAACTCATGCAATGTGGACGTTGATACTTGGCCACCCAGTTGTTGCGCCATGGTTTGCATGCCATAGCAAATGGCTAACACGGGGATACCTAAATCAAATATTCCTTCTGCTGCCCGAGGGGATTCACCTGCGGTAACCGATTCTGGACCACCCGATAAAATGATACCTTTGGGTTTGAATGCTTTAATTTCATCTAGGGTAATATCGAACGCACGAATTTCAGAAAATACACCAATTTCACGAATACGACGCGCAATTAATTGCGTGTACTGTGAACCAAAATCAATAATTAACATGCGTTCCGCATGGATATCTTGCGTCATTACATCTTCTCGTTTTACATTCATTTAAAAAATATTGTTGTTAGTTGTTTAGCCGCTAGCTATAGGGACCTATCGAGCGGCTCCTATGGTTTAGGCTGCTATCGTTTAGGCTCCTATAGTTTAGGCTGCTATAGTTTAGGCTCCTATAATTTAACGTATAAACTTAACGTATAGGATAGTTGGGCGCTTCTTTAGTAATCTGTACATCGTGAACATGGCTTTCACTCATGCCCGCTGAACTGACTTTAACAAACTCAGGTTGAGTACGCATGGTTTCCATATCAATTGATCCGGTATACCCCATCGCAGAACGTAAGCCACCCATTAACTGATGTACGATAGCCGATAGTGGGCCTTTATAAGGCACGCGACCTTCAATGCCTTCTGGCACTAATTTTTCTACCGCGCTGCCGTCTTGAAAGTAACGGTCGGAAGAACCCTGTGTTTTCGACATGGCGCCTAAGGAGCCCATGCCGCGATAGGATTTATAGGTACGCCCCTGATAAAGTTCGACCTCACCGGGTGCTTCTTCTGTACCAGCAAACATTGAGCCCATCATCACGCAACTTGCCCCCGCGACAATGGCTTTTGCCACATCACCAGAGAAACGAATACCGCCGTCAGCAATAACCGGCACCCCTGTGCCTTTTAACGCTTCGGCTACATTTGCTACTGCCGATATTTGTGGTACGCCTACGCCGCTCACAATCCGCGTGGTACAAATAGAACCGGGGCCAATACCCACTTTAACGCCATCAGCACCCGCTTCTACTAAGGCTTTAGCGGCAGCGGCTGTAGCAATATTGCCACCAATGACTTGTACATCAGGATAGTCTTTTTTGATTTTACGTACTCGATCGAGGACATTTTTGGAATGTCCATGAGCGGTATCAACCACTAACACATCTACTCCGGCCGACACTAAAGCCTCGACTCGATCATCGGTATCAGGACTGGTGCCAATCGATGCGCCTACGCGCAAACTACCTTCAGGGTCTTTACAACCATTGGGATATTTTTCTGCTTTATTAATATCTTTAACCGTTATTAAACCGCATAAATCAAACTGATCATTAACCACTAGCACTTTTTCAATACGATGTTTATGTAGTAACTCTCTTACCAACTCAGCCTGAGCACCTTCCTTAACCGTCACTAGCTTTTCTTTGCCTGTCATAATGCTGGCAACAGTGGCATCCATATTGGTTTCAAAACGGACATCACGGCCAGTCACAATACCGACTAACTTGCCATCTTCTAATACAGGCACTCCCGATATATTGTTCTTTTGTGTTAATTGCACCAACGCACGAATAGTAGCGCTAGATTCGATAGTAATAGGATCTTTCACTACGCCCGCTTCAAACTTTTTAACCGCACGAACTTCTTGCGCTTGCTGTTCGATAGACATGCTTTTATGAATAATACCAATACCGCCCTCTTGAGCTAGTGCGATAGCCAAGTGGGATTCGGTCACCGTATCCATTGCTGCAGCAACTAGAGGGATATTTAATTGAATGGTGCGAGTGAGCTGTGTGCTCAGCGAAACATCTTTCGCTGTAATGGCGGAATAACCGGGGACCAGTAACACGTCATCAAATGTGAGTGCGTCTTCAATAATGCGTAGCATAGAGAGTCTAACCTCAAAGGGGGTAAAGTAAACCAAACGTTCGATCATTGACGGCAATCATTGACAATAAACGGTTCGAAGTTAAACGCTTTATTATAGTCCTTTAGTGTGGGTCAGTAAATACTATGATTGCATGCCATCAGTGCTGATGGTGGGAATTAATAGTGATCTGCTCATAATCTATGGATAAATGCTTGCGCCCATCCTTAAGAGCTTTACAATGATTTGATGACGACAGAAAAAACCATTTTTAGTGTTAGCCAGCTGAATCGCCGCGCAAAACAATTACTCGAAACCCATTTGCCGCTAATTTGGGTGTCAGGTGAAATATCTAATCTCGCTAAGCCGTCTTCAGGACATTGGTACTTCACTTTAAAAGATAATCAGGCGCAGGTACGCTGCGCCATGTTTCGCACCACTAATCAACGCCTAAAGTGGCAGCCTGAGTCTGGCGATCAAGTGCTACTTCGTGCTCGGGTCAGCCTGTATGAAGGTCGTGGAGAATACCAACTGATTGCCGAGCATATGGAAGCCGCTGGCACGGGTTTGTTACAACAGCAGTATGAGGCATTAAAAGCCAAATTAAGTGCTGAAGGATTGTTTGACGACACACGCAAACAAGCACTGCCTGCATTCCCTGAAAATATTGGCGTGATCACCTCTCCTACCGGTGCTGCTATTCACGATATTATCAGTGTATTAAAACGACGCTACCCTATTGCCTCTGTCACCGTCTTTCCTGTAAGCGTTCAAGGAGAAAAAGCTGCCGATGAAATGATTGCGGCAGTAGATAAGGCGACACGTTTTACACCAAATGATATCACCCCATGTGACGTATTGATTATTGGTCGAGGCGGCGGTTCTATTGAAGATTTGTGGGCATTTAACAATGAAAAATTGGCCCGTGCTATTGCCGCCTGCCCTATTCCTATCGTTAGTGCGGTGGGCCATGAAGTTGATTTTACTATTGCCGATTTTGTTGCTGATCATCGAGCGCCGACACCCTCTGTTAGTGCAGAAATTATTGCGCCAGACCTGAATGAATGGCTGCAAACTCTTGATACTTATCAACAGTCCCTACAAGACCATTGCCAACGTAAAATTCAACAACAACAGCAAAAATTACAATTTTTACAACGACGCTTACGCCACCCTGGCGAACGCATAAGCTCTCAACAAAAACAGTTAGGCTATTTAAAACAAACATTAATTCATAGTATAAATACCCAGCTAGCGAAGCAAAATAACTTACTTAAACAAACACAGTTACGCTTCGGCCTACACCACCCAGAAAAAAGTATTAAACGCTATGCTGATAGTTTATCTACGCTAAAAGTGCGCCTACATAAGGGCATTAATAACCTGATTAGCAACAAACGGCAGCACTTTAGCCATCAAATTGGCATCCTTAACGCCATAAGTCCCTTGTCGGTTTTATCTCGTGGTTATAGTATTACCAATACACAAGACGGCTCCATAGTAAAAAACAGCCATGAAGTACAAGCTGGAGACGAAGTAAGCACCCGTTTAGCCAAGGGTTATATAACTAGTATCGTAAAAAAAATACATTAATACAGCATTAACAGAGTAAAAATACGGTCTCTCTAGCAATCAATCCTCTGCAGCTCTAGCCAATACTGACTTATGGGCAACGCTAAAAACAGTAATTTTTTCGTGAATGTAGCAACCAGTAGGTACTTCTAAGCGAAAAGGCACTACGCAGAGGATCTCAGTGTATATGGCATACACGACACAACTCCCTTTTTAACACAGGGAACACGGAGCCGCCAAGAGGCGGCGCGGCAATCGCGGAAAAAGTGCATTGCTAGAGATGCCCTTATCTATTTCATTGCTTTTTTGAGCACTACCCATAACAAAAAAATTCAACCGCTTTCTCTAACTACTGCTATATTTATCAGTGAGGGTATAGGACTGACTACCCATATACGAGAGGTATGAAATGGCTTTTAATCATCCCTTACAAACAGTGGGTCTCTTAGGAATCATACTGATTGGGCCGAATTCTGAAGCATTACTTTCTAATCCATCATCTGTTGATATGAATAACGCAGGTTACCACTGCACATCGGGACAGCAATATCGACAAATCAACATACGCTATCAAGCGGATACCTTTTATACTGAGACTTGTAGTGTTTCTCATCAAAAAAATACGCAGGAAGCAAAAGTACTGTGGCATAAACAACGCAATACTTTTAGCTGCGAGACTAAAGCCAAGGCCATAGCGCTGCGCTTACAAGATAGAGGCTGGAGCTGTCAAACAGCGGGAATTTAAGCCTATTTAACTGGAGGCTGTCCGAGAATAGGGGCCATAGCGAGGGATAGCGGTTTTGAGTCAGGTTTTTTCATGAATTGAGGAGAATAGTGGTTTTATTTGCCAAAAGTAGACGCCATTACGCGACGGAAATCAGGAGAAAATCTGGCCAAAATCCGCTTTTACGCAGTAGGTTTCTATTCTCGGACAGCCTCCTAGGAGGCTGTCCGAGAATAGGGGCCGTCGCGAGGGGAAACAATTTTGAGTCCATTTTTTCGAACATTTGAGGCGAATAGTGGTTCTATTCAACGAAAATGATCGGGAAAATGGGCCGAAATAGTTTTTCCGCAGCAGGTTCTCTATTCTCGGACAGCCTCCTAGAGGGTTACAAGAAATATCTTAACGCTTGTAACACCATCAGCAATAAAAGCAGAGGGAGAATCCACCGAGTTAATTTACTTAACTCTTCAGTCGAGTCACGCTTAGCAAAGCGCTCTACCAAGGGAATAATGATGATTAAAGACACAAATAAAACGCCTAATATTGTCAATAACGTTCCCATTAGACTCCTCTAGTTATGTCTTAGGACTATTTGTCGGCGACCTTTTGTCTTTGACGAATGTCCTTGCCGTTTTCAAGCGACGCTGACGAGTACGCTGCTTATCGGTGAGTTCTTTGTTGCCAAAAGGGTTGTCGGCAGTTTTAAACTGTATGCGTATGGGCGTTCCATGCAAATCAAGTGCTCGACGATACGTTTTTTCTAAATAACGAACATAGTGGCCCGGAACATCAGCGGTTTGATTACCGTGAATAACAATAATGGGTGGATTATGTCCGCCCGCATGAGCATAGCGTAACTTAATGCGGTGACCTCGAACCACGGGTGGCTGATGCTCCTTCACGGCCTGATGTAATATGTTGGTCAGGTGGTTAGTAGAGAATCTATCGGTAGCAGAGGCATAGGCCTTTTCAATAGATTTATAGAGGTTACCCACACCAGTACCATGTAATGCAGAAATGAAATGTATATCTGCAAAATCAACAAAGCGTAAGCGTCGCTCTAACTCACTTCTCACATATTGCTTAAACTCTTGCTCAAGACCATCCCATTTATTCAGTCCAACCACTAATGCACGTCCAGCATCGATAACATGCCCCATTAAGTGTAGATCTTGATCAACCACACCTTCACTAGCATCTAACAATAAGACCACGACATTAGCATCTTCAACTGACTGCAAAGTTTTTACAATCGAAAACTTCTCAACTGTTTCAGTCACATTTTTACGACGTCTAATACCTGCCGTATCAATCAGCGTATAGGGTTTACCGTGGCGCTCATAATTAATATAAATACTGTCGCGAGTAGTGCCGGGAAGATCAAACACCACTACTCGCTCTTCACCCAAAAGTCGATTAACTAATGTCGACTTGCCCACATTAGGACGACCAACCACTGCGATCTTAATACCCTTACTGTCCTCTCCAGACTCAGAATCTTCTGCTACTTCTGGAAAACTTTCAATCACGTTTTGCATTAATAAGCTAACACCACGGCCATGTGTCGCGGTAGTCGCCTGAATTTCACCTAAACCCAGTTCATAAAATGGGGCAATCACCACATCAGGATCATGGCCATCAACTTTATTGGCAACAATATAAATTTTCTTATGACTATTACGTAAATGTTTAGCAATAGCCATATCTGCAGGCATTAAACCCGCACGGCAATCGACCAAAAATAAAATGATGTCGGCTTCTTCAATAGCTAATAACGATTGCTCGGCCATCGCACTATCAATACCTTCTTCATCACCACTTAGCCCTCCGGTATCAATACAAATAAAGCGGCGTTCAAGCCACTCAGCTTCTCCGTATTGGCGGTCACGGGTTAGCCCCGAAAAATTTGCTACAATCGCATCTCGGCGTTGCGTCAAACGATTGAATAATGTCGATTTACCCACATTAGGCCTACCCACTAGGGCGATGACAGGAAGCATGTATTATCCAATAATTGGTTAACAGAAAATTCTGTTTGAAGTGTATGGTGCGACGACTAACATCCCCCGCTAGGGGGTATTAATCGGTATATTAATCTCTTTTTGTTCTCTTGCTTTTTCTCTTTCAATTTCATTCTGTTTATTTATTTGCTCTAGTGAGCCGCGTAAATGCACTGAAATAGAAGATAATTCACCATCATTACCTAGGGCGTATAAATAAGTTCCATCAGAAATCATTGGCGAACGAATACCCTCTTTATCAAAGCGACTGCGCCCAACAATTACGCCTAATTCCGGATCGAAAATGTGCACGTAGCCCCTGTAATCAGAAACTACTACAAAGCCCGATAAATTTTGCGGCGCCGATAATTTGCGATAAAGAAGCAAAGAATTATCCCACAAAGGTAGGCCTGTTTCGGCATCATAAGCATGTAAACTGCCATCTGCTGCAGTCACAAATACACGTCCATCCATTACCAAAGGCGATTGATAGCTAGATATTTTTTGTGTCCAGCGTAAGCGGCCATTAGGTGCAATCGCGGTAAGGCTGCCATTAAAACTAGTCGCATACACTGTTTGTCCACTAATCACTGGATTACCATCAACATCCACGACCCTCTCAATTTGTGTCTGACCCTGAGGATAAGCAATGCGACGCTCCCAATACAGCACACCATCCTTTGCAGAGATGGCGACAATTTTCCCGTTAGCAAAACCTGTAATAAGATTGTTACCGAATAGCTGTGGGGTTGCTGTTCCCCTTAAGGTTAACAAGGGTAACTTAGCGGTATAGCGCCATAAAAATTTACCCGTACTCGCATCAAGACCGTACAACTTACCTTCGTTGGTTTGTACAACTACGATGTCTTCATTAGTTTGAGGGGGAGCTAATATTTCGCTGGCAATATTTGTACGCCACAATTCTTTACCGTCAGATTGATTCAAAGCAATAACATCGCCATCTAGAGAACCTACCAAAACCACGCTCACACCCAAACCAACGCCAGAAGATAAATCAACTTTTAAATGATTCTGCCATTTTTCTTTTCCTGTTTTACGATCAAAGGCATAAATACGACCCGCAATATCATTAGCGAAAACACTATCAATACTAATAGCTGGCTTGACTAATTGATACAGCTCGCCTAGACCTACACCAACAGATCTTTTCCAGCGTTCTTTTACAATCAGGTTTTTAGAGTAACTTGTTAAATCTTCAGGCTCTTCAACTTTTTCCTTAAAGAAAGAACAAGAAGATAAGCTAACGATTGCAGCTAGCAGTAATAACAAGCGCATTATTTTTTCTCTCCAGCAGGAAGGTTAGCTAATTTAATAGGCAATAAGCTGCGTCTAAAACTCGAACTATCTCCCAAGGAATCTATTGCTTGCTGATAGGCTTCTCGCGCACTTAACCACTCACCTTGAGCTGTAAAAACATCGCCTTTCAGCTCTGCATGTAATGATAGGAAGGTAGTTTCTACTTCAGTATTAACAAGCACTAGTGCCGCAGCATATTTTTTTTGTGCTAAATATATTCTCGCCAAACGTAATTCAGCTAGCGCTTTAGCTGGCTTATTGCCATTTTCAACTACCCACAACAAGGCCTTTTCCGCTATATCTAACTTATTATCATCAACCGCCGTTTTGGCCGATAAAAAACTGGCATTGGCTGCATACTGAGATGACTTATACTCATTCTGTAATTGTTCAGTTAAGTAATTTGCCGTTGTCTTTTTTTCTTCTGATAACGATTGCTGTGCATCAACCGTTAATGTCTCTAAAAGCTCACTATACAAAGCGGATGCCTGCTCAGCTTGCTGTTGCTGATGATTTTGCCAGCCTTGAAAACCAAAATAAGCAATTAAACCTACCAGCACTGCAATAATTAGCGACGTGCCATTATCTTTCCACCAATTTTTAAGTTGTTGTAGTTGTTCATCATCGGTCAAATGGTCTGCCACGTTATTTTTCTCCTAAATAAATAATTATCAGTTTGATTTTTTTGTTAATAGCTTTTACTAATAGTTAACTTGCTTTGAGCATAGTGATGCACTGTGTGATAGTGACGATTTCTTGCGCTTTATTATCCCGAAGGTATTTAACGGTCAATTGCTCATTGGCCATTTCATCTTCGCCAATAATTAACGCGATAGCCGCTCCACTTTTATCCGCCTTTTTCATTTGGTTCTTGAAGCTACCACCGCCACAGTGGCTAACAATAACGCTATCTTGCAATTCACTGCGTAGAATTTCAGCCGTCTTTAAGGCGTAAGGCGCTACATCACCAACGGCAACAATATAAACATCATTGGACATATGGCTATCCCCGGGGACTACATTTAACGCTTCAAGCAAAAGCACTAAACGCTCTACACCCATTGCAAAACCAACGGCTGGCGTTGGCTTACCGCCTAACTGCTCAACCAAACCATTGTATCGACCTCCGGCACAAACAGTGCCTTGCGCACCCAGAGAATCGGTTACCCATTCAAATACCGTGTAATCATAGTAATCTAAGCCGCGCACTAAACGTGGGTTCACTTTGTAACTAATATCTGCCGCATCGAGAATGGCTTTTAATCGCGCAAAATGATGTTTAGCCTCTTCTTCAATATAGTCTGCTAACTGGGGTGCCTGTTTAAGTAAGTTTTGCGTCTCACTATTCTTGCTATCTAAAATACGCAATGGATTAGATGCTAAACGGCGCTGGCTATCCTCATCCAACTGAGCGCTTAATGGCGTCAAATAATCCACTAACGCCTGTTTATATATTGCTCTAGACTGAGAGGTGCCTAAAGAATTAATTTCCAAACTTACCGCGTCATCAATACCCAGCGCTTTCCATAACCGGGCACTCAACAATAATAACTCGCCATCAATATCTGGGCCATTAAAACCAAACGCCTCAACACCGATTTGGTGAAATTGGCGTAGGCGACCCTTCTGCGGTCGCTCGTAGCGAAACATGGGCCCGCAATACCATAGCTTCTGTGTTTGATTGTACAGTAACCCATGCTGCTCACAGGCTCGCACACAGGATGCTGTACCTTCGGGTCGTAAAGTAATGCTTTCACCATTGCGATCAGCAAAGGTATACATTTCTTTTTCGACAATATCTGTCACTTCTCCAATGGAACGTTTAAATAGCTCTGTTTGCTCCATAATAGGAAAACGAATCTCCTTATAGGCATATTGCTTTAGTGTTGATGACACTACAGATTCTATATATTGCCAAGCAGGAGACTGCTCAGGCAATAAATCATTCATTCCACGAATTGCTTGTATCTTACTCAATATAAATACCCAATCACTCAATTTATCGAGGGTGTATAAAAGGCAGGTATTATAGGCTAAATAGTGACTCGACTTAAGTATTATCGCTAAGCAAATCCGATAAACAAGTGATTTTATGGTGAAGTAGCGATAGTAGGTGCTCAGAAGCAAAAGTAGAAGTATTGGGGATGCAATGAAGACCTCTCTTAGAGGGTCTTATTCGGTCAATATACGTTAGCGTGAATGATACGCTCTGTTTATTCAGCTCTACATTAACTGACTCAACATTTAGCAATAACATTTTCCATTAATTTTTCTTTGGCGTCCGCCTTGTCTCGAATTAAACGCTCAAGGTCGTCAACCAAGGTTTCGTTAGAAAGCTTTAGGCTTGGTTTTCCATCAATATATACGAGGTTATTAGGCGTACCTCCAGCCAAGCCTAAATCAGCTTCTTTTGCTTCTCCCGGGCCATTAACTACACAACCAATAACGGCTACATCCAGCGGCACCGTAATATCTTCAAGGCGACTCTCTAGGGCATTCATTGTGGCAATCACATCAAAGTTTTGTCGCGAACAACTCGGGCACGCAATAAAATTGATGCCTCTACTGCGCAGTTTTAAACTTCTTAGTAAATCCCACGCTACTTTCACTTCTTGCACTGGATCTGCCGCCAGCGAAATTCTTATCGTATCGCCAATGCCATCCATTAATAAAGCGCCCAAGCCTACGGCTGACTTAACCGTTCCCGAACGAAAACCACCGGCCTCGGTAATACCTAAATGTAATGGCTGATCTATCTGCTCCGAGAGTAGTCGATAGGCGCCAACGGCCATGAAGACATCCGAAGCTTTAACACTAACTTTGAAATTGTAAAAATTTAACTTATCGAGTATATCCACATGGCGCATTGCAGATTCCACTAAAGCTTCTGGCGTAGGTTCACCGTATTTTTTCTGTATGTCTTTTTCAAGAGAGCCGGCATTTACGCCAATACGAATGGGAATATTTAAGTCCCGCGCCTTATCGACAACCGCCACAATACGTTTTTCTCGGCCAATATTCCCTGGATTAATTCTTAAGCAATCCACACCAAGATCAGCCACTCTCAAGGCAATGCGATAATCAAAATGAATATCCGCCACTAGCGGAACATTAACCTGCTTTCGTATACGACCAAAGGCTTCCGCAGCATCCATTGTTGGCACTGACACGCGAACAATATCCGCGCCCGCCAGCTCAAGCTGTTGAATCTGCGCTACTGTTGCAGCAACATCAGTTGTCTCCGTATTGGTCATGCTTTGCACACTTATTGGTGCATCACCGCCAACAGCAACATCACCCACCATAATTTGGCGAGTACTGCGGCGCTTAATCGGTGATTCAGAATGCATAAACTTCTCTTAATAAAAAAACCAAATAATGAGGGTATTACTAGAATAATTTAACCGCCTACAGTTAAGCGCAAGGTTCTACCATCGCGACTGCCATCCAAAGCAATTTTCTCATCGTTAAAGCGTAATGTTGTTCCACTAATGTTACCTAATATAATAAAAAACGGTGCCTTACCTTGAACCAATAAATCACTATTAGCTTTACGCAAACTAGACATTATGGTCTCATCACTAGCATCAACTATTTCCACCCAACATGCATCCACAAAAGTAAAATACAAACTATCGTCTACAGAAAAAACATCAGCCGACACGTTCGTTAATGGCTCTTGAGGGGGCAGATTAAGTACATCTATATTTGCCACCTGCTCATCTACTAGCAACGCTGCTCCTTCTGTATCTATCATTACTCCCTTAACTTTAACGGGTTCAGCCACTATGATCGCTGGCTCAGATAAAATTTCTTTGCCTATATTCAAACTAACATTGCCACTATCAACATCACTTGTACCGATAGATTGCTTGTTTTCAATTTTATCTTGCTTAAACTCTTCACCTAATGACTGAGGAGGATTGTTTAGCTCATTAGAATAAGTAGTTAATCTCTCACCAACGTCATTACTTTTTAATGTACTTTTTAATGTACTGTTCAGAGGAACAGCTATTTTTAGTAGTATTTTTTCTTGTTCAACAGTAGATATGAGTTTATCCTGAAGTTCTAAGTAATTAGACACAAAAAACCAACCGCACACCACCACCACACCGACAAGATAAGGCAACCACCATTTTGAAGATGTTTGAGCCGCCTGCTCTATCGCTCGGTTCTTATGTGCTTGATCACCCTGTTTTTGTGAATCATAACAAGATATGATTTCACATCCGGAGAGATTCAGTAGCTTGGCATAATTTTTTAAATAACCACGAATAAAAATCTCCGAGGCAAAAGGCGTGTCATCACCAGACTCTAAAGCAATAACTTTGGCAACGGATATTTTTAAAGTTTCCGCACATTCACCGAGCTCCAACCCTAGCTGTTCTCGTTGCTGAGCCAGCATTTGCCCTGCTACAAGTTGACGTGGATCAACATTATTATCAGCAATCACATTATCATCATTCATATTTTAAGCCGCTTTATTGACTATTTAGTGCGCAATTCATTTTTATATTCTAAGTATTCTTGAGAGTATGGGTGTAAGTTTTTCAAGGCTAAGGCATAACTTGCTTCTTTATCCTTGTTACCAAAAACTCTCTCGATCCTAATACCTAACCACAAACTTCTTGGCGAGCGCCCTACCACATCAGTATAACGGTCTAAATATTGTTTAGATTTAACATAGTTTTTTTCTTCGAAATATAAAACACCCAATTCAATCATGGCCAAAGCGAGCTTGTTATCTATATTCACTGCATGCTCAAACTTCGACTTCGCCTTTATTCTATCGCCCATTTGTAATGCCGTCTGGCCAAGATAAGTTAGCGCCACGGCTCTCTGTGGTGATGACAAATCTAATGCTGCTTTATCAAACATTTCAAAAGCTTCCGCGTAACGTGCTTGCTCATACAAGAATCGGCCGTAGCTAATACGCGCTTGAGTAAAATTTTTATCTTCATCAATTGAACGGAGGAACGACTTTTCTGCTAGTGCGACTTCTCCGGTCAATTGATATAACATTGCCATGCCATTATGAGCCGCCGCCGAGGAAGGGTTTAGGCCTAACGCTTTAATAAAATGACGACGAGAAGCTTCACGATTATCTCTCTGCAAATAGGTCAAGCCGAGATTCAGGTGTGAATCATGGGCTTTTTTTTCATCGACCGTAGAAGGTCTTCCGGTGCTGGTGGTAATACAAGCAGAGCTTAGTAACACTATGCACATCACTCCCGCAACACTAAAAAACTTAAACACAAATAAACCTCTATACATTTTTATTGTAGTAGCCGACGACAAGCCGACCAACAGTCATACTATCATTTAACCTTCACTATTCTAATAGTAGCTTTATGGGCTCTATATGAGACGGCACTGAGCTGCCTTGTTGCTCACGATAACGCTTGCTGCGTGAAGTTCGATCATTCACGCTTCCGGCAAGCTGGCCGCAAGCAGCGTCAATATCTTCGCCACGAGTAGTCCTTACGGTGGTAGTAAAGCCTGCCTTTATCAAAATATCCTGAAACGTGCGCAATGAATTATTGCTGACACGCTTATAATTCACTAAAGAAAAGGGATTAAACGGAATTAGGTTGATTTTGACAGGGATTTCGCGCAAAAGTTCCGCTAACTCATAAGCATGATGTGGGCGGTCATTAATTTGATCAATCAGTGTATATTCGATCGTCATTTTACGACGATTATCGGGTAAGCCAGTAATGTAACGTTGAGCAGATGCCAGCAGCACTGCTATTGGATATTTTTTGTTGATCGGCACCAGCTGGTTTCGTAGCGCGTCGTTAGGCGCATGCAGAGAAATTGCCAAACTAACATCGGTATGCTCTCCTAGGCGATCAAGAGCGGGAACAACACCCGAAGTACTTAGCGTCACTCGCCTTTTTGATAAGCCGTAGGCATTATCATCCATCATTAAGTTCATGGCATCGATGACATTATCAAAATTCAATAAGGGCTCACCCATCCCCATCATCACTACATTAGTTACCGTACGATCAGCTTTAGGATCCAGCTGCCCATAGGATTTTGCCGCAATCCACACCTGCCCAATAATCTCTGCGGCAGTTAAGTCTCGATTAAAACCCTGCTTACCTGTTGCACAAAAACTACAATCTAAAGAACAACCTACCTGAGAAGACACACATAATGTGCCTCTGTCACCGTCTGGAATAAACACAGTTTCAACAATATTATTGCCGCTAACGCCAATTAAGAATTTACGCGTGCCATCAATGGAGTCCAACTGCTCAATCACTTCAGGTGGGCGAATCTCAGCAATATCCTTAAGCTTTTCTCGTAGGGATTTACTAATATTGGACATGGCATCGAAGTCATCAACGCCATTCTGGTGTATCCACTTCTGCACTTGAATAGCACGAAAAGGCTTTTCATCAATAGATTCAAAAAATGCAGTTAACTTTGATACTGACAGCCCCAACAGGTTTACCTTATCAGGCATTCCAGTATTGTCAGGAATACTGTCAACATCAATAGAACTAGGCATTAAAAAATCTCACCCTCGAGGGCAAATCTCGTTATCTGTGAAAAAATAAGCGATTTCACGGGTTGCAGATTCTGTTGAATCTGAACCGTGAACCGCATTGGCATCGATAGATTGGGCAAAATCAGAGCGAATAGTACCTGCCTCTGCTTCCTGTGGGTTGGTGGCACCCATTAGGTCACGATTTTTTAATACGGCGCCTTCGCCTTCTAACGCCTGAACAACAACGGGCCCAGAAGTCATAAACTCAACTAGCGCAGTAAAAAAAGGTCTTTCTTTATGCTCAGCATAAAACCCTTCTGCTTGTTCTTGGCTTAAGTGCACCATTTTAGCCGCAATTAATGTTAGGCCAGCTTGCTCAAAACGAGCGACAATTTCACCAATAACGTTTTTAGCAACGGCATCAGGCTTAATAATAGATAGTGTGCGTTCAACAGTCACAGAATTCTCTCTTATTTACGTTGGAATTTTTGGGGTATTTCGATTAACAAAGCACCAGCCCCTTTGAGGTCGCCATTCTAAGGATTTATAGGGGTGACAGCAATAGCTAATGCGTATTAATTGGCCTTTCTAGCCGTAATATACCGCTTTAGACCCGCCTCCCAAAATGAGCAAAAAGAACAACAGCTGTGACACCACATAATCCTACTGAAACCAATAGATTCAGCCAACAATGCAGATAAAGGCATTATTTTTAAGGCTGATGACGAATAAGGTGACAAACTAAAATTAATTGTCAATTATATTTTACATTTACACCAAAAAAAGATAATACTTAAAGATAAGAACAGCCAGAAAGAGAAAATAGCCGCTTAATAAGGGATTAAATTTCGATGTCTATCAAAAAAGTCGCAAAAATGGCTGGGGTATCTATTGCAACAGTTTCACGATTTTTTAATAACCCCTCTTTAGTCAAGCATGTCACACGAGAAAAGGTCGAACGCGCAAGTAAACACCTTAATTATCGACCAAATACTTTGGCACAAAACTTTCGCCGCGGGAAAACGGGAATTATTCTTTTAGTTGTTTACAGTATTAGCGATCCTTTAGATGAGAATTTTTCTCGGACAGTGACTCAAATTGCCCAATCTAAAGGTTATGACGTACTTATAAAAGAGACTAACCATCAAACCCTCAACGCAGAATATTATCGAGATATCCTAAACAGTAAACAGGCTGACGGCTTGATCGTAATGATCGACTTGCCGCGTTTGGATAAGACCACACAACTAGCGCTAAACCAACTACCGATCATTTTTATAAAAGGCGAAGCCATAGCAACAGGCCTATCTAAGCAATATATTGGTCTCGATAATTATGCAGCAGCCCAAACCGCTACTAATCATTTAATCGATTTAGGCCATCAAACCATCGCCTGCATAACAACGGATATTAATAACACCAGCTCTGCCTGCCGTAACGCGGGCTTCTTACTTTCCATGAAAAAAGCTAAGTTAGCTAGCCCACAGGTTATCAGTCTCTCAACAAACACAAGAAGCATGGCAAACACTATCAAAACACTATTACTCAGTTCACCTAAAGTGACGGCCATATTTTGCACTAGCGATGATCTTGCAATAGACGCTTTATCTGAGCTAAAACAACAAAACATCAGAATACCCGATGAACTCTCTATTATTGGTTTTGATAATATTCGCTACGCTGCAAAAACAAGCCCTGCATTGAGCACTATAGAACTTCCTCTAAACGATATAGCACAACAGGCGATTAAAACACTGTTCACTATTATCAATGATGACAACTATCCGATAGCACCCCGCACCGACTCAACAGAAGTAACATTTAGACACCGCATTATCCTTCGCTCATCAACAGCGAAACCCTACATTTAAATATTAACTCTTGACAGAAATCTCTAATTGACCGAATGTAAACGTTTCCATATACTATTTGTCGCACAAAACATCAAAAAACAGAACAATAAGTACTAAGGGCGAACTATGAGCAGTATCGAAACCGTTGTCCACATTGACAATAGCTGTAATGGCCAGCCGGTATGGATTGATAATCAATCATCTCTGTTTTGGATTGAGCATAACCAACAAAAACTGTATCAATACCATGAACCGTCTGGGGAAGTGACTGATTGCGAACTGGACAAACCTATTTTAAGTTTATCGCCCAGCATTAAGAATGGGTTTATTGCCACACTAAAAGATGGTATCGGTTTTTTTGATATTGAAAGTCGCAAAGTCACTTACATTTCCAAACCTGAACCTTTTTTTAGTGATTACACCTCGACCGGAGGTATTGCAGACCGAGATGGCCATTATTGGAGCAGCGCCAGCATCTCTAATAATGGCCAACCACAAAGTCATATCTACCAATTATCTCCGAATTTAGCCATTGATCGTTTCAGCCACGTAGGCATAGAATCCATAGCCGAACCTGCCTTCTCTAAAGATGGAAAAACCTTATATCAAAGTACCAAAACTGGACGCTACATTTATGCCACTCATCTCGATGACCAACGGCAACCACTAGCAACAGAAATTTTTTGCCGTATATCAAAACCTGAAGGTCAACCTCATGGCTTATGTGTCGACAGGGAAGATAATTTATGGGTTTGTCATTTAGGCGGTGCTTGTATTAGCTGCTATGACAAGAGCGGAAAAAGGCTAAAGAAGATATCCATTAATGCCTTAAATGTAATGCATTGTACGTTTGGCGGAGAAAATTTAGATACGCTATTTATTGCTACTGATGGAACAGGTTACGACCCCTGCGTTTCTAAAAAACAATCAATGCATGGCTGCATACTAACAATCAAACCTGGTGTCAGTGGCTTAAAAACCAATTATTTTTCTGGCTAAATAGTGTAAAGGCTTAACTCTGCGTTAAGCTTAGAAATGAAAAATATCATTAATCCAGCTCTTCAATCCAAGCCATCTGAATAGCCTCTAGAATTTTTTCTCCACAACGATCTGGCACGTCATCAAAATCTGGCAACGCTATTACCCATTGACGTAAATCGACAAAATTAACATAACGTGGGTCGACATCGGGGTTAGCATCGATTAGCTCAATAGAAATTTCTACTACATCCGTCCAACAGAGCGACATAGACTGACTTCTCGTTATATGAATTTATAATCCTAAAAATGGAAGCGGGGTAATAACTTAATGGTTTTCGGATACCATATTAATCGTATATTTAGGTATTTCAACAATCAAGTCTTCGTCGGCCACTAAGGCTTGGCAACTTAAGCGTGAATCAGGCTCTAGGCCCCATGCCTTATCTAAATAATCATCCTCTAACTCGTCCGCGCCTTGAAGAGAATCATATCCCTCCCGAATTAATACATGACAGGTAGTACAAGCACAGCTCATTTCGCAAGCATGCTCAATATCAATACCGTTGCGCAGAGCTGCTCGACAAATACTCTCGCCCTTTTCAGCTTCAATAACAGCGCCTGCGGGACAAATTTCTTCATGGGGTAAAAAAACAATTTTAGTCATTTTTAGCTACTCAAAAACTAGCGATAATTACTAGTGAACATAATAAAGGGTTATCATTTTGTATTACTTAATAGCGTTCTCTAACGATTTTCCCGCCAACGCCTGCTTGATACTCACATCCATTCGACGCGCAGCAAAATTTTCAGAAGCCACAGAAATTTTGTCTATCAAAAACTTAATCGCATCAGCATTGTCTTGTTGACTCAGTAATTTTAGCTCATCAATTAATCCGTTCAATATTTTCAACTCATGTTGACTCAATAGTGCGGTACCGTTATCCGCTAATGCAGATTGAAGTGATTCAATCACACGTTCAGCTTCTACCTGCTGCTCACGTAATGCCCGCAACACAATATCCGTTTGCGCATGCTCAAACGATGCCTTGATCATTAGCGTAATGCTTTCATCATCCAACCCATAAGAAGGTTTAACCACAATAGAAGCCGCTAATCCAGTTGATTTTTCTGCCGCTGAAACACTGAGAAGACCGTCTGCATCTACCTGAAAGGTCACTTGAATATGAGCAGCTCCGGCGACCATTGGCGGAATACCGCGCAGCTCAAATCGGGCCAAGGAGCGACAATCTGCCACCAGCTCACGTTCACCCTGAACTACATGGATGGACATCGCCGTTTGGCCATCTTTGAAGGTAGTAAATTCCTGTGCTTTTACTACGGGGATTGTAGTGTTTCTGTTAATCACTTTTTCAACCAAGCCACCCATGGTTTCTAAGCCAAGGGAAAGTGGCAGTACATCCAACAATAATAATTCACTGTCAGGCTTATTACCCACCAATATATCCGCTTGAATAGCGGCACCAATCGCCACCACCTTATCTGGATCAATATCGACTAAAGGTTCTTGTTCAAAAAATTCAGCCACCTTACTTCGTACTCGTAAACTGCGAGTAGAACCGCCAACCATAACTACGTGATCTACCTCAGCCTTATCAAGCCCGGCATCTCGCAACACTCGCTTACACGCACGGCTCGTCACTTGAATCAAAGGATCAATTAATTGATATAACTTATCTCGCGTTAAGGTAATACTGTGTTGTTGATATTGAATCGTATGCGATTCAATATCACTTAACGACTCTTTGAGTTCACATGCGCTATTCAGTAACTGTCTTTCTTCAGTAGGCGTTAAGCCTTGCGTCAGTTTTAGCTCGCCACATAACCACTGCATAATCACGCGATCAAAATCATCTCCACCCAAAGCGGAGTCTCCACCTGTCGCCAGCACCTCAAATACACCTTTAGATAAGCGCAGCAAAGAAATATCGAAGGTACCACCCCCTAAGTCATAGACGGCAATCACACCGGCATCCTGCTGATCCAGCCCGTAAGCAACAGCGGCTGCAGTAGGTTCGTTTAATAAACGTAATACCGGTAAACCCGCTAAACGAGCAGCATCTTTAGTCGCTTGGCGTTGCGCATCATCAAAATACGCCGGTACAGTAATAACTACTCCATCTAGCTCACCACCAAGAGCATGACGCCCTCTTTCTGCGAGTACAGATAATATATCGGCAGACACCTCAACAGGCGTTTTAGGCCCCTGCAGCGTATTGATGGCAACCACACCATCATCACGCTGATAAAAGTCATAAGCAAAACCCGTCGCAGATACCGATCCAGGCCCATCACTAGTCGTTGCTCTGGAAAAGGCCGCATCCTGAAAGCTACGTCCCATCAAACGTTTAACTGATATGATGGTATTTAAAGGATCCTCTACCGCTAAATCCTTTGCGTCCTGCCCAACTAACACTGTAGCGGCGCTATATTGCACGACCGATGGCAATAACATTTCTCCATGACTATCTAGTAAGGCTTCCACGCTATCATCATGAACCGCTGCCACCAATGAATTAGTGGTTCCCAAATCAATGCCAAGTGCACGCTTTTTCTCATTAGCATGAGGTTCTGGCGACTGCCCTGGTTCTGAAATTTGTAGTAAAGCCATATAAAAAGTTAACTCATTAATCGAATAGTGATGCTTCTATACCCGTAGCGTTTGGGATTTAGGTGTTTAGAGTGCACCAATTTTTGCTCACAACTAGACGCGACAACGCAGCATAGCCATTCTATGTAAGGCGGAGCAACGCAGCTGTGAGTAAAAAGTGGTGTGCTATAGACACCTAAATCTCAATCGCTACGAGTATGCACTATCAATTTCACTTAACATTTTTGTAACAAAATGTAATTTAGCCACGGTTTTTTTTGCCTCAGCCATATCTTGCGCTGAATATTGCTGCTCAAAGGATAATTCTAAATCTATAACTTCTTGTTTGACAACAACACCCAAACGATCGAGTTGATCTTCTGCCATAGACAAATCTTCTAGTGCGACAATATCTGCTAAGCTTTCTCGCCATTGCATTTGTAGCATTAAGAACTGTCCATCACTAATCGTTGTGGACTGATGATTAACCTCCTCATCTGCCAGCAACAATAAATATTCGGCGCGCAATATTGATGACTGTAGTGTTTGATAAGCGGTATTAATATAAGCTGCGAACTGAACTGCCAAGCGTTGCTCATTTGCAGGTTTAGAAGCAAACTTATCTGGATGAAACTGTTTTTGTAATTGACGATAACAATCAGACAGTAGCGTATTATCAACAGTATATTGCTGAGGAATACTTAATAACTGAAAATAATTTTGTGTGAAGTCCATCTAAGCTTTCTCTTATGCCTATATTACTATTATCCTTAAATAAAAACCGGCGCCAAGGCACCGGATAATATCGCTATTAGAGAATATCCTTACACGTGAAAGCTTTCACCGCAACCGCATTCGTTTTTAACATTAGGATTTTTAAATTCAAAACCTTCATTTAAACCTTCTTTAACGAAATCTAATTCTGTTCCATCAAGATAAAGTAAACTTTTTGGATCGACAACCAAGCTAAAGCTGCCTTGATCAAACACATGGTCCGAGGCTTCCAGCGCATCCACAAATTCTAAGACGTAAGATAAGCCTGAACACCCTGCGGTCTTAACACCGACACGGATACCCAAGGCATTGTCCCTACCTTTGATTTGCTTAGCAATGTGGTTTCTTGCCACTTCTGTCATTAATATTGCCATGTATCTTCTTCTTAGTAGATCTAACTATTTATTGCGCTTTTCACGAATATCATTAACGGCTGCTTTAATGGCATCTTCCGCTAATACCGAGCAGTGTATCTTCACTGGAGGTAAGGCTAACTCTTCAGCTAGTTCGGTATTCTTAATTTGGCTGGCTTCTTCTAACGTTCTACCTTTTACCCACTCAGTTAATAATGAACTAGATGCAATTGCAGAGCCACAACCATAAGTTTTAAATTTTGCATCTTCAATAATGCCGTCATCACTGACCTGTATTTGTAAGCGCATCACATCCCCACAGGCAGGTGCTCCGACCATACCAGTGCCTACATTATCCGCTTTATCGTCCATTTTACCTACGTTACGTGGATTTTCGTAATGATCAATCACTTTATCGCTATATGCCATGATACTTTCCTCTCTGTTTGTCTCGAGTTTTCTACATCACTATCAATACAGAAACTATAAAATTACCACCCATTAATGGGCTGCCCATTCAATCGTACTAATATCAATGCCATCTTGATACATATCCCACAGTGGTGATAATTCGCGTAATTTATCTACCGCATGATGAATTTGCGTAAGCGCATAATCAATTTCTTCTGCCGTAGTAAAACGACCAAAACTAAAACGCAATGAACTATGTGCAAGCTCGTCATTTAAACCTAAGGCGCGCAACACATACGATGGCTCCAAACTCGCTGACGTACAGGCAGAGCCCGAAGAAACCGCCAAATCTTTTAACGACATAATTAATGACTCACCTTCAACAAAGGCAAAGCTAATATTAATATTATGCGGAACACGTAGCTCTAAAGAACCATTGATATGTACTTCTTCCATATTCTTCACGCCATCTAACAAACGCTGACGCATCGCTAAAGCATGGTCGTAGTCTTGCTGTAATTCTAACTTTGCCAAGCGAAAGGCTTCGCCCATACCGACAATTTGGTGTGTGGGCAATGTGCCCGAACGCATACCACGCTCATGACCGCCACCATGAATTTGTGCTTCTATTCGTACACGTGGCTTACGACGAACATATAAGGCGCCAATGCCTTTAGGCCCATAGGATTTATGTCCTGAAAACGACATCAAGTCGACTTTCATTGCCTCAACATCTATCGCTACCTTACCGGTGCTTTGAGCAGCATCTACATGAAAAAACACTTTGCGTTCGCGACATATCTCGCCAATAGCCGCGATATCAGTGATTACGCCAATTTCGTTATTCACATGCATCAAGGAAACTAGCGTAGTGTCTTCACGAATAGCATCTGCCACTTTTTCCGGACTAATGATACCCTGATTATCAGGATCCAAGTAAGTGACTTCAAAACCTTCACGCTCTAATTGACGACAAGCATCCAAGACCGCTTTATGCTCAATTTTAGAGGTGATAATGTGCTTGCCGCGCTTATGGTTAAAGTGAGCAATGCCTTTAATCGCTAAATTATCTGATTCAGTGGCACCACTTGTCCATACAATTTCACGAGGATCCGCATTAATGAGATCCGCGATATGTTGCCTTGCAGCTTCTACGGCTTCTTCTGCCTTCCAACCAAAATAGTGCGAGCGTGATGCAGGATTACCAAAGTTTCCATCCATTGTTAAGCAATCCATCATCGCTTTAGCAACACGAGGATCCGCAGGTGTTGTGGCAGAATAATCAAAGTAAATCGGTAATTTCATATAGTTCTCTATGGATAGCTTTATCTATGCTGGTGTCGGTAAAGGGTTCTCTCGAAAAAAATATTGTTGTTTGCACTTAAAAAAATAGCGTTACTTAGTCATGGCAACTGCGTTAAACCAACTGCGAAGCAGGGATAACATCCAATGCCTCCAGCTCACTTTCAAGGTGGCTTTGATCCTGACGCTTTGAAATTGATTTAACATCGCGTCGTGCAACCAACTTAGCTAGACTAATACCACTTAAAAAATGATGAATTTGATCACTAAGGTCCGACCATAGATGATGCGTTAAACACACCTCACCCTGATGACAGTTGCCTTTTCCGCCACAGTTAGTTGCATCAATAGACTCGTTCACAGCATCTACAATTTGCGCAATAAAGATCACATCTAAACTGCGACCTAACTTATATCCGCCCCCTGGACCGCGCACGCTACTGACTAACTCGGCCTTGCGCAACTTGGAAAAGAGCTGCTCTAAATAAGATAGGGATATTTCTTGTCGTTTAGAAATTTCTGCCAAGCTAACTGGCCCACGATCGCTGTGGATAGCTAAATCCAGCATTGCCGTTACGGCGTAGCGACCCTTAGTTGTTAAACGCATAGTCATTACCTTTGTTCCGCTGAGGACTACTCAGCGAGAGTGGCAATTATCTAATACCCTAGTATTTTAGTCAAGTAAATACCTGACTATTTTAGTAGGGTATTATTTTGGCTTATCCGTTTCTTGCTCCGTCATATCCGCAAGCTTCTGATCGGTACGATAAACGAAATTTTTCATCGCCGTTAACACTCCCCTTAGAATATTCAGCTCCATCTCATCTAAACGTACACGGCTGTATAAACGACGCAATCGCGTCATTGTCTGACGTGGGTTATCTGGAGACAAAAACCCAATATTCTCAAGAGTAGACTGCAAGTGCGTATAGTAATGCTCTAGCGCTTCATTTTTCGCTGGCGGCATATCCCAATCATCAAAATGAATAGCCTTACCGTTTTGCGCATTTAAACAACTCATACGTAATTCATAGGTAATAACTTGTACCGCTGCGGCTAAATTTAATGAACTATATCCAGGATTAGCGGGGATATGGACGTGATAATTACACTTATGCAGCTCTTCATTGGTAAGCCCTCGGTCCTCTCGACCAAAAACAATGGCGACAGGATGACTCGAGGACTCATGATAACTACGCTCTGCGCACTCTCTAGGCGTAACCAATGGCCAAGGGATACGACGCTCACGGGCACTAGTACCGATAACTAGACCACAATCAGCGATAGCCGACTCTAAATCATCTACAACAATAGCAGACTGTAATACATCCAAGGCGTTGGATGCCCGCCACTCGGCTCTATCCGAGGGGTAATCTTGAGGCGCTACAAGGTAGAGCTGGGTTAAACCCATATTTTTCATCGCTCTAGCAACCCCACCAATATTACCGGGGTGAGAAGTATTCACCAAAACGATACGCACCGCTTGTAGTGCGTTTATTGAGGAAGGGGATAAAACAGATTGGTCACTACTCATAGAACACACTCGTCATCAAATACACTAGTCATCGAACAAAATCGACTGCATTAAAAACGGGCATTCTACCAGAGAGCAAGAGTAAAGTATGGCTAAGAAAGCCGTTGATAGCTTGAGGCCCTAAGTTTCAGCATTATTTCTATAAAATACACGCTACTTCCGTTATAATCGTTAATCTTTTACTCACTGATCCTTGCCTCAGTGACCGCTTTTATACAATCCCCCATTCGCTAATGAGAACTCTCTATGGAACCCATGATTACCGTTGCACTCAATGCTGCGCGCAAAGCTGCTTTAGTGCTAGAAAAAGCCACTCAACACCATGGCCCACAAATGATCGAGCTTAAAGCTCGCAATGACTATGTAACTGAAGTCGATCGTGCGGTAGAGAAAGAAATCATTTATCACCTGCGTAAAGCCTACCCTACTCATAACTTTCGTGGAGAAGAAGGCGGTCTTATTGAAGGGGAAGACAAAGATAGCGAATGGATCATTGACCCTATTGATGGTACTACGAACTTCATCAACGGCCTCCCCCACTTTGCCATCTCTATTGCCTACGCATACAAAGGCAAACTCCAACACGCGGTTATTCTCGACCCCAGTAAGCGGGAAGAATTCACTGCGTCTCGTGGTAAAGGCGCTACCTTAAATGATCGACGTATCCGCGTCACTCAACGCCCCAGCCTTGAAGGTGCACTAATCGCGACAGGCATTCCCTTTAATGGTCATGCACTAAAAAATATCGACCCCTATTTAAGCACACTAAAAGAAATTGCAGGACAAACCGCAGGCATTCGTCGCATGGGCGCAGCGTCTCTAGACTTAGCCTATGTCGCTGCCGGTCGTTATGATGGTTTTTGGGAAATGAATTTACAATCTTGGGATATCGCTGCAGGCATTTTATTAATCCAAGAAGCGGGTGGATTTGTGAGTGACTTCCGTGGTGGCAACACCATGCTAGAAAGTGGCAATGTAGTTTGTGGTTCGCCAAAAATATTCAAACCATTACTACAAATAGTCGGTAAAAATATGGGCAATATAGGCCGCTAAGAAGTCCTTCCCGCCAAACCTCCAGCTTAAACCTGTCATAGAAAGATCAAACAGTAATTTATCTCATTTTTCCAAGCAGTTGCCCACCCAAAATTCCTCTATCTGAACAAAGTCATTCAGTCAGTGAATTTGTTGGTGTGTTGCCTGCTTGATGTT
>JBLHJR010000025.1:0-38806 GCA_047619205.1 Candidatus Endobugula sp. | reverse complement strand
AGTAGTGTATTGTTGTCCATACTTGCCCCTTTCATCATTAACGTAAAGTTAATGATGAAAAAGATAAACGTAAGCGCAATTATGATCAGGTGGGTATTTTTGACTATCATATACATGTTGTTGATCCCAAAAGATGCATTTTGTGTAACCTTTAGGCCGTTAGTAGGTTGCCTAAAGTATCGTGAAAGAGACGTCCTGAATATTACAGATAATTCATATTGCCTATCGCTTGTTTAGGCGCTTAAAGCCTTTGCTAGACTGCAAGCTTGTTTAGTGACAATCCAAAAAAATAGCTCTCCCTTTTGTGCTTAATGCCGTTATCACGACTTGGCTACCATTGGCCGTAGCCATATAAGAGTGGAATATTGAGCCGAGGGTCTACCCCAAAAATCTAGTTAATGCGGGAATTAAACCGAGGTATTCATTACGATCTGATGATGTAAAAAAGGTAGGCCAAAACAATTCAATTACCATGGGCATTAGGTGTGGATGCATAATCATCGCATACTAAAGCATTTTCTACAGTTAAAAAACATGAATATCATATACATTATTGATCGGTATTCTCGAGCTATTAATTTGGGTCTAATTATCTAATACTAATGAATGATTACACCTTATCTCAGAGGCAAGCAGTAGATAGTGAAATACGTTAGGAGAAGTTGTTGGCGAAGCTTTATCTCGTCTTGCGGACAGCCTCCTAGTATCAACCAAAGCGGACTGAATATTGATGACCTATGCCGATGAAACATTTTTTAGGTGATGGTCCTAAAAATAAACATGCACGCTACTGTATGTAAAGACGATTATTTAGGTTGAAATTACTGCTATTGCATTGTTGAGTTATATTTACTCCGCATGGCTTATGGCTATTTTAGTGCTCGACATTGAATATGTTTTAATGATGGTAGAGTAATAGTTCTACGCTAGTGAGTAAGCTTAAGCCTGGCTTATGATGGGCTATTAACATATCCATATCGTGTTCGATAGGCAGCTCAATAGTTGTCTAGCTGACGGCCCGATACCGTCGCGGTGACGATTTCTTAAGGTCCGGCCGCATATAATATCTGTGTAAAAAATGCTTTCTTAATAATCAAAAGATCGAATATTACGAACTAATGATCACTTTTATTCGATTTTTATACAGACAGAAAAAACCTTATGATTGCTCCAGAAAAAATCACTGGAGATATTCATGCACCAAGCAACATCCTGGCACAGCCAATCTGCTGATTCGGTTGCCATTGAACTGAATACCGACACTATCGCTGGATTATCCAGTGACGAAGTAGTCAGCCGACAACAAAAATTTGGCTTAAACAAACTCAGTGAACATAAAGGCGCGGGGCCACTTAAGCGCTTTTTTATGCAATTTCATCAACCGTTGGTTTATATTTTACTGGCCGCTGTCTGCGTGACGATGGCGCTTCAAGAATGGGTAGATTCAGCGGTTATTTTCGCCGTGGTTTTGCTCAATGCGATTATTGGCTTTGTGCAAGAATCCAAAGCCTTACAGGCTATAGGTGCCTTGTCTGGCAGCTTAACATCAACGGCCACCGTCATTAGAAATGGTAAGCGCGATACTGTCGTCACTGAAGAGCTTGTGCCTGGTGATCTGCTTGTGTTGCAAGCGGGTGACAAAGTTTCTGCGGATATGCGCATCATTAAACTTCGTGATCTACAAATTGATGAATCTGCACTAACGGGCGAATCTGTACCGGTAGAGAAAGATACGGCAGAACTGCCCGATAAAAATCTACTAGGTGATCGTCATAACATGGCTTTTTCCTCGACGTTGGTTACCTATGGCAATGGCCTTGGGATCATTACTAGCACTGGAGACGATACTGAAATTGGCAAAATATCCACATTAATTGCCACAACAGAAACTCTAGAGACACCGTTAACCAAGCGCATCAAACACTTTAGCCATGTGTTGCTATACGCCATCCTTGCTCTGGCGGCGTTGACTGTCTTTATCGGCTGGCTCCATGGACAACCACTAGTAGATTCGTTTATGGCCGCAGTGGCACTGGCTGTGGGTGCTATTCCCGAGGGCTTGCCAGCGGCAGTGACCATTATGCTTGCCATTGGTGTTTCGCGTATGGCCAAACGTCGAGCAGTGATTCGCAATCTTCCCGCTGTAGAAACTCTAGGTAGCACGACCGTCATTTGCTCTGATAAAACCGGGACTCTGACTAAGAATGAAATGACTGTTGAAGCACTCTGGAGTGGCGGCCAACGCTTCAAGGCTACGGGTAACGGTTACGACCCCTCTGGTGCGATCCATCTTAACGATAACGCAATCGATGTAGCCTCCCACGTGGCTGTATTGGCAACGCTGGAGGCAGGATTACTGTGTAATGATGCTGATTTACATGCGCCTGCTGGCGATCAAGCACAATGGCGTATTACCGGTGACCCCACCGAGGCTGCCCTACTGGTAGCGGCCAGAAAAGCAACACTGGATATTCAATCCGTCGTTGCTGAGCGACTCGATAGCATTCCTTTTCAATCAGAATATCAATACATGGCAACGCTACATCAACGTGCAAATGGACGCTATATCTACCTGAAAGGCTCTATAGAGAGTGTCTTATCCAAATGCGCCTGCCAATTGGATGAGCATGGAGAACAACAGTCAGTCGATACCGATGCGATCAGCAAGCAAGTGGAAGAAATGGCGGGTCGTGGACTCCGAGTGCTAGCTTTTGCGCGTAAAGTCGCCGACAGTAAACTTGACGCTATTGATCACGAGGATGTCGCCGATGGCCTTGAGTTTTTGGGGCTGCAGGCAATGATAGACCCCCCTCGCCCAGAGGCAACCCGCGCAGTAGCGGCTTGTCAACAAGCGGGTATCGAGGTGAAGATGATCACCGGCGACCATGCACTGACGGCAACCAGTATTGCGCGGCAGTTAGGCATTATTACTGACGAAGACACCAATGCCGCCATTACTGGTTACGCTCTCGCAGAGCATCAGGAATCTGAGTTTGTAGCGATAGCTAGCAATAATAAAGTGTTTGCGCGTGTGACGCCCGATCATAAATTACAGCTGGTGAAGGCACTCCAGCAACAGGGCCATGTCGTTGCTATGACGGGGGATGGTGTTAACGATGCGCCTGCTTTGCGTCGCGCCGATATTGGTGTTGCTATGGCACTTAATGGCACTGAGGTCGCCCGTGAGGCCGCTGATATGATGCTCACTGATGATAACTTTGCTACCGTTATAGCGGCAGTAGAAGAAGGACGCGGTGTGTTTGATAACCTGAAAAAGTTTATCGTGTGGACATTGCCCACCAACGGCGGCGAGGGCCTGGTCATTTTACTGGCGGTTATCCTCGGGGTATCGCTGCCATTACTACCGGTACATATTCTCTGGGTAAACCTGACAACCGCTATTTTTCTTGGGCTGATGTTGGCATTCGAGCCAAAAGAAGCGGGTATTATGCAACGCCCACCCAACAAACCTGATACCCCTATCTTAGATTCAATCCTATTGTGGCGTATTGTATTAGTGTCCAGCTTGCTGTGTGTGAGCGCATTCGGTCTTTACGAGCTTGAGCTTTTATGGGGCGCAACTGAAGCCGAGGCACGAACGGTAGCTGTGGCTATGTTTGTAGTTGGCGAGGCCTTTTACCTACTAAATTGCCGCTCGCTTGAACGCTCGGTATTCTCTGTCGGCTTATTCAGCAACCTATGGATTTGGGTTGGCATCGGCGTCATGGCCATATTACAGCTCTTGTTCACCTACTTACCCATTATGAACCAGTGGTTTGATACCGCACCCATGAGTGCTGAGTCTTGGTTAAGGGTATTCGCTTGTGGCTTGCTGATATCAATGATTGTCGGTCTTGAAAAGCACTGGCGTCACTGGAGAAAAGAGCGGAGTAAAGGACAGAGTACAGCACAGCCACATCAGCAAATGGCTGTAAAATAAATATGACCGCTCACACAGACAGCAGTACTACGCAAACACATAAATTGGGTTTGCGTTTTATCGCAAGCGTAAAACCCCTGCTCTTTTTTGCGGGTCTGTGGTGGCTGCTGACCAAAGGTGAAGTATCTTCTTGGGTGATTGGCATCATTGTCGTGCCTTTTTCGGCTTGGCTTAGCATCACCTTGTTTAAAGATACTCGCTTAGGTCAACATTATTCCGCACACTCAGTCAACAACACTCAACACATCCGTATGCTGCGACTCTTTCATTTTGTCCCCTTTTTTTTACTACAGTCGATACTTGGCGGTTGGCAAACAGCCATGTTAGCCCTTCGCCCCAGCATGCCGATTCATCCCGGCTTTTTTCGATACAACTTACGCTTAAAGGGTCCCTCTGCACGTCTGTTTTTTATCCACCTTGTCAGCCTGCTACCCGGCACCGTCAGTGCCAAACTAGAAGACGGTCAACTGTTGATACATGCCTTAGAAATATCACCGCAAAACAGCCACGATATCAATCGCTGCGAACAACAGGTTGCCAAACTGTTTAGTGGTGAATTGATGGATGAATCGAGTGAATCATCCGCTCACACTAATCATGTTGGAGATTTACAATGATGGAATATCTATCCGCCGTCGCGGGCATGTTAATACTGGTGTTATTAGTCGGCTTGGGCCGAATACTGCTGGGACCGAGCCCAGCAGACCGAATGCTTGCCTCCCAATTATTTGGCACTGCAGGTGTCGCCATACTTATTTTATTAGCCATTATTCAACATCAATTTGCGCTAATCAATGTTGCCCTTGTGCTGGCTTTGTTAGCGCCATTGACATTGATTACCTTTATTCGCTTGAGGAAAAAACCTTCATGAACCTGCTACTTTCAAGCCTACTAGACGGGTTTACCGTCGTTATGACGGCAAGCGGTTTACTTTTCTTTTTTGCTGGCAGTGTCGGGCTATTACGCTTTCCCGATGCATTCTGTCGTCTACATGCGTTAACCAAGGCAGACAACCTAGGTTTGGGCTTAATTATATTCGGTGTATTGCCGCAGGTCGCATCCGTTTTCGATGCTGTGCAGCTGATGTTGATCTGGCTATTGGTCATGGTGGCTGGCGCCGTGGGTTGTTACCTCGTTGCCAACCAAGCGGTGGAGGTATTATCAACAGACGCAGCGGACCAAGCAAATAAACTCAACACTCTATCCACTCTATCTATGACACCCACGGTGAAAACAACAATTAACTCATCAACAAATGGTACGAATAATGGAGTTTGATCTTTTTATCGATAGTGGCCTTGTTATAGGCATATTAACGCTCGCCTGTTTGTGTCTGGCAAGCAAAAATCTATTTACCGCTATTGTTTTGTTTGTCAGCTTGGGTTTATTAGTCACTATCGCTTGGGTGCGATTAGACGCACCGGATCTGGCGATTGCCGAAGCTGCCATTGGCGCAGGATTAACCGGTGCCTTGTTGCTCGCAAGCTGGCGTCAACGGCGTGTAGAACCCGCTAATAACGATACGGACAGGCCCAATAAAAGTGGAGATGCTGATGTTCCAGACGCCTGAATTTGAGGAATACAATCACGCAAACGAATTCCCTGTTGTGAGTAGAATACTGTGCGCAATCGCGATTGGCGTTTTGAGTCTCGGCCTGATGACTGTGCTGATATTGACTGATGCCCCCTTATCCCCACTACCGGTGTTAGTCCAGGAAAAACTCACACAGAGTGGCGCCGAAAATCCCGTAACAGCGGTATTACTTAACTTCCGCAGTTACGATACCTTATTGGAAATTGGCGTATTGCTTATCGTCGCGGTGGCGATGCTACCGAATTCATCGGGCTCATCGGCTGGCCGCTTGGTATCTGTGGTGACTAACGCCCAGGTCGAGCCTATGCTTGAGGCGGTATTACGTTGGCTGATACCGATGATCATTGTTATGGCAGGCTATATGCTCTGGACTGGCGCTGCGTTACCGGGTGGGGCTTTTCAGTCAGGGGCATTGCTGGCCGGTGCGGGTGTGCTGGTTCAATTGTCGGGACGACTGCAGTTTTGTTTTGCATCGACATCGGCAAAATTACTGCTCACTATCGGTCTCATTACCTTCATAGTAGTCGCCATTGGCGTGGCCACTACTACGGGTGTCATTTTGCAATATCCACCGGCACTCGCCGCGCCACTCATATTATTAATCGAAAGCGCAGCCACATTATCAATCGCCGCAATTTTATTACTGCTATACAACAGCCTAGCGACTCAGGCATCGGCGATGTCAGCTGAGCCTTAAGCGCCAAACGAGCCTTTGCGGCTAAAACAGACACCATTAAACACAGCGGAAGAATCAAGGCCATGACACAAGATTTACTCTACAACATAGCGAGTACCGGGCTATTTGGGATTGGTTTATATGGGCTCATTGTCGCTCCGCATATTATTAGGAAGATACTGGCCATCAATATTATGAGCATAGGTGTATTCATGCTGCTAGTGGCGAGCGCCAGTAATGTTAATGGCGCTCTTAATCACACACCGGACCCTGTGCTCCATGCAATGGTGTTGACAGGTATTGTCGTTGCTATCGCTGGGACTGCACTGGCCTTATTTTTAGTGGGTCAAATTCATACATTAGACCCAGTTTCAGATAAGGGGGGCCATTAATGGACTCTTTTTTGACCGTGGGTACACTACTACCCATGCTCGTGGGGCTGCCGCTGGTTGCGGCTATTCTGACAACGCTGGTAAAAAGCCACGGCTGGCGTATCTGCATCAGTGTGGTCGTGGCATTAATACAGCTCATTACCGTTGTCGTATTATTATCGTGGCTATCCGGCTCGTGGTTGCACGAGAATGGACCGAGTCTAGATAGCCAACATCAGCGCTATGCCTTAGGTGGATGGGGGGCACCCCTAGGCATCGACTTAGCCATCGATGGCTTTTCGGCGCTGATGCTTGCGCTGACTGCAGTACTCAGCTTAGTTCTCACTATTTATAGCAGCTCTTACTTCTCCGAATCAGACCCTCAAAAAAACAAGACGGCTCGCTTCTGGCCATTGTGGTGGTTACTGATCATGGGAATAAATGGTCTGTTTTTATCCGCCGATATTTTTAACATTTACGTCACACTGGAAATTATCGGCCTTGCGGGAGTAGCGTTGGTTGCATTGGATGGTGGCCGTGCCGCACTGACAGCCGCCCTGCGTTACCTCTTAGTTGGACTATTAGGTTCTTTGTGTTATTTGCTCGCCGTCGCTTTATTATACCGCGCCTACGGTACTCTCGATCTCACCCAACTGAGTGCAATAGCAGAACCCACAGCCATCACTTGGGCTGCACTGGCATTAATAACCACAGGATTATTACTAAAGACCGCTTTAGTCCCCCTCCACTTCTGGTTACCCCTAGCCCACGGCAGTGCTCCCACCCCTGTCAGTGCGATACTGTCTGCTCTAGTGGTAAAAACCTCATTTTATCTACTGGCGCGATTTTGGTTGGATGCTCTCGCACCCGCTGCCAGCGATTATGCTTTGTTTATGCTCGGAATACTGGGCGCACTGGCAATTTTCTGGGGCTCGATTCAAGCACTTCGAGCAAAGCGCTTAAAATTAATGGTGGCCTACTCAACGGTCGCTCAATTGGGGTATTTGTTTTTACTTTTCCCCCTTTTCATTTCTGCTGGAGACATAGCTGCTGGAAGCACTTCAGGTGCTGGCTTAAGTGGGCCAGCCGTTAGCGCCGTCGCCTATTTTATTGTGGCTCATGCCTGTGCTAAAGCTGCTATGTTTTTAGCTGCTGGGAATATTATGCGTACCGTTGGCCACGACGAGATTGACCGACTACAAGGCTTAGCCAAGGTTATGCCATTGAGTTTATTGACCTTTGCCATTGCCGGTGCCAGCTTGATTGGCTTGCCGCCCAGCGCCGGATTCATTTCGAAATGGTTGCTTCTCAATGTCGCTATTGATACCGGTCAATGGTGGTGGGCAATGATTATGTTAAGCGGAGGATTGATGGCCGCCATGTATGTCTTTCGAGTACTGAACATTGCCTTTACTCGTGTCGACAACAAAGCGCAGAGCGCGACACAACACGCTCTTAACAAGCTACCGCTTGCTATTAACCAGCCACCATCATTTATTAACGAAGCGAGAGCTGTTAACCAGCTGCCCACACTGATGCCGCTATGTGCATTTTTGTTGGCCATGTTCACCATTATCTTAGGATTTAATGCCGAGTTGATCCTTGATCTTGTCTCAGTTGGAGGTAATCTATGACTTGGCAAAACACCCTGCCCTTGCTGATTGTATTGAGCGCATTAATCCCAGGGTTCATTATTTTTCGAATTGATGAACAGCGTCGCGGCCTGCGTACGGTGTTTAATCTTGTGGCGGCACTTTCTTGTGTCATATTGATCGGAGTGATGGTTTCTGGCGTATCTCAAGGTGTCGTTTTTGAGACACGCTTACCGTTGCTGCCTAACATGGATCTGGTATTACATGCCGATGCGCTATCGCTGTTATTCGTCAGCCTATCCGGTGTGCTCTGGCTTCTAACCACCATCTATGCCATTGCTTATCTTGAAAAATCCCCCGATCGCAGCCGTTTTTTTGGTTTTTTCAGTCTCTGTGTCAGCGCAACCATCGGAGTCGCACTGGCAGGCAATCTAATTACTTTCTTAATTTTTTATGAATTACTGACACTGACAACCTACCCACTGCTAGTGCATAAGGGCAATGCCGCATCAATCAAGGCGGGGCGAACCTACCTGATCTACACTATGATTGGCGGCGCACTGCTACTCGCCGGAGTTGCATGGTTGAAAGCACTGGCGGGGTCGTTGGACTTTAGTGCGACGGGGGTGTTGGAAAACCTACCGGGTTTAGACCCTATCCACTTACAAATTATTTTCGGTTTACTCATTGCCGGCCTAGGCGTCAAAGCTGCTTTGGTGCCACTACACGGTTGGCTACCAGTGGCGATGGCGGCACCCGCCCCTGTGAGCGCACTACTGCATGCCGTTGCCGTGGTAAAAGCGGGAGCCTTTGGTATTGTACGCGTCGTTTATGATGTTTACGGCATTGAGTTTGCGAGAGACTTGGGGCTAACCATGGTATTGGCAGGTTTAGCTTCCTTCACCATTGTTTACGGCTCCACAAGAGCTTTATTTCAGGATGATTTGAAAAAACGACTCGCCTACTCGACCGTCAGTCAGGTCTCTTATATTGCCTTGGGTACTGCTATAGCCGGCCCTATCGCCACTATTGGCGGTATCGTTCACCTAGTGCATCAGGGGCTTATGAAAATCACCATGTTCTTCTGCGCAGGTAATCTAGCAGAGACCCTAGGTGTTCATAGGGTTAGCCAAATGAAGGGTGCTGGCCAACGCATGCCATTGACAATGATTGCCTTCAGTCTGGCGGCATTAAGCATGATTGGGATACCTCCCGCGGCGGGTTTTGTGTCGAAATGGTATCTAGGAGTGGGTGCATTGGAGGTGGAGGCCTACTGGATTATTGGCGTCTTGGCGATTAGCAGCCTGCTAAACGCGCTCTATTTCTTACCCATTCTCTATGCTGCCTGGTTTACACCCCAAGCCGGCCCTTGGCCTGCAGAGCGACCGCAAGGCTGGCTGGAAACACATTGGATGTTACTGCTACCCCCGATTATTACCGCGTGCTTGGCGCTATTAGTAGGATTGTTCGCCGGGTCCTCTATTAGTCCCCTGAGCTGGGTTAAGTTGATTGCCGCTCGAGAATATGGCACTGAAGTCGGTAGAGAACTGCAAAACAGCAGTATCTTAGCCCCGATGTTGTGGTGGCTTATTGTTATACCCCTAGTCTCAACCCTACTGCTTTTATTAAAACGCCTACGACGATTGGGTCCATGGTTGGTTCCTCTTGCTGCGGCACCCGCTTTGGTTGCGGCAATCGTATTTCCTCAGGGTGAGAACGTCTTGCCTTGGTTATTCTTTGGTAGCGTTATTCGTTTAGATGGTACAGGGCAAATTTTTCTATTGTTAGCCGCCGTACTCTGGATAGTCGCTGGCCTCTACGCTCTAGATTATCTTCGCAATGATCCGCATAAAGTGCGCTTTACGTTATTTATGTTACTCGCCATGAGCGGTAATTTCGGTTTGATTCTAGCCCAAGACATGTTTGGTTTTATTACCTTTTTCACGCTAATGAGTCTATCGGCTTACGGTTTAGTCATTCACTCCGGCACTGACGAAGCACGGCAAGCAGGTAAAACCTATATGCAATGGGCCATTATTGGTGAGATTTTACTCTTCGCTGGCATGACGGGGCTCGCTATCAGTAATGAATATCAAAGCCTAGGCACACTCGACATCACTTCACAGCCTAGTTGGGTCACCGGCCTATTACTGGCCGGATTCGGCGTGAAGGCAGGCGTATTGTCTGTGCATGTGTGGTTACCGCGTGCGCACCCTGTCGCGCCTATACCGGCCAGTGCATTACTCAGTGGCATTATGGTGAAGGCGGGTCTGCTGGGCTGGATTAAGTTTCTGCCATTGGGTGACATCGCCTTCGAGAATTTTGGCGGCATCTTAATGGCACTCGGCTTAGCGGGGGCATTCTTGGGTATTATCGCGGGTGTTGTACAACGTAATCCAAAAACACTACTGGCTTACTCAACCCTCAGTCAAATGGGCATTATCACTGCTGCCATAGGCGCCGGCCTGATGGCGCCTGAGCTTTGGCCGCTGCTATTACCCGCTATATTATTGTATGCATTTCATCATGGTTTGGCTAAAGCCGCTCTATTCTTAAGCGTGGGCTTTATCCCCTACCTGTCTCATAAACGCTATGGAATATTCATCTGGCTCAGCATTTTACTTCCAGCCCTCGCGCTGGCAGGACTCCCCTTCACTAGCGGAGCTCTGGCAAAAACTGCACTCAAGGCATCGATTGTCGATATCAGTGGGTTGGCGAGTGCATTACAACTTACAGCGATAGGCACTACGTATTTAATGTTGCGGTTTATGCATCTAATGCGGGAGGCCAGCGCAGTAATAAGTTCAACGACAGGGGCAACGACTAGCTCAACGACTAGCTCAACAACAGGAAAAAGCTCTCAGCTTAGCTGGGCAGCAGGGGTAGCTTATACGCTGTTACTGCTGTTATCGATGAGTATCTTATACCGGCTACCTCAGGCACAACCTTTTTTGTCGGCGCTGTTTACGGGTGATGTACTGTGGAGTGCGCTGTGGCCATTTTTCTTGGGTCTGGCATTGTACTTTAGCTTTCACCGCCATGTGGCACGCATAAAACCTGTGCCAGCGGGAGACTTAGTCATTATTTTTGAATTACTTGCAGGCTACGGACAACGATTTTTCTCTCATACGAGTCAAGTACTCTGCAGTCACTACGAGACTACAAATAATTATTTACAATCTTGTCGCACATGCCTGACGTGGCCTAAAAAATTGCTTTTTCCTGGCGAATTAATCAACGTGCCTCATCCGGGCATTATATTTATTGCGCTTTTATTAATGACGACATGCTTATTGGCATTGGGTTAATTATTGTAAACCATGAAAAAATAAGTTAACTATTTCGATTAAAGACATAGCGCGTTTTTTCACATTAGCTGTAAACATTAACTGTAATAATAGGAGTGTTGAACTTGAAAAATTTTAAAAATATCTTAGTTATGGTCAACGGTAATGTCGACCTAAGTAATGATTCAGCGATATCCAGAGGCGCCGATCTCGCTGAACAAAGTAATGGGTGTTTGACACTCATGGATGTTATTGATGCACCTGACACTATGGTTAGAGAATACAAGGGGATTATTAGCGCTGCAGAGTTGATTGATATGTTTATAAAACAGAGGCACGAAGAACTTGAAGCAGTGGCAATATTACTTAAGAAAAAAAATATTGATGTCATCATTAAGGTACTGACAGGTCGTAGTTTTATTGAAACAATACGACAGGTACTCCAAGGAAAGCATGATTTACTGATTAAAGTTGCCAATGAACATACGGGTAGTTTTGACAGTGATGATTTTCATTTGATGCGAAAATGCCCGCAGCCGGTGTGGTTACTCAAACCCGATCAAGGACTAGAATATCAACGTGTTCTCGCCGCCATTGATTTAAATCTAGAAAATCACGCGGAAGGTAAAGCGCTCAACACGTTAATTATGGATTTAGCTACGTCGCTCGCTCATTGGCAACATAGTGATCTGCACATTCTCTCTTGCTGGTCGCTGTATGGCGAAAGCACATTGCGCGATAGCCCTTTTTTAAAAGTATCAGAGGAAAAAATTGCAGCGATTTTACTCGAAGAAAAAAAGCTAAATCTAGCACATTTAGATGATTTAATTGCACGCTACAGTGATAGTCAATGCACTACCCACTTAATAAAAGGTTCAGCAAAACAATGTATTCCCGACTTTGTTCGCGAAAATAATATTGACGTTGTGGTAATGGGAACAGTGGCGCGTACGGGTATTCCTGGATTATTAATAGGCAATACGGCTGAAACAATACTACAGTTAATCGATTCTTCAGTGATTACAGTAAAACCAACGGGATTTGAAAGCCCGATAAAATAAGTGATTTTTTCGTAAAGAATTGTATTCTTGGCGTATAGAAATGCATATATCTCATTCACTTGAGCACTCCATTATTTTGGTTTTTAAATCAACGGCTCGATGCCGGTGAAATTAGAACCCTCGCCGCAAGAACGCAGAAATCCACTCACTGCTTGACCGCTTAACAATCAGCGTAAAAGATATGCTAGAAAATATCGCCACCACAGTAAATACCATTAGAGAAATGAATGCGCAAATGGCCACTGCCGCAGAAGAGCAGAGTTCAGTTAGCGATGCAATGTATCAAAATAATATCGCAGTTAGCGCGGGACCCAAGAAACCTCTGAGCAGCCAACAAAAAGTATCCTATGCGTTAATGAAGTCGCTGCATTAGCGAGTAAGCTTGCTGAGGGTGCAGCACTGTTTACTATTGATAAAAGCAATTAACCTAACCCCTCAAGGGGGAAGCCTTGGGAGATAGAGGGGGTGGGTTCTATAGGGGTATCAGTACCTAGCAACGCCTAACAACTTAGGCTTAGACTGTTTTTGGCCCCCTACTTTTATTACTATATTTCACATTAGATTTATTTTTTAAACTATTGATTTTTATAGTCTCTTTCTAATATAGATGGAACGCTTAACTCTAGCAATGACTTCGCTTTGTTCATCAACGATATCAATACTAAAGTTTTTGAAATACTTGTCTCCACTTTTAGTCGCCATAATAATATCATCCACATCTTCCTGCAGAAGGTAGCAATTAGCTGTAACAGTCCCCCTTCCCGGTTTAATAAACTCTATAGCGCCAGACTGGTCAATGACTTTATAATTATTGCCCATATTACGCATCAACATCATCATAAAGCAGGGGTCTGTCATGCTAAACAAATTGCCTCCATAGTGGATGCCAATGATATTTTTATTATAGAAGCGTAACGCCATGCGCACTCGGATATGACGGAAGTCGGGGCTAATGTGGGTAAATTTAATCCCGGTAAACCAAAACGGTGGCCACAGAGAGATGAGAAGCGGCATCCATGTTGATGGTAAGGTAATGATGCTAATGGCACTGCACTCCTTGCTAGGCAATAGGAAAGTTGTTAAATTTACCACCTTTCTGTAGTGATGAAACTAGACCTTAGTCGTAGAAATGTAACAGTTAACCCCCTTTTAAAATTCGTATATGCCCTTATATATGCCCTTATATATGCACAAACACAACAACTGAGCCTTATTATGACCAGCCCCATTGATTTCGCTAGTATTAATCAGCAATTACGTGAGCAAAGTCCCATTGATATTATTCGTTGGGCGTTATCACTGCACAAAAAAACCATTGTCACTACTAATTTTGGCCCCCATGAGGCGGCTATTTTACATATGGCAGCACAAGTTAATCAGCAGTTGCCGGTTATTTGTGTCGATCATGGCTATAACACTGAAGCCACCTATCGCTTTGCCGAAGACCTTATCCAGCGCTTAACGCTTGATATGCACTATTACACGCCCACCGTCACCGCTAAGCGACGCGAAACGGTTTATGCTGGCATTCCCAGTATTGATGACGAAGCAGCACACGATGCGTTTACACGCGAGGTAAAACTGGAGCCTTTTGCGCGCGCGATGAAAGAATTTTCTCCCGAAGTATGGCTAACCGCCATTCGTAAAGAGCAAACGCCATTTCGCGACTCACTCGATATTGTGACACAAGATAGTAGTACCGGATTAATTAAAGTCGCCCCACTCTTCTATTGGACTGAGCTAGATCTAGAAGAGTATTTAGTGGAAAACGATTTGCCGATAGAAGAAGATTATAATGACCCAACTAAAGTACTGAAGGACAGGGAGTGTGGATTGCACGTGGGTAAAGCGTAAACGGATATCTGATGTTACCGGCCTAAATACTAAGCCGTGAGTTATCTCACGGTTTTTTTATGCGAGCTCGCACTGGACAAAACCTACTTTAGGAAAGCTCAATACATGGGATGTATAGCTTCAACACACTTCATTTTTTTTGAATGGTTAATACCACCTCACCTACTTTAACGCCGTATTTATAAAGCCTCGACTCATTAATAATGGTGTCGTCACTGACTAGATACATTTTATCATCGACGGTGACTTCAATGGTTTTCTCTTTATAGGGAATTTCGAGAATATATTGCATAAATATGGCATTACCGCTTTGATGACCGTTGGCTTCACCAATCACGTCGCCGGCGGTGCCAATAAAATGATTGGGGGTTTTCATCGTTAATGTCCAGTCTCGGTATTCGGTTTTTCCATCGTTAAAGTAAAAGATCTCTTTCAAGGTACCGGTTTCCCCTTTCCAGTCGGCTTGTATCTCTGCGGTAAAATAACGAATAAGCTGCCCATGAAGATCTTTAACTATACCAGTCGCCAATAACTCTCCGTTAAAGAATGTCTTAACATCTAATATAGGCTTGTTTTCCGAGTAATCATTTATGTCGTTGGATTTACAAGCCGTTAAACTGACCACAATGATGACAAGGAACATGCGTAAAAGGTAATGGCTGAATTTTTTTTCTGCAATATTCATTATTATTTACCTGCTCCATAAGCTATTTCAGAATCTACATTAGCGCTTGGGCCAGAACGAAGACTGTAGTCATATCGAATATCAACCTTAAGTAAATCACCCTCTTTATCGGTAATGTTACCTAGTCCACGGAAGCGTAAAAGTTGTTGATCACTTAAACGATAGCTTAATTCTATGGGCGCTAAAAGCCACCTAAGTAGCAGGCTATCGGGTTCAGTTTTAAAACAAATAACATCACTATAATCGATACTGTCTAATTTTTTAGCGCATAGATCTTGCTGTATGCGCATAGTGATAGTGGTTAGCTGAGAGGCTACGGCAAATTGATAGTCCAATTTTTTCCCGCTGACTAATGCTTGCCAATTGGCGCGAATATAGTGATCGAACCCCGCATCTATAACTACGTTTTCAATGCTTATTGTCTTTTCTTTTGTTTGCGCGCTTGGAGCAATTTCATCATCATAGGCCTTAGCTATGTTGGTGAAACTCAAATAGAGTTCATTTTCGATCCAGTTCACTCGAACTTGTTCGTTCGACCAAAAGTTTTCTTGGGTATAAGCAGGACTTATTAGGCTGTTAGTATAATCAACCTGTTTCTTAGCTACGATTTTATCTTTTGGAGAAACATAATGCACCGTACGCTTAGATTCACCCTGAACACGATGAATTTCTTTGTATAAAATAATTTCGCCTTGGCTATCATAGGCCGTACCGACGACATCAATTAGCCCATATTTAGCGTCGTGCGGGTAAACAACGTTAGCCATGGAGGACGGTGAATAGGTAAACAGTCCTAAACTACTAGAACTGATAACTAACAACCCCAATAGTGGGGAGGATATTTTTTTACTAGATTTAGCACTATCAACATGAGTTGACAGCAGCTTTTTAGCTAAGCTAAGCCCCATAGGAATGATGAGCGCCCATGCTGCTGCTAATATTAATAAATTCATCACAGACGGGATCAATTCTATGTTTACAAATTGACTACCCACCCAATAACTCCAAGGTGCTAGCAAGGCGGCAGCAACGGCACTTAGTAATAAATACTTTTGCAACCATTTCAAGCTATGGCAAAGTGTCATACTTAGAAGTACCCACAGACAGACTAACCACAAGGGGATGAAAGTGGCACCCGATTTTAAAATATCGAAATGAATGAGTGTACTATCAATCAATATTCCAAAAACTGAAAACAGGCCTATAACTGCCCACTCACGTTTATTGTTGATAAAAAATAGGCCATGGCTTACCAGCGCGCATAGGGTGAAAACAACAGCCCAAAAGCTGCCACCAAAAATACAGGTAGCCCAGCCAACTTGAAAGATTGCAATGTTAAGGAGTTTATCTTTAGCCATTTTTATACTCTAAATAATATGTTGCTGCTATTTATACAAATTATGCGTTCAATTTAAGTCAGCGCGCGCAATTGTTTCGCGCTGGGCTTAGCCATCACTGTATGCACGGTACTAATGGAGCGCTCTAAGAAACCGCCCTCGCAGTAACATAGATAAAATTCCCACATACGACAAAAAGCATCATCAAAGCCCATATTTTTAACGGTAGGCAAACACTCTTTAAAATTATGCCTCCAGTCAGCTAAGGTTTTCGCATAATCTAAGCCAATGTCTTCAACACTTACAATCTGCATATTGGTATAGCGTGAGACGCAACGCGCAATGACTTCATTTGACGGCAGGCTACCACCAGGAAAAATATAGCGCTGTATAAAATCAACTGATTTTTTCGCTTGCTTATAACGCTGATCTGCAATGGTGATGGCTTGAATACACATCAAACCATCCTCTCTTAATAACTTAGAGCAAATAGAAAAGTATTTTTTGTAATTATCATGGCCAACTGCCTCAATCATTTCTACCGACACTAGTTTGGTAAACTGACCTTCAAGCTTGCGGTAATCGCATAACAAGAGTGTCACTTTGTCTTCCACCCCAGCGGCTTTAACCGCCTTCTTGGCGTAATCATATTGCTCCTGACTGATGGTAGTAGTGGTTACATGGCAGCCGTAATGTTCTGCGGCATATATAGCTAAGCCACCCCACCCCGTGCCTATTTCTAGCAAATGATCATCTTCATTTAATCTGAGCTTCTTGCAAATAACATCTATCTTATACGCGGCAGCCTCTTCTAGCGTGGTGGTTGCTTCAGGGTACATACCCGAGGAATACATCATTTTTGAATCAAGAAACAGCTCAAAAAAATCATTACCTAAGTCATAGTGGGCCGCGATATTCTTCTTCGATCCTGAAAGGGTATTGGCATTTAAAAAATGTAATACTTTAATAATAATACGCTTTAACATGAGGGTGGAGTTATCCATGTCATTTAGGGCGTCGAGATTTTTACAGAAAAACTGGACCACACTTAACAAGCTAGGCGAACTCCAAACCCCTAGCATGTAAGCTTCTCCCGCACCGATAGATCCGCCAAATAACAAATGCCGATAAAAAGATGGATGATGGACTACAAGGTATGCAGTTAGCTCTGTAGAAGCTTGTTGCTCGCCGCATTCAATCACTTGATCATCGTCATCAATAATTAGCCGACCATGTGTTAAGGTCGAGAACGTAGAGAGCACCAGCTTCTTAGCCAATCCATCCAGCCAAGACGTTTTAATAACTTTATCCACTTTTTTGTTGTTAATACTAGCCATGCTCATCGTAAAATTTCCTCTTGATATTATTCTTTTTTGTTTCTTTGTCGTATTCGTTATTTTTTTTCATCTATGCATTAGTAGATGGATTATTGTAAATAGGTGTTCGCTTAATAAAAAGCCGTAATGCTTGCCAATAAATAGCGATGGCAGTTTTAAGCGTCATGAATGGATGCAATAATATTAACCACCTTAACGTTGATGGGGTAATTTCGTACTTTTTGAGTTGTAGACTTGCATCAAATAGCATGCTCTCTTGCTGCCAATTTTGCATATGCACCAATAAGTTTTTATTGGGAGTATTGTTTCTCCATCGATATTCAATGTCCATGGGGTTAAACGGCGAGACATGCAATGACTTATTAAAACTAATACTTTGCTTCGGCTTATCCGGATCGCAGCTTAAGACATAGCTATGCCTTTTTTTCCAAGGGGTATTGGTGACTTCGGCGACAATAGTATGTAATTTTTCATCTTCATTAAAAATATAATAACAACTAATAGGATTAATCAAATATCCAAAGTAACGAAGGTTAGTGAGCAAGCGAATAGCGCCGTTAGGATAGTGCCCGGTCTCCTCTTCCACTCTAGAACGTACGGCCTGATCCAGCGGTATAGAGGGGTCGCCTAGATAATCTGCACGTTTAAAACTGGCCAGTCTAGTCTTTTCATTAGCCCACAGTCTGGTACCTGAAAAAACCTCATCCAACTCAGATAAATCTAAGTACAGCATGAAGACCCGATAGTAAAACTCATGGCAGGTAGGGTTAAAACGGCGGTGTCTTACCAAGCCCTTGTAAATGGCGCTATGCATGACTTTTTTGCCATATTGAGAGCTAAGCCGAGTGTGCTCTTGATTCTCATCATGATTGTTTTCGTTACTATTTACCTGCGATGCATCTACCATGAAACACCCAAGCCTTCGGCAACTCTTACTGCACTCTTAACTCCATCCTCATGAAAGCCATTACCCCAATAGGCACCACAGAACCAAGAACGGTTAACACCATTGATGTCATTCCAGTGTTTCACTGCAGCTTCTGACGCTAGGGAAAAAACCGGATGGGTATATTGATATTGACCCAAAATTTTATCAGGATCAATTTTTTTTGTCGCATTTAAGGTGACGCAAAAAGTTTCAGGCGCTGTAATCCCTTGTAGAATATTCATATTATAAGTAGTGATAGCGGGTGCTTGATGTTGATCTTTTTTACAGTCTGTTTTTAAATAATTCCAACTCGACCACGCTAGTTTTCTCTTTGGTAGTAAGCGTATATCGGTGTGTAAAACAACATCATTATTTTTATAGGGAATGGAGCCTAATATACGCTGCTCTTCGACAGAAGAATCACTTAACATCTCCAGCGCTTGATCTGAATGGCAAGCGAAAACAACCGAATCGAAGTACTGAGGTTCACAGCCCCGTATATGAATAGTGACCCCCTGCTCATCCCTAGCTACCGATTCAACATGACTATGAGTAATTATTTTATCGTGAAAACTCGCTGTCAGTGGTTCTAGATAAGAGCGAGAACCCCCTGAGATGACGCGCCATTGTGGTCGGTTATTAACGCTAAGCAAACCGTGATTTTTAAAAAATCGAATAAAAAATACTAAAGGAAAATTCAGAACTGTTTGCGTCGACGCTGACCATATGGCACTGCCCATAGGAATTAGGTAGTCATCAATAAAAGCACGGCTATACCCCCGTATCTGTAAGTAATGTTCCAGTGTACTGCTAGGGTCCACTCGCTCCAATTCAAAATCTACAATAGCTTCTTTATTGAAACGCATAATATCTTGTAACATTTTCCAGTATCGAGGTTTGAAAATATTACGCCGTTGTGCAAACAAAGTATTTAGGTTACTACCGCCGTATTCCAAGCCGCTAGATTCACAGCTCACGCTAAAACTCATATCAGTTGCCTTGGTCTCAACTTTTAGCTCATCCATCAGTTTAATGAAGTTAGGGTAAGTCCAATCGTTATAAACAATAAAGCCCGTATCAACCGCATAGCCGACATCGTTCAGCATCACATCTTTGGTTGCTGTGTGTCCACCAAGCGTATGGCCAGATTCAAAAACAGTAATATCATGCTGCCGATTAAGGAGGTAGGCGCAGCTTAGTCCTGAAATTCCTGAGCCAATAATCGCTATTTTCATTGTGTTAACTTTTCCTGCTTAATATCCGAATCAATGTTTTTTTGATCACCACCGTTGTCACTTTCTTTAAGACTTTCTTCACTCGCAGACAGTCGCTTCTCCCAGTATTCCGGAAAAAGTTTACACAAACGTAATATCCAATATAAACGTTTTGGAAATGCGAACACTCGGGGGCGGGAGGCCACGCCTTTGATGATACGTTGAGCTGCTACATCCGCCGTTATAATAAAAGGCATGTCAAACGTATTGTTATCGGTAAGTGGTGTTTTCACAAAGCCCGGAAGCACTGTAGTGACCGCAATACCTTGGCTACGTAAGTCCAAGCGCAGCGATTGTAAAAAATAATTAAGCCCTGCTTTTGACGCTCCATAAGCTTCAGACTTCGGGAAGGCAACCAACGTGGCCATAGAACTCACGCCAACAATTTGTGGCCAGCTTTTTTTCCTGCCACCTTGTTTTCTGCCACTTAGTTTCGGGGCTTGCCCGGCAACGGCAGTGTGGTGATTCAGCGCTTGATTTTTTAATAAAGGTAAGGCAACGGCAACGGTATTGACTGCGCCAATAAAATTGATGTCGGTAATACGCTTCACCATTGACCAATCAGGGTCGCTGAGCTCTAAGTATTCGCAACTTCCTGCATTCATAAACACTTGCTCAAGTGTATCGGTATGATTAAGTAATTGCTGACGAACCGAATCAATCGCTTGCTCGTCAGTGATATCAAAAGGGATAGCAATCACATCGCTATTATCATCGGCGATTTGCTTGAGCTTAGCTTCATCTCGGGCGCTAATAAAGACTCTATAGCCCTCACGACTAAGCTGCTCGGTTAAGGCTAAGCCAATGCCTGAAGTCGCACCGGTTACCCAAACGTTAATTTTTTCTACTGTGTCTGACATCTTTCCTCTACCTTTATGCTCATACTGTTATAAACACTCATCCATTAAAGAGCGGAATTAATTAAGCAATCTATTTTTTAACCACTGTATAACGCTACCCATTAACGGTACATGCTCGTAGAGAAGCTCCCCCATGTCATAAATGTCTTCGTGATAATCAATCAATTCAGAAAATTGTAGTTGGCTTACACCCCTAACAGTAATCAACTTATTCCCAAGCTTGGGATGACGATAATGCATATTCCATTTAATATAAGCACTGCCCTCTGCGACGACTTGATCGAGGTATTCGAACCGGCACTCTGTTAAGGGCTCATACATACCATCCAAGGTATCGCGCAGCTTGGCAAGTCCTTGAATACGATGTAACGGATCTCTGAAGACCACATCATCTGCGTATATTTCATCCATTCGAGACAGGTCGATTGAAGACCGATCTTGGTAAAAATGCTTTAATTTGTCTACGAGCGAGGTCAATGTAAAGTCCTTGTGTTAGTAATATCGACGTTATTTACAGATGATACGCGAGCGCTTTATGTTTGGATCACATAATAGTAATAATGCTAGCATCAATGAATGACGATGTTAATAGTGCCATTGATAGTGACATTACGTGCGTATCAGTATGTACTTATCTAAAACCGTTGAAAAATAAACTGATCCATATACGCGCGCCGTTGCGTATAATAGCAGTAACATGAAGATATCTAATCACTCAGCAAGTGCCAGAGAGCTTGACATATGAGTCGTACCTTGACACAAGAAGATCAAATTGCTCGACAGAACAAGTTGAAACAGCTAATGGACAAAGTGGCCCTAGATCGTGATAAAAACGCATTTAGCCTTTTGTTTGATCATTTTGCACCATTACTTCGATCGTTTAGCTTAGCTAGAGAACCCGGCGCGGCACTAATGGCTGACGATCTCGCGCAGGTAGTGATGATTAAAGTCTGGGAAAAGGCGCATACTTATAATAGCGAAAAAGCCTCACTGAGCACTTGGGTGTATACGCTTGCACGTAATAGCCGGATCGATATGTTAAGGCGTAATGGTCGTTATACGACAGACATTGACCCAGAATACCTTTGGCAAGACATCGTCGACGAATCAACGGACCCATTCTTAGATGTACAACAAAAGCGAATAGAGAAAGATATTGCCCATGCCTTTAAACAGCTTCCAATAGACCAATCTCTAGTGTTAACTAAAGTGTTCATGCAAGGTAAAACCCATCAAGAAAGCGCACATGAATTAGGCTTAGCGCTGGGCACAGTAAAATCAAGAATCCGATTAGCCTTGAAAAAAATGAAGATCTTAGTGAGACAACCATCATGTTAGTCAACCACCACCCTGATAATGAACAGTTAACCGCTTATTGCGCGGGCAGCTTACCCCTCAGTCAAGCGCTTTGTATCGCTGCGCATATTGAGATGTGTGCAGAATGCCAAACTAATGTGCAACGTTTGAATCAACTCGGCGCTTGTATTTTTACTAGTACTGACAGTAATGCGGTGGTTAGTAATGACTTAAAAGAAAAAGTATTATCACGATTAGATCAAACACCGTTTACAGCAGCCGCAAAAGAACAGCACATCGATATTGACGAACAAGAAACCACTGCACCGAAAATAAACATACCAAAATGCCTCAAACAATTTGTTGATTCAGATTATGATCAGCTCAATTGGCAACGAGTGTCTCTTTCTATTCGTCAGGCCGATTTATGTACTGATGAAAATGGTGCGCAGGTGTCTTTAGTGCGTATAAAAGCAGGTGGTAAAGCGGGTCTACATACCCATATGGGTAATGAATATACTACTGTCTTAAAAGGTGCATTTTCTGATGAGAGCGGCCTATTCCGCCAAGGCGACTATATTATGCGCGACGGTAAACATAAGCACCGGCCCGCCGCTACTAAGGATAGTGAATGTATTTGTCTCACCGTACTTGAAGCACCGATTCAATTCACTGGTTACTTTTCATCGTGGTTAAATCCCTTCTTGCGCTCACGACATTCCCCAGGATAATGTCAACGATGTAACTAGGAGGCTGTCCGAGAATAGGGGCCGTAGCGAGGGATAGCGGTTTTGAGTCAGATTTTTCATGAATTGAGGAGAATAGTGGTTCTATTTGCCCACAGTAGGCGCCTTTAAGCGACGAAAATCAGGAGAAAATCTGGCCAAAATCCGCTTTTCCGCAGTAGGTTTCTATTCTCGGACAGCCTCCTAGGTAGCGTGAGCATGACTCACGCTACCTAGTCTTTTAGCTGATAATATAATCAGCTTCTCGCATGGTCACAAACTCTTCTGCTGCCGTTGGGTGAATACCTATCGTACTATCAAAATCAGCTTTAGTCGCTCCGGCTTTTATGGCGATAGCAATACCTTGAATAATTTCACCAGCATCCAAGCCGACCATATGGCAACCAATCACTTTATCGGTTTTTTGGTCGACTAATAATTTCATGAAGGTGCGTTCATCACTACCGCTAAGGGTGTGCTTCATATGCTTGAAGTCCGACTTATAAACCGCTACGGACTCGAACTTTTCTTTGGCTTGCGCTTCACTATAACCCACAGTAGCAATATTAGGCTGACAAAAAACTGCGGTGGCGATAAAGTTATATTCCACTTGATGGTCTTTTTTATCGCTATAAAGATTACGCGCTAACGCCATCCCTTCAGCCAAAGCCACGGGTGTTAATTGCATGCGATCGATAACATCACCCACTGCATAAATAGAAGGCTCTGCTGTTTGGAAATCATCATTGACCTTAATGCTGCCTTTCTCACTGAGCTCAACTGCGGTATTTTCCAAACCTAAATTTTCCGTTTTTGGCTTACGACCTGTAGCATACATAATGGCATCTACCGTCAGGCTAGAACCATCGCTTAAACTCACGACTAAGCTATCATCGGTCTGCTTTTCTATGCTGACTACATTGGTATTCAATTTAAGCTTAACACCTTTTTTAGTCATTTCATTTGCCGTAAAGTCACGAATATCATCATCAAATCCGCGTAGAAACTTTTCTCCTCGGTAAACTAAATGGGTTTCACTGCCTAATCCGTTGAAGATACCCGCAAACTCAACCGCAATATAACCGCCACCCACCACAATAACTTTCTTTGGAAAATCATCAAGATAGAACACTTCGTTAGAGCTAATAATATGTTCTTTACCGGGAATATTAGGCACTAATGGCCACCCACCTACCGCGACTAGAATACGTTCCGCGGTATACTGCTTACCATCTACGGCTACCGTATGAGCATCCACTAGCGTTCCGCGACCATGAATGATCTCAACACCCGCTTTGTTAAGCATAGAGTCATACACACTGTTTAAGCGCTCGATTTCTTTGGTTTTATTATCTCGTAATGTAGGCCAATCAAAATTGGCCTCCCCTACCGTCCAACCAAAACCTTTAGCCGCAGTAAACTCTTTGGCAAATTGAGAGCCATAAACAAATAATTTTTTCGGTACACAACCCACATTAACGCAAGTGCCGCCTAAATATAAATCTTCTGCAACAGCGACTTTGGCACCTAAACTTGCCGCAATTCGGCTAGCACGAACACCACCTGAACCGGCACCAATAACAAATAAATCATAATCGTAGGACATGTAAGGCTCTCTTAATTTTGTAACTTATGTAGTGAGTTTGCTAGATGTTAGACACGAGACGCTTTTAAAGGCGACAGTATCAATCTACCCTCAAGAATAAATAGAGCGAGTAATAAGATAAAGGTTCCCCACATCAACAAATAACATCACGTTTCTTGCAGCTCATAGTCTAGCTTATGTGCTTAGCTAGGTGTAGAGGTGAAAGATAGTAAATCGTGAGATGCTGAAAGATGAAAAGCTGACACACTCTTTAGGTTTAGCATCTAACGCATTACGTGTTGTTCACCACACCACACGACTAAAATAATCAGATAAAGGTTCCACACGTCAACAGATAGCGGTAAAATTGGTATTTTTATGCAATTGGAAAAATAATAATGGGCAGAGCCTACCAGAACCGCAAAGAATCAATGGCCAAAACCTCGGATGCTAAAGCCAAGGTTTACAGTAAATATGGTCGTGAAATTTACGTCTGTGCAAAATCTGGCGGTGTCGACCCCGACGGTAATCTTGCCTTACGCAGCATGATAGATCGTGCAAAAAAAGACCAAGTGCCTAGTCATGTTATTCAAAAAGCCCTAGAAAAAGCCAAAGGTGGCGGTGGTGAAGACTTTGCCACTGCACGTTATGAAGGCTATGGCCCTGGCAGCACAATGGTGATTGTCGATTGTTTAACCGATAACCCCAACCGCACTTTTGGTGATGTGCGCATCTGTTTTACTAAAACCAAATGCAAAATAGGCACTCAAGGCAGTGTTAGCCACATGTTTGATCATTGTGCCATTTTAGTGTTCACGGGTGATGACGAAGATGCAGCGCTAGAAGCCTTGATGAACGAGGATGTCGATGTGACTGATATCGAAAGTGAAGATGGCAAAATCACGGTGTTTGCCCCTCACACAGAGTACTTTAAAGCTAAACAAGCATTGGTCGAGGCGTTCGCAAACATTGAATTTGACGTCGATGAGATCCAATTCATTCCACAAAATATCACGCCTGTTGAGGGCGATGATGTAGAGATGTTTGAAAAATTCATGGATATGTTAAACGACCTAGACGATGTACAACAGGTATATCATAACGGCGATCTATAAACCTAGAAACGACCATAAAATGATGCCCTATACTTAGGCAGTCTCTGATCAAGTCATCCCAATTATTACTAAACGCGGTGACGGTCCAAAAAAGGTTAGTCAACATGCAAGATAAAGACGTTAAAGTAAGAAAAATAGCGCATGCCTATATCCGCCCTACTCGGAGTTTAAATTTATTATCGCATCGGGAAGTTGACGGGGTAATGAACTCCGAAAGCCATACATACGAATTATTTCGGCGTTGTGCTTTGGCGATATTAAATACCGATAGTGATGAAGATGATGCCGCTATTGTAGCAAAAAATTATAGTGATTTTAGTGTTAGCGTTATTCCTGAATCACGTGGTCTTAAAATAGAAGTCATTAACGCCCCAGCCTCGGCTTTTGTCGATGGGAAAATTATTTACGGGATTCGCGAACATCTTTTTTCTGTTTTGCGCGACGTGGTTTATACCCATCACAAAATAGCCCAAGGCGGACGCTTTGATTTTGCGACTAGCGAAGGCATTACCGATTCTGTCTTTCGTATTCTGCGTAATGCAGGTGTCGTTAGGGCGAATATCCGTCCGCAGTTAGTCGTTTGTTGGGGTGGACACTCTATCCCTCGGCACGAGTATGATTACACTAAAAAAGTCGGTTATGAATTAGGCTTGCGCAAACTCAGTATCGCCACAGGCTGTGGTGTTGGTGCTATGAAGGGGCCAATGAAAGGTGCCGTTGTTGGTCATGGCAAGCAGCAGATTAAGAATGGTCGTTATATTGGGATTACCGAACCTGGCATTATTGCAGCTGAGTCGCCGAACCCTATTGTCAGTGAATTAGTGATTCTCCCCGATATTGAAAAACGTCTAGAAGCATTCGTCAGGCTGTCTCATGCTATTATTGTCTTTCCTGGCGGCGCGGGTACCGCAGAAGAAGTCTTGTATATTTTAGGCTTACTAATGCACCCGTCGAATCAAGCCTTCAAGTTTCCTTTAATTTTTGCAGCCTCCGAAAAGAGTGCGGGTTATTTTGAAAGTTTGGATAAATTTATTCGCTTTACCCTAGGCGATGAAGCCGCCCAGTATTATGAAATCATTATTGACAAACCCCATTCAGTGGCGCAGAGGGTTGAGCAAGGCATTGAGAACGTTCATCGATATCGCCGTAAACATAGTGAGTCGTATGCCTATAATTGGTCCTTAGTTATACCGGAAGAATTACAACAGCCATTCGAACCCAGCCATGAAAACATGCTCGAATTAAAGCTCCATCGACAACAATCGACTTCTCAGTTGGCCGCAGAATTAAGATGTGCATTTTCCGGTATTGTCGCCGGCAATGTAAAAGCTGATGGTATAGAACGTATTCAAAAACACGGCCCTTACTTATTAAAAGGCGACGCAGAATTAATCGCTGCGCTGGATAAGCTCCTACTCTCTTTCGTCGAACAAGGGCGCATGAAGTTAAGCGGTGATTATAAGCCCTGTTATCAATGTATCGCTTAAGGAACCTTTGCTTAAGGAATCTTTGCTTAAGGAATCTTTGCTTAAGTAACCTTTAATCATGTGCCCTCTAACTTAAGGGCTCTCTAATCTAAGGAAAGTTATGTATGCCGCTGATTTTTTATACAGACCATCATGGTCAGCAGTTTGAAGCAGATGTGCCCATTGGCACTAGTGTTATGCAAGGGGCTATAGATAATGGTATTGATGGCATTCTTGGAGAATGTGGAGGTCACCAATCTTGCGCCACTTGCCACTGTTATGTGGATGATAATTGGATTGAAAAAACCGGCCTTGCCGAAGGCACTGAATTTGAAATGGTCGCCGGAGCCCCAGAACCAAAGCCAAATAGCCGCTTAAGCTGCCAAATTAAGGTCACTGAGGCTTTAGATGGCTTAAGCGTACACTTGCCCGCTTCGCAATATTAATCTAGACGCTTTTAGCTTATTCTTTGCCGTTATATGCTTTGTTCTAAACAATCTGTCCAAGCCTCGCAGATAGGCGTGTTTTCCTGTATTCTGCGCGCTTTATATACCAACATTTCCATCACAGAAAGCACTAGGCAGTTATGTATCAATACGACCAATACGACCACCAAATTATTACAGAACGGATCGCTCAATTTCGTGGGCAAACCGAACGTTACCTTGCAGGTGATTTAAAAGAGGGCGAATTCTTACCTCTACGCCTACAAAATGGCTTATACGTTCAACGTTTAGCGCCAATGTTACGCATCAATGTGCCCTATGGGATGATTAATAGCACCCAGTTACGTCGTTTGGCCCGCATTACTCGTGATTACGACAAAGGTTATGCCCATGTCAGTACTCGCCAGAATTTCCAGCTTAACTGGCCTGATTTAGCCGAAGTGCCCAACATTTTGGCGGAGTTAGCCGAAGTCGAAATGCATGCCACGCAATCAAGTGGTAATTGTATTCGTAATACCACCTCCGACCAGTTTGCGGGTATTGCCGCAGATGAAGAGATAGATCCCCGTCCTTACTGTGAGATTATTCGTCAATGGTCCAGCTTTCATCCTGAATTTGCTTTTTTACCGCGTAAATTTAAGATAGCCGTTACCGGTTCAGACCATGATCGTGCCGCGGTACAAGTTCATGATATCGGCTTGCGGGTGATGAAAAATGCGCAGGGAGAAATTGGCTTTCGCGTGCTAGTCGGAGGCGGCCTAGGTCGCACCCCGATTATCGGCTCGTTAGTGCGTGAATTTTTACCGGAAAAAGACTTATTAACCTACCTTGATGCTATTTTACGCGTCTATAACCTATTGGGTCGCCGAGATAACAAATACAAAGCACGTATCAAAATCTTAGTGCGCGCGATGGGTATTGAAGCTTTCAGCGAAAAAGTAGAAGCAGAATGGGCACATTTAAAAGATAGTGAAGCCACACTCAATGAAGAAGAAATCGAGCGCTGTAAAGGCTTTTTTACCTCGCCCGCTTACGAAACTATTGACGACCAGTTAGTACAAGCAAATGTAGAGCAACAGGCGAGCGACAGTGTCGCCTTTCAAAAATGGCTCACACGCAACTTGTTTACTCATAAAACCCCAGGCTATACCGCTGTAGTGTTATCGCTTAAGCCTACTGGTGTTGCTCCGGGAGATGTTACCGAGCGTCAGCTAGATAAAATAGCCGACCTTGCAGACCACTATAGCTTTGGTGAAGCGCGTACCACTCACGACCAAAATATGGTGTTAGCCGACGTCAAAAAATCGGATTTATTTGCATTATGGCAAGCGGTAAAAACCGCTGGCTTTGCAACGCCTAATATCGGCACCTTAACCGATATGATTTGTTGCCCCGGTGGAGATTTTTGTTCTCTAGCTAATGCGAAATCTATTCCTATTGCCGAAGCTATTCAACGCCGCTTTGACGATATGGATTACGTCTATGATCTCGGTGATATTGACCTCAATATTTCAGGCTGTATGAATGCCTGCGGTCATCACCATGTCGGCCATATTGGTATACTAGGTGTGGATAAAAAAGGCGAAGAATTTTATCAAATTCAACTGGGTGGCAGATCAAATGAAAATGCCATGCTAGGTAAAGTACTTGGTCCCGCTTTTGGTCAAGCCGATATCCCTGATGTCATCGCTACCATTTTGGATGTCTTTGTTGAAAATCGCCTAGGTGATGAGTTATTTGTCGATACCTACAGCCGCGTCGGTCTTGCTACTTTTAAGGAGCGTGTTTATGCCAAATAATCGGATGATTAAAGATGGCAAAATCATTGAGAACAACTGGAAGCTAGTGACTACTGCTGAAGAGCTATCAATTGCTAGCAATCTACTAGTATCACTGGAGCTTTGGCAAGAGCATAAAGAAGCGCTTAGTGCTCGCATAAGCTCGCAATCTATCGGCTTATGGTTGCAAAACGATCAGTGCGTTAGTGCGTTAGCCGATGAGCTAAATCAATTGACGGTTATCGCTATCGATTTCCCTGTGTTCGTGGATGGTCGAGGCTTTTCTGTCGCGCGTTTATTGCGTGACCGTTATGCTTATACCGGTGAAATACGTGCTACGGGTGCGGTTATTCGCGATCAATTGTGTTATCTGAAACGCTGTGGTTTTACCGCTTTTGATCTCGATGAAAGTATTGACTTAGAAGCGGCGCTAGCTTCATTAGGTGATTTTTCAGAAGCTTACCAGACCAGTGCTGACCAACACACGCCGCTTTTTCGCCGTCGTGCATAATTCTACTCTATTACTAATCGCTGGCCTGAAGATTTTATCAGCAATTAGTTAATGTGCTCCGAACGCTTTTAGGTTCAATACGCTTGAGTTATTTAAAGCACTTCTTATGCCCTAGCACCTTAATTAAGGTGCTTTAATTAAGCTATGAACACAATGCTGCTAACTGTTACACTATAGGTGCATTAACCTCATTTACATAAATCCAATAACATAAAATACGTGCTGTATGGAAAGTAGTCTCTTTCAATCGTTCTTCCTTATCTTTAGCGGTGCCGCTGTTATAGCGACTATCGCACTCTACACCCGCCAGCCATTATTAGTCGCTTATATCGTGTTGGGTGCCCTATTTGGCCCCTATGGCTTTAAATTAATGACGAATGTTGATTTGATTAGTGAAATCTCACGCATCGGCATTATATTTTTATTATTTCTCTTGGGCTTAGATATGCAGCCCAAGGCTTTGGTCTCGGTGATTAAGCAAGTCACGCCTGTTGCGCTGATTAGCTCCGCTTTATTTGCTACTTGTGGCTATGGTGTAGGAGTACTATTTAATTACACGCCGACCGAATGCATGGTCATTGGCATGGCGATGATGTTCTCTAGTACGATCATTGGCATTAAGTTATTGCCCACTACAGCGCTTCACCACAAGCACAGTGGTGAGCTGCTCATTGGTTTATTGTTACTACAAGATTTTTTAGCCATTCTCTGCCTAATGGTGTTGTTAAGTGGTGACTTGGGCGGGGTTAACTTTACCCAATTGGGTATGACCGTGGCTTCGTTGCCACTTGTGGCTTTATTTGCGTGGCTATTTGTACGCTATGTGCTGCAATACTTAATTCAAAAATTCGACCGCTTTCACGAATATATTTTCCTATTAGCATTAGGCTGGTGCTTAGGTATGGCAGAGCTGTCAGAGGCCTTAGGTCTATCTGCAGAGATTGGTGCCTTTATTGCCGGCATTAGTTTAGCCACCAGCCCTATTTCACAATATATTGCGATTAACCTAAAACCCTTAAGGGATTTTTTCTTAATACTGTTTTTCTTTTCTTTAGGTGCAAGCTTTAATTTGTTATTACTCCCCGACATTATTATTGCAGCGGCCATTTTGGGTGGGATTATGTTATTGCTAAAACCCGCTGCATTTCGCTTATTATTGGGCAGACAAAGTGAGAAGCCCGGCTTGGCGTGGGATATCGGCTTTCGTCTGGGTCAAATTAGTGAGTTTTCTTTATTGATAGCGCTGGTGGCTTATAATGGTTCACTCATCAGCGAGAAGGCTTCAACCCTTATCCAAGCCACTGCCATAATGACATTTTTAATATCGAGTTATATCGTGGTGTTTAACTTGCCGAACCCTATCGCGGTTAAGGATCACTTGAGAAGAGATTGATGTCTGGCTGAGCAGAGGAGTGCTCAATTAATCTATGTGCTCACTTAGTACTAAATAGTGCCCTCTTCTTTTTCGAAACAAATCACTACTGCGGCTGTATAGCCTTGCCAAAAAACAGGGATTACATAGGCATTAGCCTCTAGAGGGAAATTAATACTTTTAGGCGCACCCTGTAAAACGGTTGGTACAGAGATGATAAAATCACTGCCTAGCTTACCTCGAGCATTACCAGAAATCGTATTCGCGACCTCACCAACCACATCAATAATATTCTCTTCCCCCGTATTATCCTCACCCATACTTAGCAATAAACTTTTAAGTAAATCAGTGGTCGCGGAAAAATACACGCAGCCCTGTATAGAGCCGGTGACATCAATCAAGCCTACATAATCAAATACTACTGGCTCACTATTATTGACGATGTAGGGTGTCCCTACCTTAACCTCCGTATCAGAAGTATGCCTGAAATACCTTAACGCACCCGTTATAAAAACCTCTAACAATTCTTCATGCATAAATATTCTAACGCCTATGATTTTATATGCTGTAAAACAAGCGTATCTATTTTACACTTTTTTAAAAAAATTGATATTGCCTTTGACCTAACAGCTATCTAACGCTAAAGCATATAACTAAAGTTATACCCTGTAAATTGCATAACTAAGAGAATAGCCTTTCAGGATTCATTACGAAAAAAACTATTTTTTCTAGAAAAATAAAATGTAAAGTGGTACTTTATTTTAAATAAATATACTAATAATCAGATCTTATTCAACGAGGTATAAAAATGAAAATCGTAGCCATTATATTGGCATTATTTTTTAGCGTAGGACATATATCGACTGGCTCCGCTAACAGTGACACTCTAGACAACATTAAAGCCCGCGGCTACCTTCGCTGTGGAGTCAATATTGGCCTGTTAGGATTTTCAATTAAAAATAGAATAGGTCAATGGGAAGGCTTTGACGTGGAATTTTGTCGCGCATTATCTGTGGCTATTTTCAATAGTGCAGATAAAATTGAGTATATCCCTCTATCAGGAAAAGAACGTTTTTCAGCACTTAAATATAATAAAATTGATGTACTCTATCGCAACTCAACCATGACAGCTTTAAGAGACACTTCACTTGGTATTGTTTTCCCCGGCATTAATTACTATGACGGGCAGGGATTTTTAATTCATAAAGACCGAAATACGAATAGCGCCTATAAATTACAAGGGTCAACTTTTTGCATGACCGATGGCACTAGCAGCCTAAGAAACCTAAACGACTTCCTCGCGCTTAACGACTTAAGCGACAAGGTCACTGTACTTAAATATAGGTCGGCCAAAGAAGTCCTAGAAAACATTAATAACGGCTCTTGCAACGCCAGCTCTTCAGACCAATCGCAACTATATTCTCAACGTATCTCATTAAATAATCCTGACGATTTCCTCATCTTACCAGAAATAATATCTAAAGAACCTTTAGGCCCTGCGGTAAAAGAAGGGGATCACCAATGGTTTTCTATTGTTCGCTGGACATTAACGGCAATGATTGAAGCAGAGTTCCTCAACATGAATTCAAATAATATATCATCACTAAAAGAATCAGATAATAACTCCAGCTCCGTCGCGCGTCTTTTAGGGCTTAAAGGGGATATAGGCAAGAGCTTAGATTTAGATAATGCATGGTCATACAATATTATTAATAAAATAGGTAACTATGGCGAAGTTTTTGAGCGCACGATTGGCTCACAATCGAAATTAGGTATTGCTCGAGGACTGAATGCACAATGGAATGAAGGTGGCATTCTCTATTCTAGTCCATTTTAATTTTGTTCATGCATCAATATGCTATTGATCGTACTTATCTATACAAAGTAGAATTAACCTAGATGTGGTCACTATGAGAAAAATAGAATCCGTTACAAATCAATTGGGTGGCTATACAAAATACCGCTCACTTATTCTTTCATTATCACTCTTCTCTCTGTTAGTGATATCAATCATGTTCTTAAGTTTATATGTATCAAATCAACTGGAAAAAGATACCAAAGTCATTAATACCGCTTTTGAACAAACTTCGCTACTAAACGAAATTGTTAGTGGTTTATATATCATAAACAGTCAATATAATGTGGGCCAAGCCTCTAGCTTCACCCAGAAACGCCTACAAGAAGTGGTTAATTTGATTGATCGCAGGATGATAGCCTTTAAGAATGGTGGCGAACTTCCTGTTGTCAGCATCGGTACATTCAATGAATTAGATGTGGTTAATGTAGACACTTTGAACGAAAACTTACAAACACAAATGGAAGCGATTTGGCCTTTGTGGAATGAATATAAGCGACGAGTTTTACCGGCGTTAGAATTTAAAGGCAGAAAATCTAGTCAAAAGAAAAAATTTGACCGTTATCAATTTTATGGTTCCGTACTGCATAAACAAGGTGCTATTAGCGGACTTAACCGTCTAAACCTAAACGTCAAAGCCGATCGATTTGCCCTGCAACTTCAACAAGAGAGTGATAAACGTTCCGACTTTCTGGGTCTAGTACAAATCATTGGCATTGCTATTACGGGCTTTAGCCTAGCGCTCATCCTATTTTTTATTGTTCGTCAATTAAGACGTTCGGACTCAGATCTAGATAGTGCTAGAGAAGAATCAAAAGGCATATTAAGCACTATCCAAGAAGGCTTATTTCTTATTCACAAAGATAAGAATATAGGCAGTGAATATTCTAGCGAGCTAGAAAATATATTAGGTACGCAGGATATTGCAGGAAGAAATATTCTCGATGTTTTGGGTGATATCGTCTCAGAAAAAGATATTAAGAACATCAATTCTTTTGTCAACTCACTTTTCAATCCTAAAGTAGTCGCCAGTCTAATGATGGACTTGAACCCTTTAAAGGAGTTACGCGCAAAAATAACCAATGCCAGTGGAACAATTGAAGAAAAATACTTAAACTTTAACTTCTACCGTGTCATTAAAAAAGGTGTTATTAGCGATATATTAGTATCCTCTAAAGACATTACTGACAAAATATTACTGCAGAAAAAACTAGAAGTAACAGAAACAAAGAATGAGGAACAAGTTAAAACCCTCATATCATTAATGAACATCAACCCTTCTACACTACAATTGTTTCTGAATAATGGCACCTCACTACTCAGTCAAATAAATACTATACTTAAAAATCAAATTGAAGGGGAAGACGATTTTTACAAGAAGATTAACGCGATATTCATAAGAATTCACACTATCAAAGGTGAGGCGTCGGCCATTAACCTAAAAGTTATTGCTGAAAATGCACATAATTTTGAGACAGCTCTAGAAAAATTAAAAAACATTAATGAAATTGACGGGATAAACTTCCTTCCTCTAGCGGTAAAACTTAAGAAGCTAATGTCCTACATGGATAGCATCTCCCAGCTAGCTAAAAAAATATACGGTGTCGATAGAAAGAATATAGGCCAACAAGCTAATCAAAAAAGCAATGCTGATTGGAGCCACTTAAAAAACTTAACCAAAGAAGTCGCCAGTCAGTATGATAAAAAAGCAGAGTTGGTCATCTGTGGCTTATCGGAAATAACGCTAAATGAAGAGCTTAAAACTTATTTGAATTCCATCTTTATACATCTGATCAACAATAGCTTAGTGCATGGTATCGAACTACCTGACGAACGAGAAAGAATGTCCAAACCCAGCGTAGGCAGGATTGACATTAGAGCTGTCGAGCTCTCAAGTGGAGCCTTAGAAGTCATTGTACGTGATGATGGAAAAGGCATTGATTTAGACAAGGTTGCTCAGCAGTTAGTTGCGAAAGGTATGGCAACACAAGACGAGGTAAGAAATTGGCCACGGAAAGAAATTTATAAGCGCATACTGTTACCCGGCTTTTCTACTCACGACATTGACATCAATGCAGGTCGGGGTGTGGGACTAGGAGCAATACGTCATACCATAAAAAGAATCGGGGGCAATTTAAAAGTAAAACAAAGCGTTAATCATTACTGCCAATTTTCCATCCACCTACCGCCTTCTTCGATATAGCCATGGCGATCATACCAGTAGAGAAATTTATTTTATGAAGTTAATGATTGTTGACGATTCAAATATTATTCGCTCTAGAATAGAGCGCGCATATAAAAAAAACAAATCGATAGAAATAGTGGCTACTGCACGTAATGGACGGGATGCGTTGGAAAAAGCCAATCACCTTAAACCAGACTTAATTACTATGGATCTGACCATGCCAGGCATGGATGGACTACAGTGCATCAAGCATATCAATAAGATGGACTCGGAAATTAAAATTCTTGTCGTCTCCGCACTTTCGGATGTGACAACTGGCTTAGAAGCAATTGAAAGTGGTGCCAGAGGCTTTTTATGTAAGCCTTTTACCGATGAAGAACTCATAGCAGCCATTGATCAAATAATTACAGCTGATGCCTATTAAAAAGCATCCGCTCAATCATCGTGTAAATTAACGCGATAGTTGAACCTAAGTTCAGTACCTTAGACAACTACAGTCAATCCAACGGCTAATTAAGCTTGCACCATTAGACTTACTTTAGGACACCTCTAAAAGCAGAAATTTTTCGTGAGTGCATGAACGCAGCGCGCACAGAACCACAGTGTATAAAGCATAAATGACCCAGCTGCCTTTGACACAGGGAGCACGGAGGCGACGCAGGAATCGCAAAAAGTGCGTTTTAGAGATACCCTTTACGGCTCAAACTGCTTTACCAATACCGATGTATCCGAGCGATTGTGTCCCTGCTTTTGTAATTTGGCGTAGCACTGATCGACCCTTTCGGCATTAGGTAAGTTAATACCGTATGCACTTGCCGCATTTAAACAAAAACCTAAATCTTTGCGCATCCAAGCAACAGCAAAACCATAATCAAATTTATCGTTACTAATATTAATACCGCGATTAGATAATTGCCAACTACCCGCCGCACCCGCACTAATGGCTTCGATTACTTGAGGAAGCGCTAAACCTGACTTTTGTGCTAGAGCAAAGCCTTCAGAAATACCCTGAAGAACACCTGCAATCAATAATTGATTCACCATTTTGGTACTTTGCCCTGCCCCAGACTCGCCCATATATAGCTGTGATTTTGCGTAGCTATTCAGGATTGGCGCTACTATGTCATAAGCTGCTTTATTACCTCCTACCATAATAGCTAGCTGGCCATTTTCCGCACCCGCTTGACCACCTGAGACTGGGGCATCTAAAAACTGAATGTTTTTTACTGCGGTAAGCTTCGACATTTCCTTAGCTAAAATAGCAGAGGTAGTCGTGTGATCAACGATAATCGTACCGCTATTTAAGCTATTAACTATCCCCTGCTCACCCACGAGTATTTCTCGAACATCATTATCATTACCGACACACAGCAATACTATATCCGCGTCTTTTGCCGCTAATACCGGCGTTTCAGCATAGCTACCCCCATACTCTGCCACCCATTTTTTGGCTTTTGTCGTGGTTCGGTTGTAAACACAAACGCTATGCCCTGCTTGCTGTAAATATCCTGCCATGGGGTAACCCATAACACCCAAGCCAATAAATGTAATTTTCATAGCAGACCCTTTATGACTATTCTTCACTGACACCTAATTCTAGCAAAGCTTTTGCTAGCACCTGATCCAGGTGACTGGTATCGGCAAGACTTAGTTCTATGATATTAAGATGGTATTTTTTAGATGAGATTTGTCTTGCTAGTTGCTGACTTAATTCACTTGGAGGGATATCTACCACCTGAAAATGAATGTGGACATTCACCTTGGGCAAGTAAAAGTCAGATAATATGAAATCATCAATTGATAACGTAATAGTACGCCTATAGGCGTAAGCTAGACCTGCTATATATAAATAATTGGCAATAACCACTTCAGCAATTGATGCTATATATCGACCATCTAATGATAAAAAATGAGACTTCCCGTCAATTAATGCGGACTCAAGCTCTAGTCCTTGATAACTTTTCACTTGCTTCTCAAATGAAGGCTGGGTCAACAAAGAGCGCTGCCATGAAACATAAGGCACTCCTGTAGCTTTATTACTCGCTTGGACACCTCCGTTTAACGCCCCAAGCTCAGTTACTTTCCAACCTTTAGCATAGTGAGATAACCAACCCATTTCTGCCAATAGTCGATTAATCATTTTTGCTGATAGTGTGTAATACTTGCCAATACTGGTAGCGCTTACTAAGCTGTCTTTAATACCAGTAATCGCTGGGTGAGCAATAACGGATTCAGGCCATACGATATAAGTACCGAACTTTTTACTTTCACGATAAATACCACCTTCGAATTCACCCTTAGCGCTTAGCTTCCACTCTTTACCTTTTTCCGCATTATCGTTGTGTATCAACCAGCCCGATTCAATCAACAGTTGTGTGAGCTCTTTAAGCGACACCGCTAGCTTTTCAGCTAAGGCTGAACGGGAAAGGTAATGAGTGGAGGCTGCTTTTGTCATTAGTGTTTATTCCTAAGCTTTTATGCGCTTATGATACTAGGTGTTAGACGTAAGATGCGAGACGCTTTTAAAAGATACAGTTCAACATTATTAGTATTAAGAGAAAAACCCAAGCATAAGCTATGCTTGGGTTTTTTTAAAAGCGTCTAGCTTCTCACGTCTCACTTCTCACAAGCCGCGAAGCGGCTAACATCTTCTTGATTTCTTTTAATTCTGCATAGATTTCTTCTAACGTTGGCTCGCCATCACGACGACTTTGCTCCTTGTGTTCTTCCTCAAGTACATTGACCACAATGCCAATTATCATATTTAAAAAGGCAAAGGCAGTAAAGAAAATAAACGTTAGATAAAATATCCAGCTATAACCATAAACGTCCATAGTCTCGTACATGACATCAGTCCAATCCTCAAAGGTCATTACTCTAAACAGAGTCAGCAAACTTCGAGCGATATCCCCCCACAAAACAGGATTAATTTCACTAAAGAAGGTGGAACCGATTGCTGCATAAATATAAAAAATAATAAACATTAATAAAGCAACGTAACCTAAGCGCGGCAAGGCTTTAAATAATGAATCTAACAACATACGTAATTCAGGAATAATGGATATCATACGTAATACGCGAAAGATTCGAATTAGGCGTCCAATAATAGCCAGCTCGCTATCTTCAATAGGCACTAAGCTAACAAGCACAATAGTAGTATCAAAAATATTCCATGCACGCTTGAAAAAATTCTTCTTATGTTTTTCACCTAAAAAACGAATGCTGATTTCAAGCATAAAAAACAGTGTGATAAACCAATCTAACAACACAACTATTTTAGTGACCGAGGCTGAAATCTTATAGGTCTTCGCACCAATCATCACCGCTGAAAAAATAATAATCCCGATAACAAATAATTCAAACGCTTGGTTAGAACGAATGCGTTCAAACGTATTCTGCATCAATTTCGCATCAATCATAATAAATGTAAGTCTTTATCTAAGGTTAAAAAATAATATGTGATACGCTAGAAGTGAGACGCAGACGCTTTAAAAGAAAAAGAAAAACAACAACTTCAAGAAACATCTCACGTCTTACAAAACGCACAGCGATTCCACTACTTCCTTCGCCATGCGGTACCTTCTCGAGAATCTTCTAGCACAATACCCAGGGTGTCTAATTGCTGGCGAATATCATCAGCTCGGGCATATTCTTTATCCTTCTTAGCCTGCAAGCG
>JBLHJR010000024.1:0-39862 GCA_047619205.1 Candidatus Endobugula sp. | reverse complement strand
TATGCTGGAGAACAGAAAGGTTTTTATGTGCAAAGTGTTTATCAGTTTATGCCCGCTTGGCGTTTGGGCGTTCGATACGACCTTTTAAAGGCAAGCAATCAAATCACTAATTTTTCTGACCTCGGCATTGATAGAGACGAATTTCTCGAAGAGTCTAGTCTTGGCGCAGAGGGCGATCCAGAAAAAACCAGTGTAATGCTGGATTACTCGCCGAGTCACTTTAGCCGTATTCGTTTACAGTACAGCCAGCTTGATAATGGCCATGAAGCAAAAAATGACATGATCACACTACAGTATACGATGAGTTTAGGTTCACATCCTGCGCATGCATTTTAACAGGAAATGACTATGAAATTATTTGCGACCGTCAGTTTGAGTTTGCTGTTAATAACACCACCGGCATTTGCCCAGATCGATGTATTTACCTGTGAGCCTGAGTGGAAATCTCTCGTTGAAGCCATCGGCGGAGAGTTTGTGCAGGTTTATTCAGCCACCACCGCGTTTCAGGACCCCCATCACATTGAAGCGCGTCCTTCGCTAATCGCTAAAACGCGGCAAGCAGAGTTGCTGGTATGTACGGGTGCAGACCTTGAGGTGGGTTGGCTACCCTTATTATTAAGGCAGTCGGGCAATGCTATTATTCAGGAAAACGAGCCGGGATTTTTCCTGGCGGCTGCTCAGGTAGAGCGTATTGAAGTACCAACCCAACTGGATCGCAGTCAAGGCGATGTTCATGCAGCGGGCAATCCTCATGTCCACTGGGATCCCTATCGATTAATCACTATTGCAGAGGCTTTAGGCAAGCGCTTACAGGTGATTGATCCCGCCAATGCGGCCCATTATCAGCAACGGCTAAGCCGTTTTGTTGCGGATTGGCGAACTTCTATTACACACTGGGAACAGCAGGCCGACGTATTACGGGGTAAAAAAGTGATTGTCTATCACAAAAACTGGAGCTATTTATTGCAATGGTTGCAGGTTGACGTGATCGGCGATCTGGAGCCAAAACCGGGTATTCCACCCACCAGCGCGCATTTGGCGAAGTTATTGAGTACGGTGAGAGCCAATAAACCTGATTTCATTCTGATGGCAAACTATCAGGATGATAAAGGCGCACAATGGCTCAGTAAAAAAGCCAATGTACCTGTGTTGCGTCTGCCCTTTACCGTGGGTGGGAGTGAGCAGGCTAGCAACCTTGACGCGCTCTACAATGAAGTGCTGTCAACGCTGATTAGCGTCCAATAGAGGCGGCGATGATGGAGCAGCTACTGATACAAGCAGAAATACTATGGCCCGCATTATTGGCGGGCCTGATTATTTTGACAACCCATGTACCACTGGGGAGAGAAGTGTTGCAGCGAGGCATTATTTTTCTAGATTTGGCTATTGCCCAAATGGCTGCGCTCGGCGTTGTGGTAGCCAATATTATTTGGCTGGGAGATGATGCTCATGTTTCGCAGACATTAGTGGCTGTTGGGACGGCTATCGCTGGCTCGATGGGATTGTATCGCTTGCGTAAGCTCGAAATAAAAGTGCAAGAAGCCATCATCGGCATACTATTCATACTCGCGGCCACGGGAAGCATTTTATTATTAGCGGCAGATCCTCATGGAGGAGAACGACTAAAAGAAATCTTAGTGGGGCAAATTTTATGGCTTGAACCGAAAAGCCTATTACCGCTAGCCCTCGCGTATGCCACAATACTGATCATTTGGTATGGCTTGCGTGAGCGCATGGGGGCATGGTTATTCTATCCCTTGTTCGCCATAACGATTACCTTATCGACCCAAGTGGTTGGCGTTTATTTAGTCTTTGCTAGCCTTATTATTCCCAATCTAGTCACGCTGTATCAGCAGCATCCACGGGTAAAAAGTTTTGTGTTGGGAACCGTCGGTTATGGCAGCGGCTTAGTGATGTCTGCTTTACTAGATTTACCCGCTGGCGCGGCTATCGTTTGGTGTTTGGCGCTAGTAGCCCTTGGATATTATATTTTTTGCACGTGTAGTGAGAGCAAAAAATAAAAGCATGTATTCAGTGTTCGTCTATCAATAGGGCGCTACGGGTATATTGCGGAAAATAGGGTTTATGAAAATATAATTTCAGGAAAGTAATGTAACGCTTTAGTAATAAGACCTTCCTTGTGACTTTTTTCTAAATATAACGCAAAAATTTCACGATTGAAAATAGGCGCTTCTTCCACTAAAAATAACTTGTCTTCACTAATGTGCTGCATGACCAACTGTCGTGGTAAATAAGCACAGCCTCCATTGGATAGAATGTAATCTAAAGCGACTCTTGGCTGGCTAATTAAATGTCTGGCTGGAGGCGAACCGGGATATTCTCTTACGTATTGTAAGTTTATTGATTCGCCATAATCCACCATAATAAAATCAGTAATACTTTGATAATCTTCCGCTAAGTTAGGATCAGATGTCACCAAATGCAAGGGCACTGAGGTTACCTTTTCAGTAATTAAGCCATCAACCATAATGGAATCAAAGGTAAAGGCTATGTCGGTGACACCATTTAACAGGCTCTTCTTTAGCTCGGTTTGATTATAGGTTTGCGTAAAAAAGCTGACTTCTTCAATATTACGGGTGATTTTATTTAGCCATTCTTGAAGGGCTATATCCCATATTGACATCATGCTACCAATAGATAGCACGCTATATTTTTCTTCTACTAACGACACTTCTTGCTTGGCTTTTTGCCACATAAAAATCAATTCTTTGGCATGCTTAACCAACCGATTACCTTCTGGCGTGATCTTTAATTGCTTTTGACTACGGTCAAACAGTAATACACCTAAATCGTCCTCTAGTAACTTTATGCGCGCACTGACCGCGGATTGTGTTACAAATAAATTTTCAGCGGCAATTCTAAAGTGTAGTGTTTGGCTTACCTCTAAAAACGTTTTTAGCAATTCAATCTTCACAGTGCAGTAGCCTCGAATTTACAACTAAAAAGTATTGTTTAATTATAGGACAGTGGTAAAGGACTTAGTGTAATCAAAAAAAATGATCAAACCAATCGATATTTATCATTTTATTGTTCGTAAAATGTTGTCTAGACTCCTCAAGAATGATTGCAGCGTGTAATCATTCATCTAAAGATAGTGAGAATAGACTATGAAAATTGCCATCTTATCAAGAAATCCAAAGCTGTATTCTACCCGTCGTCTTAAAGAAGCGGGGGAGGCTCGCGGCCATCAAGTAGACGTTATTGATACCTTGCATTGCTATATGGATATTACCAAAAGCCGCCCTACGGTTAGGTACCACGGCGAAGAGTTACCAAAATACGACGCCATCATTCCGCGTATTGGGGCATCAGTTACCTTTTACGGCACGGCGGTAGCGCGGCAATTTGAAGTGATGGGTACTTTCAACGTGAATGAGTCGGTAGCTATCAGTCGCTCTAGAGATAAGTTGAGATCGTTACAACTATTATCACGCAAAGGCATTGGTCTGCCACGTACAGGCTTTGCTAATAAGGCGGATAACGCTAAAGATTTAATTAAGAATGTAGGCGGGGCACCGGTAGTCATCAAGTTACTTGAAGGTACACAAGGCATAGGTGTGGTCTTAGCGGAAACAGCAAAAGTGGCCGAAAGTATAATTGAAGCCTTTATGGGGTTAAAAGCCAATATTTTGGTGCAAGAGTTTGTTAAAGAAGCCGGTGGTGCTGATATTCGTTGTTTTGTGGTGGGTGGCAAAGTAGTCGCTGCGATAAAACGCCAAGGTGCTGAGGGTGAATTTAGATCTAACTTGCATCGCGGAGGTTCAGCACAGTTAATTAAATTAACCAAAGAAGAGCGATCCACAGCGGTTAATGCCGCCAAAGTGATGGGGCTTAATGTCTGTGGCGTGGATTTACTGCAATCGCATAATGGCCCAATGGTAATGGAAGTTAATTCATCCCCAGGGCTTGAAGGTATTGAAAAAGCAACGAAAAAAGACGTAGCAGGTATGGTGTTTGAGTTCATTGAGAAAAATGTGAATAACACACTAAACAAAACACGAGGTAAGGGTTAATTGACTATGTCCATACTTTCTATTGGTGGCTATGATATAGCCTTAGGTGAAACGCGCCAGATTGAACTGCCCGTTGTTAGGCTGTATACCGATACTGATATTTGTATGCCTATCCATGTGATTCGAGGGAAAAAACCAGGGCCAGTGCTTTTTGTATCAGCCGCGGTGCACGGTGATGAGCTCAATGGTATTGAAATAATTCGTCGTTTAATCAAGCAAAAGACGTTGCGCATTAAATATGGCACACTCATTTTAGTCCCTATGGTGAATGTTTATGGGGTGCTTAATCAAAGTCGTTATATGCCCGATAGGCGTGACCTTAATCGTTGTTTTCCTGGTTCTTCGAAAGGCTCCTTAGCCGGTATTGTGGCAGATAAATTCCTAAGCGAAATTGTGAAGCACTGTGATTATGGCGTAGATTTACATACAGGGGCGATTCATCGCTCAAATCTTCCACAAATTAGAGCGGATCTAGAAGATGCAGAAACACTAGAACTGGCAGAGGCATTCGGCGTACCGGTATTGCTTAATGCTAATTTCCGGGATGGTTCTTTACGGCAGGCAGCGGTAGAATTGGGTACAAAAATATTATTGTATGAAGCAGGGCAGGCGTTACGCTTTGATGAGTTGTCTATTCGTGCCGGAGTGCGTGGTATACATAACATACTCACTCATTTAGGCATGGTCTTAAGCAAAAAAGCACGAAAAGGAAATAGCAAAGCGGCGATTAAGCCTTTTGTGGCTAATAACAGCACGTGGGTAAGAGCCTCTGCCAGTGGTATTGTTAATCATATAAAAAATCTTGGTGATCAAGTGCAAAAAGGTGATCCACTCGCGACTATTGGCAGTCCTTTTGGAGAGGTGTTTGGCGATATTTGCGCGAACAGGTCGGGTATTATTATAGGCAAACAAAATATTCCCTTGGTTCAGGAAGGGGAAGCTATGTTTCATATTGCCTATTTTTCTGAAGAGGATGAAGAAATCATGGAGAATATTGATATCATGCAGGATGAGTTGTATCCAGAAAAATAGGCTGAGTATCAATGAATACGCACCTTGGATGCAATAATGTATGATGTGATAGTAAGAATAAGTCTGTTTTTAAATTATATTTTTGGGGAAGATACGGAGAGTAATGCTAACAATAAATAAACTAATCGTCGGTAATCTAGAAATATGTGATTTACCCGATTTAAAAATTAAAAATTTACATATTCGAGTTGATACGGGGGCAAAAACCTCTTCGCTTCATGTTGATAATTTGACGCCATTTAATAAAGATACTCAATCTTGGATTCGATTTGATATTCACCCTGACGTTCATGATGTGGTACGTATCATTCAATGTGAATCTTTAATCCATGATCAACGTCCCATTAAATCATCTAATGGGGCTGCAGAAGAACGTTATGTGATCCAAACACTTTTTTGTCTAGGTGATGAGTCGTGGCCCATTCAAATCACGTTAACAGATCGTTCAGATATGAGCTACCTTATGTTACTGGGGCGTGAAGGCATGAGCAATAAGCTGCTTGTTGATCCATCAAAAAAGTTTCTAGTCAATGCAAAAAATAAGTAATGTAGTATGGCTATAACATGTGTGAATAAACGCTGCCTTTTTACAATTTGAGATCTTTCAGTCTTAGAAAAATCTCATAAAAGCGACTCATGGTAAAAAACTCAACAATGCATTAACCGCTATTGGCGCTTTAGACGGATTGAATCTTCCTGTCGAACAAATTCGTAATGGTGTAATGCCCTTTTATTCTTCAACCAATCAAAATTCTGGACGAATGAATTTATTTGGTTTACAAGAACACAAAGTGTCGCTAGATTATGAACATAACCCTGAATCGGCTCGGGCAATATAAGTTGTTGCCACGGTTATCATCAGGTCGAAAAATAGGCTTGCTAGCAGGGTGCTTGAAAAGAATACACTCCGTTTCAGGCCATCTGAGGCATGGATGCCGAAGCTGAGCGTATAGGGACATATTCACAGCGCGCCTGAAATGGAGTGTATTCTTTTCAAGTGACCCGGTAGTATGTCACGGTACCGGCAGTCGAATTGATGAACAGATTATAGAATATGCTAAGGTCTTAGCCTTAGTTTAGGATCATGTTTTATTGACTGACTATGACCCTAGGTGACGGGCTAACGGAGAGACCACACAATGAGTTTTTAAGGGGCTTATTGAAGCAGGATTTAATAAAAGTAATATTGAAATTATTGAAGTGTCCAGTGAAGCAGTGGATATTTTTTTCAAAAGCTAAAACAGGTGATTTACTGGTTATTCAATCGGATGAACCAGAACCAATTATGAGACAAATACAAGAACGCTATCAGCAACGACTGATATGCTCTAAGGTTTAGTCTTTCAAGTATGAAAGAAACCTAATTATATAGATATCATATAGATCGAATTTTTTTGGGTATCGTGACGGTTATTATTTTTAGGCTATAGATTGTTTGAGTAAAACCAGATGCGGGCATCATGATTGGAAACTGCTTGGCTCTTTTTGGCTTGTTATTTTTTTCCAGTATTCAAATGATAGTCATTCGGTTAGTTTTTTCCTCCATTATTCGCGAGCTTGTAGTGTGCATAATAAAACCAGCGATAAGCTGGCCGATAACAGCACCAAACCCATAGCAATAAGCTACCACTATTAACATCGTCGAAAAATAGGCGGACATAATAAGGCCAATATGAATACTTGAATATTGTTCTTCGGCGAGTATAAGGTTAGCTTGCTTTATACAGATCCTAACAATCGCGTATATACCTCGTGCATAGCGGCGTAGCACTTGCAGGATGTTGCTTCTAGCCCGCTGCGATTAACGATATTAATCTCTCCTCTAGCGTAATTAATTAAACCTTTTCGCCGTAATTCACTCGCGGCGATACTGATGCTACTTCTGCGCACACCCAGTATCGAAGAGAGAAATTCATGGGTAATATAGAGACGATTGGAGTGTGCACGATCATGACTCATCAACAGCCAGCGTGCTAATCGAGGTTCGATGTTGTGAAAATGGTTGCAGGTAGCTGACTGAGCTAATTGTGCAACGACGATAAATAGATAGTACTTTAAACGACGCGATAATGTCGGGCTAGTATTGAGTAATTGCTGGAATCGTGATCTATCAATTCTTAGTGCGCTGCCGCTGCCTTGTACCATGCCATGTATGGCGACTGCATCAACGTCTAGTATCAATGTCACACCCAATAAACCTTCATTACCAATTAAATTCATTCCAAGAGTTTGATGTTTTTCAACGGATGCCATTAGAGAAATAAAACCCGTAAGAGGAAAGTATACAAAGTGATAGGGCTCGTTAGGATCACAGAGAGCCTCACCACACACCAATTCTACCTTCTCGCACGATATAAGAATTTGTTGGTATTCTACGGGAGGTAAATTGTTAAGTAGGCGGTTGGATATGGGTGCCACTAACGCTGGCATTTACTTGTCCCCAGCATAAGGCAAGCCGAAAAAGGCACAGGACAAATGCTGAACAATCCCGATAAGGCATTATTGAGTAGTGATATAACCTTGTCTGTTCGCTACCACACGTTCTAAAAACACACCTTATAAAAACTAACGAGGTGCAGTTATTCAGTAGAGTATTTGTCCTTTGCGATAAATGGTCTTCGAGTCGTTAATAGCTTCTTCCTAGCAGCGTCTGTAGCAAGACTATTAGCGTGACTATTAGCAGGACAAGTATGACTAGTAGGCAACAGGCGATCGGTTTCTTTTTTGACTACGGCATAACACTCGCACGAGAGCGTTTCAAGTTTTTTCCGGTCGAGAACCTTTATATGACCACGAGCGTATTTGATAACCCCAAGCTTTTGCAGCTTACCGGCGGCTTCAGTGACGCCTTCGCGGCGCACCCCGAGCATATTAGCGATCAACTCTTGGGTCATGCATAAGTCATTGTCCATTAAGCGGTCTAGTGATAATAGTAGCCAGCGGCATAATTGTTGATCAATCGAATGGTGTCGATTACACGCCGCTGTCTGTGTCATCTGCGTAATTAGCGATTGAGCATAGCTCAGCATTAACGTCATGATCTCTCCATGCCGGCTGAACTCATGTTTAAAATCTTGACTCTTTATTTGATAGGCATAACCAGCACTTTGGACTACGGCTCTACTGGGCGTACTTTCTCCTCCCATAAAAAGTGAGACTCCAACCATGCCATCATTACCTACCACCGAGATCTCCGTCGATGCACCATCCTCCATAACATAAATGAGAGAAACTATTGAATTGGTCGGAAAGTAAACATATTGCATAACATCACCCGATTCGTACAAGACTTTGCCCAGCGGTAAAAAGACTACTTTAAGAAAAGGATATAAGCGGTCTTGAATAACCTCAGATATCGCTGCTAATAAGTGGTTCTGTTGAGGTTCGGGAGTAATAGGCATAAATATCCGCAAATGATAAAAAGTGTGAAAATATAAACTTCGAGAGGTTAACGAACCTGAGCGCTCAATGAATATATTTGCATGACTTACAGTAACACTAATCATCACAACTTATGTACGCTTGCGTACAAATACAAAATTTATATGACTTTAAATATTAAACCTGGAAATCTAGATGATAGGAGGCTTAACGTGAAATGTATTCTAAGCAGCTGATAAAACTGAATGCATACCCGTTAACCCGTTAAATAGCTAGTCAATATCATGCATCCATATTGATTCTATGTGCTGTAGCGTACAGACACCCCAGTCCCTTCTTGGCAGAGTACACAGAATGATTTCACATGTTGATTTCCAATAATATTCAGTGGTTACAATTAATTAAGGCCATATCCAAGAAAAATTCATCACACTGCTGGTTAACGATATATTAACCTAGCAAAAATGAGGGCGTTATCATTATGTTAAGAAGCTTAAATGAAATTACAGGATACTCTTTGCAGGCAACTGATGGCGATATTGGGTGTTGCGAAGATTTTATATTTGACGACCAAAGTTGGGTTGTTCGTTATATGCTTGCTGATACCAACGCGTGGTTACCTGGAAGTAAAAAGACATTGATTAGCCCAGTGTCATTAGGTGAACCTGATTGGAAAACGACTCAATTGTCTATTACATTAACTAAAAAACTAATAAAAAATAGCCCTGAACGCGATGAGCATAAGCCAGTTTCTCGTGAGTATGAAGCGCGTTTTTTTGATTATTATAATTATGATTACTATTGGATGGGAGCAGGGCTATGGGGATCATATCCAGCCCCAACTACATTGGCAAACACAATCCCAAAGGCAAGCATTACCGATGACGAAGAGTTAAATAAAGTGGAATCAATAGACGATGGCCAGTTGCGCTCTGCAAAAGAAGTTGAAGGTTATACCATTAAGTCTATAGATGGTGAGATTGGTCACGTAGAAGACTTTATTTTAAATGATGAGGATTGGACAATAGCGTATCTTGTTGTTAACACTGCAAGCTGGTTACTTCTTAGCCGTAAGGTATTAATAGCCCCTAGCTGGCTAGCATCCGTTAGTTGGATCAAAAGGTCTGTATGCATCAACTTAACATCTGCACAAATTAAAAAAAGTCCTGAATACGATACAACAAAATTAATTGATACCGATAATGAAGATATCGTTCATAATTTTTACCAAAAATTAAAAGAAAAAATTTAATATAAATGAATGTAGCCATATATAGCGAGTCATAACTGCAGTGTTTTATCTCCAATGTGTATATATTATTTATCCTATTAGAATAAAGGCTAGAGAGAATTAATGAAAATTACCGATTACGATTGCTGTTTAGACGAGCCAGACATCTCGCCGGGAGATATTCCTACAGAACTCCCGCCTCTAAAACATCAAGATGAAATGCCGCTGTCAGATATTCCACTCGAAACACCTTCGGAGCCGCCTGCTAGAGAAATTCCTGAGATCCTTCCTAGCAAGGAAAAAGATGTAATATGGTTATTTACAACCGATGTGAAATAGTACTTTCAGGCCCACAAGACGCAATATTAACAACATTAGTTTGTTGGCTCAGCGTGAAGACTTACGTGTGACTCCTATCTGGAGATAATCAATAACCCACTTACGCAAACAATGAATAACCTAGTTTAAAAAAATATTTTATTAGCGGTGGGTATGTTTACTCATTTGGGCTGTGCTCCCAGCGAAATTCCAGAGGGAAGAAATGAGGTAAAACACGTGTTGTATTTTTACCCTTACCATAGATCGAAATTTGATCTTGCGGGACATGTATTTAAAGGCATTCCGTGGCCTAAAAATTTTATTTTTCCCCATCATCAATGTCTCAGTAATAGCGCGCTATAAATCGGTACAGATGAGAAAAATAATTAGCTCATAAACTCACAATCTTGAGCTGAACGAATACAGTCAACAAATTTATAAAGGAAATAACAACCATGGAAAAAACAGATATACAATTATCAGATATACCTACATCTCCGCGTAAAATAGGCTTAGGCGTTGCATTAGCCTTGGTCGTTTATCTCGGTTTCAGCAGTTATTACACTGTATCAGCAGAATCTGTCGGCATTGTCCAGCGCTTCGGCAATTACCACTCGGCAGTTGATCCAGGTTTACATTTCAAAATTCCTTTTGGTGTTGACAGCGTCACCGAAGTGCCTATTAAAAGGCAACTAAAAGAGGAGTTTGGCTTTGGTACCCCTGGTGCAACCTACGCACAACAAATAGCAAACCCGCGGGAATGGAAATTGGAAACTACTATCGTCACTGGAGATTTAAACACAGCCTTGGTGGAATGGGTTATCCAATTCCGCATTGAAAATGCTTTCGATTTTTTGTTCAAAGTTCGTGACCCAGGAGCAGCGCTTCGTGACATATCCGAATCTGTGATGCGCGAGGTCGTAGGCGATAGAACTGTGGATGAAGTGCTTACCATTGGTAGACAAGGCATTGAAGCCACTGCGCAGGTAAAAATGCAAGAGGTCACTAATCTTTATCAAATGGGTTTGCGCATAGATCAGGTTCAGCTAAAAAATGTGAACCCACCCAAACCCGTGCAGGCATCTTTTGATGAAGTAAATGAAGCAAAGCAGGAACGAGAGCGGATGATTAACGTTGCGCGCGGTGAATATAATAAAGCCATACCCAGAGCAAAAGGCATGGCAGACCAAAAAGTACAATCGTCAGAGGGTTACGCGATACAGCGTGTAAATGAAGCACAAGGTGATTCAAATAAATTTAACGCCTTACTAGCGGAGTATATAAAAGCACCTGCGGTCACCAAGCGCCGCATATATTTAGAAACCATGGCTGAAGTCTTACCCAAAGTGACTAACAAGGTGATACTTGATGAAAAAGCAACGTCAATATTGCCACTGCTACAGCTGAATAAAATGACAGGAGAGTTAAAATGAATAAATATAGTTATCTAGCCATTGCCCTATTTTTTCCTTTGTTTATCGTCGGATATGATTCTTTGTATCGCGTCAATGAAATAGAGCAGGTTATTATCACTCAGTTCGGTAAGCCAGTCGGTGACGTTGTTACTGAGGCGGGTTTAAAAATAAAGGTGCCTTTTGTACAAAAAATTAACCGCATTGAAAAACGAATTTTATTATGGGATGGCGACGCGAATGATATGCCGACAAAAGATAAGCTCTATATTACGGTAGATACCTTTGGCAGATGGCGTATCAAAGACCCCCTTCAATATTTTTTACGATTAAGCGATGAGCGCAGCGCCCAATCAAGACTAGAGGATATTCTTGGTAGTGAAACGCGTAACGCTGTTGCTCGGCATCAGTTGATAGAAATCATTCGTACCACCAAGGGAAGAGCGCCTGAGATTGACCCACTATTGATCGCCGCTGATACGGGTAGGCTTTTGCCAATAAAACGTGGGCGTCATCAAATTGAAAAAGATATTCATTCGGCAGCATCAGGAAAGCTATCAGAATTTGGCATTGAGCTATTAGATATTCGATTTAAACGTATCAATTATAATGAAAGTGTCAGGCAAAAAATATATGCGAGAATGATTAGCGAGCGTCAGCAAATTGCAGAAAGATTTCGCTCCGAAGGCGCGGGAGAGGCAGCTAAAATTATTGGAAGCAAAGAAAAAGAACTTCAACGTATTGGATCTGAGGCCTACCAAAAGATTCAAACCATTCAAGGTGTTGCCGATGCAAAAGCAACTAATATTTATACCTCAGCATATAATAAATCGAAGCATGCGAAAGAACTATATACCTTTGTTAAAACGCTAAAAACTTACCAGAGTATTATCGATACTGACACTACTCTGGTGTTAACAACGGGTAGTGATATTTATAGCCTGCTAAATGGTATCGACTAACAGTGTGCAGTGTAATAGAAATTAGATTTTTTAATCTATAGTTTAGTGAGTAATAGTTATCGGCATTAAAGAGCTAGGGAACAAGTGCGATTAGGACTTATTCTTACTGGTACGACCGGCCCCATACTAAAAGAGCGTAATCACAATCGCGCAAGCAATTCACCCTTTTTCGTTTCATATTCGCTTTGCGACAATACGCCTGCGCTATGCAGCTGCGCTAGTTTTTCAATCAACGCTAAAATTTCATCTGAAGACGCTTGGGTATTATGACTTACCGCATGAGGGTGTTGATCTAGCTGATGGGATTGCATTGGTGCAGGTTCAGCGAAATTTGCTGGAGGTGTTGCAGGTAAGGGCACAGCTGAATTTCCCCCTGATACTATCGGTAGGGAGCTAACCAAAATGGTTCCATACTGGCTGCTAAACGTGAGCGAGTTATTGCCCCCTTGCTGCTGGCTTACGCCGCCAATGTTGTTATCTAAGGTATCATAAACGGTGACTTGCCCATTCAGATCAACGGCTAAGCGATTATGGAAAATAGCATAACGGGTGTTGTTTTGAGCGCCGCTGCTAAAAGGTGCGCCAAGATTAGTTGGCCACCACTGATTAGAGTCGGGGGTACCGGCTTTTATAATGGGAAACATCTGCGTTGATGCTAGTGCGTTAGCTAGGTCATGACAAATATTATCCACTGTCATTTTTAGGCCGTGATTAAACATATCGCCAACCATGGTCATACCACCACGCATCCATTGACCCGAACCACCCAATTCAGCGCAGTTAAATTGAGCCATGGTACTGCCGCCATTATTAACGGCCACAAGCATATGCACGACGGCGTCGTTGCTCAAGTTGTAGCGTGAAGAAAGGTCACTGATGATATTTTGGCCAGCGGGGGTAAGTTGTTGCATAAATCTCTCGGTGGGTTTGTTGTGTTAATTCTTGTGTTACTAGTTACATTAAAGGGTAAGGACTGAAGTTGATATGACACAAAGTGAAAAATCAACACTGGAGGCTGGGTTTAAAAGTGTACTGTTCAAACAGATAGTGACAAGGGTGATCATTAATTATACGCGCTTTTAACTATTGTCCCATCACTAATTGCCCACTATTTTCGCCATAAAAAAAATAACTATCGTTTGCGATGAATTCAATATGGAATTCATTCTCAAGTTACAGTAGGCTAAACGCCCTTATTAGAAATACTCTGCGCCTTTTTGGTATAGCGTAGAGTTACTATAACGCAGATCACTTCAGAGATTGACTCATGACATCTATCGCTATCATCGGAGCCGGTCTATCAGGGTTGACAGCGGCTACTCTTCTTAATAATAACGCAACAGTTACTGTGTTTGAAAAATCTCGTGGTGTGAGTGGACGCATGTCTACACGACGCGCGGAAGCTTTTCAGTTTGATCACGGTGCGCAGTTCTTTACCGCCAAAACGGATGCCTTTAACGATTTTATTCGCCCCATGATGGAACAGGGGGTTATTCAACGTTGGGATGCGCGCTTGGTGGAATTTGAGAATAGACAAATTAGCGCAAGCTATCATTGGGATGAGCATTGCCCGCACTATGTCGGTGCTCCCAGCATGAGTGCCGTGGCAAAATATTTGAGTCGTGACCTAACGGTTAATCTTGGTGTTCGCGTGGCATCAGTAACCAGAGAACAGGGTCAATGGCATTTAACGGATGATCAGGGTAATAGTCTCGGACGTTATGATTGGCTAATTTCCGCTGCACCGGTTCAACAGGCCGTCGATCTTTTACCTGAGTCGTTCGCCTTTTACCCGCAGATGAAGTCTGTGCAAATGAAAGCGTGTTTTTCATTGATGCTGGGCTTTGAACACCCCTTAGCGATTGATTTCGATGCCGCATTTGTAAAGGCTGAGGATATTAGTTGGATTTCCGTTAATAGCTCCAAGCCTAATAGAAATGAGGCTTTTTGCTTATTAGTGAATTCCACCAATCAATGGGCAGAAGCACATATTGACGATGATCGTGATGACGTTATGCACTATCTTTGTGAGCAAGTCGGTGCCATTATTGGACATGATGTTACTAGAGCCAGCCACAAGGCCATGCAAGGATGGCGTTATGCCAATATTGAAGCGCAAGCGGGTGAAGCCTATTACATTGATGCCAGCCAGCAGCTTGCTGCCTGTGGTGACTGGTGTATCGAGGGCCGTGTTGAAGCCGCATTTACTAGTGGTTTTCAGTTGGCAAATCAATTATTACAAAAGATAAAGTAACAATGATACTTAGCAATATTGCGATTATAGGCAGTTCTGGAACTATCGGCCAAGCGTTGATTAAACAGTTGGCAAGATCTCACCCTAATGCGGTTATTCATGCATTTTCGCGCACGCCGCTAGCGTTTTCACAAAACTCGTTATTGCCGGATTCGTTGTTACCGGGGAAGGTCATTCCCCATAACATTGATTATGACGACGAGCAATCGATGGCTGCCGCCGCCGCTATTGCCACAAAGGAGTCAGCGCTTGATTGCGTCATTGTCGTGACTGGCATTTTACATGATGGCGAGATGATGCCCGAAAAATCATTGCGTGACTTATCTGCGGAAAAATTCCAGCACCTGTTTGCGGTGAACACGATTTTACCCGCACTCATCGCAAAACATTTCATCCCCAAATTGGACAGAAAAAAACGGTCAATATTTGCGGCGCTTTCTGCTCGTGTAGGCAGCATTTCTGATAATCGTCTAGGGGGTTGGTATGCGTATCGCGCATCAAAGGCTGCGCTGAATATGGTGATTAAAAATGCGGCTATTGAAACAGCAAGGCGTAGCAAAGATGCCATTATAGTTGGCCTACACCCCGGTACTGTAGACAGTGCGCTCTCTAAACCTTATCAGTACGGTGTGCCCGAGGGCAAACTGTTTACGCCAGACTATTCTGCTCAAAAATTACTGCAGGTTTTAGATAAGCTAACGCCACTGGATAGTGGTCGATGTTTTGCGTGGGATGGGAAGGAAGTGGCGCCATAGATGATATTGAATAAGATAAAAACAGGGGGTAATAATGATGACTGAGACTATGGTTATTCACTGGTTTCGTCAGGATCTTCGCTTATCAGATAATCCGTCTCTTTTAGCGGCATCGAAGCATGACATGGTGATCCCCATTTATATTCTGGATGATCACAATGCGGATGAGTATGCTATGGGCGGTGCTAGCCGCTGGTGGTTGCATCACTCCTTACAATCCCTGAATCAGTCATTGGATGGCAAGTTATCGTTATATGCTGGAGATCCTCTGGCTATTATCTTAGCGTTAGTTGAGCGCTATCCTATTCGAGCTGTCTCTTGGAATCGTTGCTACGAGCCGTGGCGCATAAAGCGTGATGTGCACATTAAAGAGCAACTGAAAGCCAAAGGCATTGTGGTTGAAAGTTATAATGGCTCGCTGCTGTGGGAGCCGTGGACGATAAAAAAGAAAGACGATAGCCACTACAAAGTGTTTACTCCATTTTACCGCAAAGGCTGTTTAGCAGCGGCTTCACCGCGTGAACCATTGGCAAAGCCGGATAATGCTCAGTGGCATTACGATACAGAAGAGTCGCTAGCCATAGATGAGCTAAAACTGTTACCTAACATTCATTGGGACCAACAACTTGAACCTCACTGGAATATCGGCGAGCAAGGCGCGCAGCTGTGCTTTCAGCAATTTGTAAATGAAGGCTTAAATGAATATAAGGGTGGGCGAGATTTCCCCGCTAAACCTTATTTTTCTGGGCTTTCGCCGCATCTACATTTCGGGGAAATATCGCCTAACCAAATATGGTATGCCGTACGTTCCCTTGGGGATAATCAGCATATTGATACGTTTTGCAGTCAATTAGGATGGCGAGAGTTTTCTTATAGTCAGCTTTATCACCATCCAGGTCTGCCAAGGAAAAATTTGCAGTCGAAGTTTGACCGTTTCCCTTGGCAAGATAACGCAGCCAAATTACGGGCATGGCAAACTGGAAAAACCGGTATTCCGATGGTAGATGCAGGTATGCGTCAATTGTGGCAAACCGGCACTATGCACAATCGGGTGCGGATGGTGGTAGGCTCGTTTTTAGTAAAAAATTTACTCCAGCATTGGCATCATGGTGAGCGCTGGTTCTGGGATACCTTGGCTGATGCCGATCTAGCGAATAACAGTGCCAGTTGGCAATGGGTAGCTGGCTGTGGTGGTGATGCTGCACCTTATTTTCGTATCTTTAATCCGGTGATCCAAGGACAAAAATTTGATGTGGAAGGGGATTATGTTCGGCACTTTGTGCCTGAGTTAAGCTTAATGCCTAAAAAATATTTATTTAATCCATGGGAAGCGCCAGAGAGTGTGCTGGCGGAAGCGGGTGTTCAACTTGGCGTGACTTACCCTAAGCCGATAGTAGACCTGAAGGTTTCACGTCAAATGGCGTTAGAGGCTTTTAAATCGTTAACTATTACCGATGTAGACTCTACAATAGAGGAAAAATGATGGTCACCGTATTTTATGATGGTCAATGTGGTTTATGCTCAAAAGAGATTAATCACTATAGAAAGATTGCCGCTGAAGGTGTTTTTGATTGGCAGGACCTTACTGAAGATGTCAGTAAACTAGAAGCTTATGGTGTCAGTTACGCGGATGGCTTGCGCTTTTTACACGCAACCGATGAGCAAGGGAAACTGCATGTTGGTGTGGATGCCTTCGTTTTGATTTGGAAACAGTTAAAACGTTGGCGCTTGCTTGCACGCTTAGTCTCTCTCCCAGTCATTTATCCTCTAGCGGATCTTGTCTATCGAGTTTTCGCACGCTGGCGTTTTAATCGTCTTAAGTATTGTCAGCTAGCGGCAAAGCAGGAACTCAAACCATAAGTTTGGCCTAGGAGGCTGCTGGACTTAACACTGTTCTACTGCGGAAAAGCAGGAACCCGCCATTTTTCACGGTCAATTTCGTTTAATAGAGCGACTATTCGTTTTAATCGACTGCAAAAACTGACTAATTCCTGCCTTCCCTCGCTACGAAGGGTTAAGTCCGATAGGCTCCTAGGTTAAATCATCCCAGTGACTAGAACTGAAGTGGAAAATGTATGAGCAAAAAATGGGTAATTATTTTATCGGTTATGTTAATTTTTTTGGCCGGGTTTGCAATGATTGGGCCAGTGATGAGTAATGTAGAACAACCTAAGTATCAGCTTATTTCTACTCAACAGAATATTGAGGTAAGGGAGTATGAGCCAATGATTATTGCCGAGGTGCAGGTGAATGGAAAACGCGAAGAAGCCATAAGTCAAGGTTTCAGACTGTTGGCCGACTACATCTTTGGTAATAACCAAGCACAAGAAAAAATTTCGCTGAGCACTTCAGTGCCACAGCAAGCTAATCAAAAAAGTAACCAAAAAATCGCAATGACTGCGCCTGTAAAACAGCAAGCATTCGATGGTGCTTGGACGATAAGTTTTGTTATGCCTTCAGAGTATTCAATGGAGACGCTGCCAAGGCCGAATAATCAAGTGGTCAGTCTCAAAAAAGTACCTAGCAAACGCTATGTGGTTATTCGGTTTTCTGGCATGAGCTCTAACAGCAACATTACTCAGCATGAAAAAGAGTTAGCGCAATATCTATTCAAGCAGCAAATACCAGTGGTAGCGCCGCCGACTTATGCATTTTACAATCCGCCAATGACCTTGCCATTGTTAAGACGTAATGAAATTATGCTTGAGATTGAGTAAGACAAAAAAGGTAAACAATACGCTTGTTTGTCTTAAAGGCGGGCGCTATTTAAACGCCAGATAAAGTTGTCGTATACCCAATAACACTATACCCATACCCTTAACCTTCGAACGTTAAATTTTAGTGAATATTTTTTTGAGAAAATCCTGTCTTATAGCTAGTAAAGGTAGTGACGGTTTCGCCGTAATAAAGCGACTGATTAACCGCTAGCGCAATCTGTAAGCGAGAGCTATCGCTTATGCTATTGGCTAATGTGATTTGCCAGTGAGTGTTACTGTTATCCAGTGGTGTCATTGTTTGAGGAAGGGGAAAGTTGTCTTCATTGACCAGTGCAATTTTAGCGCCGTTAATCGGGCGGTTAGCACGCAGTTGTAATTCAATTTGATTATCGCTAATTATTTCGGTGACTAAGTTGATCTCAATGTCACCATTTTCAAAGGTACATTTACCGCTTTCATAACGGCAATTCGATTTAGCAATTAAGGGGTAAGATTCTCCTTTAACGGCTTGATGTGGTTTTTCGCTAACGTTATAGTCGACGGCATAATAAGCAATAATGGCCAGCATAGGCGCAACGATAAGTGCAATAATAAGGTGTTTGTTGGTGAGTACATTATTCATAAGTTTCTAATTATAGTAATGTTAACTAGTGGTGGAAGAGAAGCAGAGTAACCGCTATCGATAAAAAGCGGTATCGGACTCCGTTAGTCGATGTTAACGAAGTCCGATGATAATACACTTACGCAGGAGGGTGATCCGGCGTTAAGTGACGTGCATTACCTGCATCACCTGGTATGCGGATATTATCAACAAGGTGTTGAATTTCCTCAGGTGGCTCTGCTGTAAATTTAGAGACAATAGTGGCAACAGTAAAGTTAACCAATGCACCAATAGCACCAAAGGCATTTGGTTCAATACCGAAGAACCAATTAGGTGACATATCGCCTAGGAATGATGTGCTGGCAATGAACATAACGCCTTTATGTTGAAAGACATAAAGGAGTGTAATGCTAATACCTGCAATCATGCCTGCAATCGCGCCTTCTTTGTTCATCTTCTTGTTGAAGATACCCATCATTAGCGCTGGGAAGATAGACGATGCTGCCAAACCAAAGGCTAAAGCAACCGTGCCTGCCGCAAAATCGGGTGGATTAAAGCCCAGATAGCCCGCCACGACAATAGCGCCTGCCATGGATATTCGACCAGCAAGTAGCTCCCCCTTTTCTGAGATGTCTGGCCTCATGACCCCCTTGAGTAAATCATGGGAGATGGATGAGGCGATGGCCAGTAACAATCCTGCCGCTGTTGATAGCGCCGCCGCAAGACCGCCCGCTGCTACTAGGGCAATGACCCAGTTAGGTAGCTTAGCGATTTCAGGGTTAGCCAATACCATAATGTCACGGTCAACTTTGACCATTTCATTCGTCGCTTTATCCGCCGTATATTGGATGAGTCCATCACCATTTTTATCTTCAAACTTTAGCAGACCGGTTTTCTCCCAATTCTTAAACCAGCTTGGACGTTCTGCATAAGCTAGGTTTTCACCAGCAGCTGGCTGGATAGTGTTCGCTAAATTTAAGCGAGCCATGGCGGCAACCGCAGGTGCTGTAGTGTAAAGAATCGTAATGAAAACTAATGCCCAACCCGCAGAGGTGCGCGCATCACGTACTTTAGGTACGGTGAAGAAGCGAATGATCACATGGGGTAAGCCGGCAGTACCAATCATTAAGGAGATGGTGTAAACAAACATATTCAGTGAGCTTAGCCTTGCCTGTGTCGTGTATTCGGCAAACCCAAGCTCCATCACTATCTGATCTAGTCGATCCAATAGGTAAGTCTCGGTACCTACTAACGTGCTCCCCAGTCCTAGTTGCGGAATAGGGTTGCCAGTAAGATTTAGCGAGATAAAGATGGCTGGAATCGTGTAGGCAAAAATCAAAATGCAGTATTGCGCAATTTGTGTGTAGGTAATACCTTTCATTCCGCCTAATACGGCGTAGATGAATACGATTAACATACCGGTTGCTAAGCCGGTGTTGTAATCTACCTCAAGGAAACGAGAGAAAGCAACGCCGATACCTTTCATTTGTCCGATAACATAGGTGACAGAAGCCACAATCAAACAAACCACTGCCACAATGCGCGCAGCTTTAGAGTAATAACGATCCCCGATAAATTCAGGCACCGTAAATTTACCAAATTTACGCAGGTAAGGCGCGAGTAACATGGCAAGTAATACATAGCCGCCAGTCCAACCCATTAAAAATACTGAGCCGCCGTAGCCGTAGAAAGCAATTAAGCCTGCCATTGAAATAAAGGATGCGGCAGACATCCAGTCAGCCGCTGTGGCCATACCATTGGCAATTGGGTGAATGCCGCCTCCAGCAATATAAAATTCACTAGTGGTGGACGCTCTGGCCCAAATAGCAATGCCGATATACAGTGCAAAGGTAAGGCCAACGATAATAAAGGTCAGTGTTTGTAGTTCCATGATATTTCCCCTTAATCGTCTTCTTCTACGCCATATTCACGGTCGAGTTGACCCATTTTTTTGGCATAGATGAAAGTTAACGCAACGAAAATATACATCGCCCCTTGTTGAGCAAACCAAAAGCCCAATTTATAACCACCAATTTGAATGGTGTTGAGTAGATCTACGAAAATGATGCCACAGCCGTAAGCGGCAATAAACCAAACCGCCAGCAGTTTTATCATGAGTTTGATGTTGGCCTGCCAATAGGCATCAGCCTTTTCTTTGGATAAAGACATAGTGTTGGACCTTATTATATTTATTGGTTTTGCACTCTAGCAGCTACCTGTAGGCTTGGCTGTGAGACGATGGTCTACACAAGACTAATGTCTACTCTTTTTTTTATTTCGCCTTTGTTGGGTGAGAGAGGCTATTGCTATGAATAAGTTTGTTTGGAGGGGGATTCATAAAGTGATAGAGTTGAAGCTAAGCCACCATTAAATGATCCATCCTATAAAAAATAGACTAAGAGATTCACTGTGTCGCCAACTATTGTACTCATTGCTGTTTTTATTTATATCACCTTGCTGTTTGGCTTGGCGCGTTTTGGCGATAAACAATATTTTGTCAACAGTAGTTGGGTTCGGCATCCTGTTGTCTATGCCTTGGCGTTGGGGGTGTACTGTACCTCCTGGACGTTTTACGGCTTGGTAGGCACTGCATCAGACAAAGGTTGGAACTTTTTCCCTATTCTTTTAGGCCCTATTTTATTATTTACCATCGGTTATCCATTACTAGAACGTATTTATACTGTATGCCGTCAGGAGCATATCCATAGTATTGCTGACTTTTTGGCGTCGCGTTATGGTAAACGTCAGGGGGTTGCTGCCACGATTAGTCTGGTAGTGTTAATTGCGACGATTCCCTATATTGCCCTGCAATTAAAAGCGGTGTCCGATACTTTGTTATTAACCGTGGGTGAAAATTTTTTGGTTAGTCAGGATCTCACTTTTGTGATTGGTCTCTGCATGATTGCGTTTACCTTATTGTTCGGAGCAAAGCGCTTAGATATGTCGGGCTATCACTCGGGCTTAATGTCGGCGATTGCTTTTGAATCCATAGTGAAAATTGTTGTCTTAATCAGTGTAGCTTTATTTTCGTTGTTTTGGGTGACGGAGACTCCATTCAGTGACTTTACTGATCCGTTAGGTGGTCAGTTGAATGAAAGTGTCCAGCACTCTAGCTCGGTTTTTTATCAGTCGATTACATGGCCGCGATTTCTTGTCGAAACGCTCTTGTCGATTTGTGCGATTTTTTGTTTACCACGCATGTTCCATGTGACATTTGTAGAATGCTTATCAAAAAAACATTTACAATATTCGCGTTGGTTGTTTGTGATGTATTTGGTGGTGATTAGTTTATGTGTGATGTTTATTGCCTCCGCTGGTAATACGCTGTTTGCTGGAGATAGTAGTGTTAGTGGTGATGCTTATGTTATTGCATTACCTCTCAGTCAAGGTGTTTCTTGGTTGGCAATTTTTGCCTTCTTAGGTGGGTTTTCTGCCGCAACAGCAATGATTATTGTGGCCACGATGACATTGAGTCACATGTTAAGTAATGATGTGATTCTCCCCTTGCTTATCCGCCATCAAAAGAATAAAAACACACCCTATGATTTTTCTCGTAGCCTTATTTTTGCTCGAAGACTAACGGTATTGTTAGTCATATTAGGCGCCTATTTTTATCAAAGTATTTTAGCGGAAAATGTTGCTTTAACCAGTATTGGCTTAATTGCCTTTGCTCTAGCGGTGCAGTTGGCTCCCGCTATTTTATTCGGCTTGTATTGGCGTAAAGGTAACGCTAGCGGTTTATATGCGGGTTTAATTGTCGGTTTAAGTTTGTGGTTCTATACCTTAATGATTCCCTTGTTAGTGAATGCGGGTTTGATGGGGACTTATTTAGTCGACGAGGGTTTGTTGGGTATTCATTGGTTGCGTCCCGAGTCGCTGTTTAATTTTACGTTTAGTGGTAGCTTTACGCGAGGTGTGATCATTAGTTTGTGCGCAAATATTGTTTTTTATTGTTGGTATTCTATGCGCTCTTTGGAGAGTTTGGTTGATCGTATTCAGTCGGCTGCATTTACCAATCTAGAAAAAGGCGCATACGATCATTACGAAAATATTAACGTGGATGATTTACAAGTGCTGTTAAATGAATTTTTGGGCGAATCTGCCACACAAACTATTTTATCATCTTATGAAGCAAAGGCAGGTAAGTCGGAAAAACAGCAGCTGGTTGAAACCGCACAAAAAGCACTGGCGGGCATTGTAGGTGTTGCTTCTTCCCAGTCTATGATTGAAAGTCTTCATAGTGGTAAGAAACTGGCCGTCGAAGAGGTGGTCAATTTTTTTGGCGAAACGACTAAGGCGTTACGTTTTAATCAGGAGGTATTGTCGGCGTCATTTGAAAATATATCCTCAGGTATTAGTGTAGTAGATACCGATTTATGTTTAATTGCATGGAATCAACGTTATGAAGATATGTTTGACTATCCACAAGGTTTATTGCATGTGGGTTTTCATGTGGCAGATATTATGCGCTTTAATGGTGAAAGAGGGTGGTTAGGTGATGGCGATATAGAAGGCTTGATTAGTAAACGCATCACTTATATGACCGCAGGAAAAGTGTATCGGGTGAAGCGTTTTCATCAAAATAATGTAGTGATTGAGATTAAGGGGCACCCTTTGCCCAACGGTGGTTATGTGACCACTTATGATGACATTACCGATTTTATTCGTGTGCAGAAGAATTTAGAAGATGCGAATGCCAATTTAGAGCAACGAGTTCACGAGCGAACTCAAACCATCGAAGAGGTCAATACCGATTTACTGAAAGAGATTAAGCGGCGTGGTGATATAGAGCAAGAGTTGCGCGAAGCTAAACAATTAGCGGATGAAGCCAATGCCTCTAAAACGAAATTTTTAGCCTTGGCTAGCCACGATATTATGCAGCCCCTCAATGCAGCCAGTCTTTATGCCAGTGCTTTACTTGATGACAATGTGAATGAGGAAGGCGTTCAGAAGGGAATGGGGCAGCAGGGATTAGTACAACAAAATACTAATGTCGTTAAACAACTTAAGTCAGCGATACGGAATACAGAATCTATTATTACTTCGCTTTTAGAAGTGTCTAAATTAGATAGCGGTGTTATTCAGCCGAAGTTAGTGGACTTTGACTTAGATCATATGCTTTCAAGTATTATTGATGAAGTGGGTGTACAGCAGCCCGAAAGTTTATCTATTCGTTATTGTAAAACTTCAGTATGTGTATATTCAGATCAACATTACTTGCGGCGTATTGTGCAAAACTTTTTGTCTAATGCGATTAAATATACCATTAAAGGCAAAGTGCTTGTGGGTTGCCGTCGAATAACGGCTCAGGTTGATGGTCGGCCAGGACGTGCGTGCGTAGAAATCTGTGTCATTGATAATGGCATTGGTATCTCTGATCACGAAAGAGCGTCAATATTTAATGATTTCTATCGTGTGCCTGACAATGCTCGTGGGCATATAAAGCAACAAGTTATTCCCGGTGTTGGCCTTGGGTTATCAGTGGTTGCTCGATTTAGTGAGCTGTTACAGCATACGGTGTACTGTAGTTCGGAACTGTTCAAAGGCAGTTGTTTTTCTGTTGTTGTACCCTTGTCGATAGCTGGGCGGCGGATAAACGACAGGGTAGAAATACCTGTCGTGCCAGAATATAATTTACAAGGTTTGTTAGTGGCTTATGTTGATGATGAAAAACAAAATTTATTGGCAACCGCTACATTATTAGAGCGTTGGCAGTGCAGAATGATTGGGCTAGTGAGTATTGCAGCGGCTCGTGAGTATGCCGTTCAAACAAGGGACAATGGAGAAGCTTTCCCTGATGTATTATTAATGGATTATCAGTTAGACCAAGCGAACATATCCGGTTTAGCTTTAGCGGCAGAGCTGATTGATACCTGGAAGCAATGTCTTGGGCACGAAGCTAAAACAGTGCCTGTTTGTATTATCTCCGCATCGACCGAAGTGGGTTTGCCTGACCGTGTCTTGGAAGCGGGTTTTCAGTTTTTGCGTAAGCCAGTGAAGCCGGGTCGTTTGCGGGCTCTGTTAACTCAGTTAAAAGAGCGACGTGATTTACAGCGGGAAGAGTGAACTTCAAAGTCGGAAACTGGTTTTATTGGAGCGGTGTAGATGAGCTTGCGAATAATATGAGGTGGTGTGTTATGTACTCTTCTGTAGTGATAATTTTGATAATTCGATGACGGCTTGGGTACGATTAGTGACGCCTAGCTTACGAAAAATGGCAGTGATGTGAGCTTTAACCGTGGCTTCGGTTACGCCCATTTCAAAACCAATCTGTTTGTTTAGCTTACCTTCACGCAAGTAACATAAGACACGATACTGTTGAGGTGTTAGTGTTGATATTTTTGCGGCTAATGATTTTTCTTCATAGCTTATGGGCGATAGTTTTCCAGCGATATAGGCGGGTAGCCATTGTTCTCCATCGGCTACCATTTTTATCGCTGAGTGAAGTGCTTCGGCGGATAGTGACTTAGGTATATAGCCACTGGCGCCATGTCCCATGGCTCGATTGATGGTGGTGTGGTCATCACTAGCAGAGACCACGACTACGGGAACGCTAGGGTATCTTTCGCGCACCGTAATAAGGCCAAATAAGTCTTGGCTGCCGGGCATATGCAGATCCAATAATAATAAGTCGATATCCGCATTATTTGCCAATGCGTCTAATGTAGTATCAAAATCTGAGGATTGACTAATGCTGGCTTTAGGGAAATGTTGCTGGATGACTTCTAGTAAAGCGCTGCGAAACAGCGGATGGTCATCTGCTATATGGAAGTGGTACATCGCCGCCTCGGTATTATTGTAGAAAAGTAATGTTAAGTGACTCCACGATAGCGTAAATCCATTGTTATTAACATACTTCTACTGTAAAAATGACTGTCCTGTGTTGGCAGGCCTAATGATGCTTATACTATTAAGGGCACCTCTAGAAACAGTAATTTTTCCGGAGTGCACCAACAGTAGACGCCATGAGGCGACGCAGTAATTGCGGAAAAACTGTGTTTTTAGAGATGCTCTTAAGTGAGAGTTACAATAGCGTGCATATATAACACTTACGCAAAGGGGTAACTTGTCTCTGCGAGAATAGCCTTAATACCCGTTGACAAGGGCTTGTAGAGGTATACAATGTGCATTGCTTGAAAGTACGTCTTATATTTATGAACAAATCTCGAAGTCAGACCTTTAGACCCTCGTTCTGTTTTTCCATAAGTAATAGCAACACTTCTAGCCCAACAGCTCTTATGTCATATATTGTGATGTAGAGTTTATAAATTACTCATGAAAGAATAGGATACACATTATGTCTACTACTACTGGTACTGTTAAGTGGTTTAACGAATCAAAAGGTTTCGGTTTCATCGAACAAGAGTCTGGTCCAGACGTTTTCGCACATTTTAGCGCGATTCAAGGTGACGGTTTTAAAACCCTAGCTGAAGGCCAAAAAGTCGAGTTCACTGTAAGCCAAGGCCAGAAAGGTCCTCAAGCTGAGAACATCGTAGGTCTTTAATATCGTCGGACTTTAATTTCATTAAAGTCAAGACAGCAAGGGTAAGACTTCGGTCTTGCCCTTTTTTATTGCCAGTACAAAATCATTTTTTCTTCTTCCATTTTTATCATTAGGTTTTCTCTTGACTCAAACAGCTTTTAATTGCCTTAACTTGCACTCCTCTTTGGTGGAAAATCTCGATTCTCTTGGCTATAAGGAGATGACACCGATACAGGCGCAGAGCTTACCCTTCATGTTAGAGGGTAATGACGTTATCGCTCAGGCAAAGACAGGCTCGGGTAAGACGGCGGCGTTTGGTTTGAGTGTCTTGAATAAGTTGGAGGTGAAGCGCTTCCGCATTCAATCATTAGTCTTATGCCCAACACGAGAGTTGGCCGATCAGGTGGCAAAAGAAATTCGTCGTCTTGGTAGAGGGATCCATAACATTAAAGTATTAACCTTATGTGGTGGCATGCCGTTTGGTCCTCAAATTGGTTCTTTAGAGCATGGAGCGCATATCATTGTCGGTACGCCAGGGCGTATTGAAGAACATTTGCGTAAAGGCACGCTACTACTCGATGATTTAACCACCTTTGTTTTAGATGAAGCAGATCGCATGTTAGATATGGGGTTTCAGCCTTCCCTAGATGCCATTATTGGATACATGCCAACGCAGCGACAGACCTTATTGTTTAGCGCCACTTTCCCAGATCAAATACAGTCGATCTCTGAGCGGATTATGAATAATCCTAAGCTAATTAAAGTGGCTTCTACTCATGATAAGTTGAGTATTGAGCAGCATTTTTATGAGCTGGATGAAAGTGTCTCTCGTGTCACAGCTCTTGAACTATTACTGCTAAGTTATCGACCCAGTTCGGCAGTGGTTTTTTGCAATACCAAACGAGAGACACAAGCAGTGGCTGATGAATTGTCAAATTTTGGTTTTAGTGTCTTAGCCTTGCATGGGGATATGGAGCAAAAAATGCGCGACCAAACCCTAGTGCGTTTTGCCAATAAAAGTGCCTCTGTTTTGGTGGCCACCGATGTGGCCGCGCGAGGTTTAGATATTGATGAGTTAGAGGCGGTCTTTAATTATCAACTCTCTCGTGAAACGGATGTGCATACTCACCGTGTGGGTCGCACCGGTAGGGCAGGCAGTAAAGGTCGTGCCTTTACCTTATATAGTAAAAAAGAAACCTATAAGCTTAACAGCCTTGAAAAGCAGCTAGGCTATGCAATTGAATTATCGACATTGCCGAGCATGTCATTACTAAGCGAGAGCATTTATAAACCGCCTATGGCGACTTTACAAATTTCTGCTGGTAAGCGACAAAAGATCAGACCCGGTGATATTTTGGGTGCTTTAACGGGGGATGGCGGGCTTGTCGGTGGACAGGTTGGCAAAATACATATTTTTGATAACAGTGCTTATGTGGCGGTTAGCCGCAGTGAAATAGGCACCGCTTTGCACAAGCTCGAAGAAGGTAAGTTAAAAGGACGTTCGTTTAGAGTTCGACATATACGCGGTTAAGTAGCCCGTAATACCAAAGCTCCAGAATAAAGGTGCTCTTAGATCAACATATCTGTGTTGATGGGATGGAAGACACTGGCCGAGTCAATTAACGATTTAGCGGTGAGTGTGGGGACGCCATACACTTCTGTGTTCAGCGGATAATCTTTAGCGATTCGTTCTAATAGTAAATCAAAATCCCCATCACCCGATAGCAGTACCACCGTATCCACTGTCGGTGCTGTACTCATGACGTCAATGGCTATACCCACATCCCAATCGCCTTTAGCTGAACCATCGCTGCGTTGAATGTAGGGCTTTAATTTAATCGTAAAGCCAATATTCTTAAGTGCTGTTTGAAACTTGAGTTGTTTGTCGTCGCCTTTGTGAATAGCATAAGCATTGGCGATAACAATATCGCCTTGAGTGCTAAGTTGTTGCCAAAATTGCCGATAATTAAACGATCGCCCATACGCATCTCGCGTAGTGTAGTAGATGTTTTGTACATCGACGAAAACAGCAATTTTTTTCATGCCTAATGTTGGTTAGGGCTTCGGGGCGCAGAATTGCTGGGCTTGGCCGAACGTCTGTTATTATTGGTGCTATTGCCAGCGGTTTGCTGCCCCCCAGAGGGCTTCCGGCGTGGCCTATTACTGTCTTCGCTATTTCCTGAAGATGTCCTTGAGCGTTGACCATCTCTATGTTCAGTTCTTGGGTTGTGATGTTTCTTTTTATGGCTAGAGGGTTTTGCCGGTGGGCGTAATCTAGAGGCAGGTACATCATGATCTGGCTCAAAACCATCGACTAGCTCGCGCTTAAGAATCGTTTGAATTAAACGTTCAATATCACTGAGTTGTTGAAATTCATCGGCACTGACTAATGAAACCGCCTGACCTGATGCGCCAGCACGACCGGTGCGACCAATACGATGGACGTAATCTTCGGGTATATTGGGCAAGTCTAGGTTGACAACTTGTGGCAATTGTTCAATATCTAAGCCTCGTGCAGCGATATCAGTGGCAACCAATATATTCACTTTGCCTGCTTTAAAGTCGGCTAAGGCGCGAGTACGGGCACCTTGGCTTTTATTGCCATGAATGGCAGCGGCTTTAATGCGGTTTTTTTCTAAAAAAGTGACCAATTTATTGGCGCCGTGTTTGGTGCGGCTAAAGACTAGCACTTGCCCCCATTTGTGTTTGTTGATGAGTTCTACCAATAAACTAGGCTTTTGTTTTTTATCCACTGGGTGTATCCACTGCTTAACCGATGTTGCGGTACTGTTTTTCGGAGATACTGAAATTTCTACGGGGTTATTCACAATGCCTTTTGCTAATTCTCGAATATCATCCGAAAAGGTTGCGGAAAACATTAAGTTTTGGCGTTGTGCGGGTAATGCCTTCATGATTTTACGAATATCGTGGATAAAGCCCATGTCTAGCATACGGTCAGCTTCGTCTAAAATAAGTACTTCTAGCTGGGAAAACTGCATCGCATTTTGTTGATATAAATCTAATAAGCGTCCTGGTGTGGCTACCAATATATCGATGCCTCCGCGTAATTTCATCATTTGCGGATTGATTTTCACTCCGCCGAAAACGACGGTTGAGCGTAAAGGTAAATAGCGGCCATAAGTGTGCACACTTTCGGCCACTTGTGCGGCTAATTCTCTGGTTGGTGTGAGCACTAAGGCACGAACTTGATTGTTTTTGGCTAACTTACCTTTGGATAATAGTTCTAATAATGGCAGGGTAAATCCTGCGGTTTTACCCGTTCCCGTTTGTGCAGCGGCCATCACGTCTCGGCCTTCAAGAACCGCAGGTATGGCTTTCGCTTGTATCGGGGAAGGTGTGTCGTAACCTTTTTCGGCAACGGCTTTTAATATTGGGTCAGATAAGCCCAAAGTGGTAAAACTCATAGTGTGATCTCTGCTGATACGGGGATAATAATAGGCGCTATGACACTGCTGGCACCGTTAATCATCGCTATAGCGGCGACGGGCCGGTCTAGGTTCTGGGCGTGTCTTTAACGGCCGTGCAGCTTACAGTATCTCTAGTGTAATCGCTACTTTTAGTCCTCTCAATATGATATGAGGCTAAAGTCGCTCATGGTCACGGGATGAAAACGAAGATGAAACTATACGTTAGCGGCTAGTCTACGTTGTCAGCTGAAACGAGACGTCCATTTACTTATAAATTAGAGGGTATATTAGCCCTATTGGTCACAATAAGCAGAGGCTTTAATTTATGATGTTCACGGGTCGGTGCTGATAGCTTCATTCATTTGCTACCGTATTGATGTAATGATAGTGCCTACGTTAATAAGAAAAACACGTTTATTTTTGGGTTAAAGAGGCAACCATGCTTTAACCTAGAAACCGCAGTTGGATCACGAAAGTATGCACAAGTTATTGATGCCCCTAGCAAATGTTACATTCGGCTCACTACCAATAAGGTAGCCACGCGAATGTAACATTCACTATGCACACCAATAACTCCCCTAGAGGGGCCTACTTTTGGTACACATCTTTTTCGCGCCCAACTGCGGTTTCTAGGTTTAATCATAATGGCATACCATCGTTAGCCCAATAGATACGTGGATACTATCGCGGAAAAAGTGCATTTCTAGATATGTGCTATTGACTGAGTATAGGATATTTAGCATAGGCGGTTAATATAGATTACAATGCGTTCATATCGTTGGTAATCAAATATTTAATACAATAAAGTGCCCAAACACTATGTTTTTTGAAGTTCATATCCTTATTCTGTTAGCGTTTATTGCTTTGTTTACGGGTTTTGTTAAAGCGGGTTTACCCGCGCTGGGCGGGTTAGTGTCGGTTTGCTTGGTGCTATTATTTCCCGCTAAAGACGCTCTAGGTTTGGCGGTACTCTATTTGTTGGCGGGTGATGTAATTGCGTCATTAATGCATTGGCGTAAAGCGCATTGGTTAGTATTGCGCAAGTTGTTGCCCGCTATATTTATTGGTATGGGGGCTGCTGCGTTAAGCTTAAATCATGTTTCTAACGATTTTCTGGCGTTAGCGATTGGGATTATGATTGTGTTAATGGTGGCTATGGAGCCATTTCGTCCTCGGCTCGCCGAATGGGCTACGCGTAATGCACGCTTTGTGAGAACCGGTTCAGGTGTTTTGGCCGGATTTACGACGACTATCGGTAATGCCGCAGGACCTATATTATCATTGTATTTTTTACTGTTGAAAATAGATAAATATGGTTTTGTGGGTACGGCGGCTTTATTTTTCCTCATTGTTAATGTGACTAAGCTCCCTTTATATGGAGCGATAGGGATATTTAAGAGCTATTATTTGTGGAGTTATTTAGTGACCGTTCCCTTGGTCTTTGTTGGGGCGTTATTAGGCCAACGTTTTTTGGAGTGGATCCCACAGAAATATTTTAATCAAACGATTTTGGTGGTGACGGCTTTGGCTGGTGTTTGGTTGGTACTGAGTTATTTTTTGTAATCTAAAAAAGAGAGTGTGGTTATGGTTTGTCGTGTTGGTGTGATGATAGCTTGTTTGATGATGTGGTCATCAATATCTATGGCTGAAAAGTTGTTGTTAACCATAGAGTCTGCCGAAGGTAAGACAAGAGGTGTGATTACCATCGTTCTTCAGTCTACGCAGGCGCCTAATCATGTGGCTCGTATTAAACAGTTGGTAGAAGAGGGGCTCTATAATGGCGTTGCTTTTCACCGAGTCATCAAAGGTTTTATGGCGCAAACCGGTGACGTTGAATTTGGTAACATAAAAAACTTTCAGGGTGATAAAGCGGGAACGGGATCTTCATCTTACGATGATTTGAAGGCTGAGTTTTCAGAAATTGCTTTTACTCCCGGCGTGGTTGGAATGGCGCGTAGTCGCTATATTCACTCGGCCAATAGCCAGTTTTTTATTATGGCTGAAACTCAATCAGGCTTAAATGGTCAATATACGGTGATTGGCATGGTGTCTGAAGGGCTAGATATTGTTCGTTCTATAAAAAATGGATCGAAAGCGCAAAATGGCAAGGTCTCTAGACCTGATATTATTAAGACAGCGGTTATTGTTCAGTAGACCAGCGATATGCCAATGACATCCATTGCTCAGTTACACCCTAGCTGGGCAAGTCATCTACAATCTGAATTTAGTAAACCCTATATTCAACAGCTTAAACAATTTTTAGTGGAAGAAAAGTCAGCGGGTAAAGTCATTTATCCTAAAACGGGTGAGATTTTTAATGCCTTGAATAGCGCTGCATTTGAGGATGTGAGGCTGGTGATTTTAGGCCAAGATCCTTATCACGGCGAAAACCAAGCCCATGGTCTTTGTTTTTCTGTGCAAAAAGGAGTGTGTTTACCGCCTTCCTTGCGCAATATTTTTAAAGAAATCGAGAAAGATTTAGGTTTTCCAGTTCCCTCGCATGGCTGTTTGCAGTCATGGGCAGATCAGGGTGTATTACTGTTGAATGCTACTTTAACCGTAGAGCAAGCCATTGCAGGTTCTCATCAGGGTAAGGGCTGGGAAATACTGACAGATAAAGTAATACAGCAGTTAAGTGAGCAAAGAGAGGGGATTGTATTTTTGTTGTGGGGTAGTTACGCGCAGAAAAAAGGCCGCCTTATTAATGAAGGTAAACATAAAGTATTAAAGGCGCCGCACCCCTCGCCTTTATCAGCCTACCGTGGTTTTATCGGTTGCGGACACTTTTCGACGGCCAATCAATATTTATTGGAGAGCGGCCAGTCAGCTATCGATTGGCAAATAACAGAGTAAAGGATTAGGGTAAATGCTGGTTTAATTGCGATGTACGGTCGTCCATTAATTGTTGAATGTTTTTGGCATCTTTCATCAGCGTGGATATTTTGTCGGGAGCAATGGTGGTGGGTATTATACTACTTACCGTATTAGTAGGTGAAGTCTCCTCTTGTGGTGGTGGGGTCATTTTTTCTACTAAATCGCTGTTTAAGTTCCCGCTGACATTAATAGGCTCGGCTGTTTGATCGCTAGGTGCTGTATCTGAATATTGCCATTGACCATGCGCATCTTTCCAGCGATAAATAGCGTTGCTATTATTATCGTTGTTATCGCTAATTATTTTTTTATCAGTGAGTTTTTTTGCCTGATTAACCAGTGACATGGTGTCAATGATTAGTGACTGTGTATCGGGTATGAATGCTTCTATTGATAGCCATGGTGATCCGTCAGGTTTTTTTAGTACGAATAAGCCGGCTAGTCCCAATACTAATAAGAAGCAGAAAAATTTTATTATAAGGTTCATGAGTTTGCGCTTATTACTGATTAAAGGTTAGAAGGTCGATTTTTTTACTACACTCTTGATTAATAAACACCTGATTCGCTTCGGCTTGCTCTATGGTTACCGACACTAATAAACGTGTACATTCCTTAGTGTTAGCGACGAGTATAATTTCGCCGATTGCTTGAGTTTTTTCAGTAGTATAAACAGAATCGCCAATACAGGGAAGTACACTGGTTTTCTGTGTTGAGATATCTTCTACAGATAAATCAAAAAGAAACATCTGACGCTTTAGCTTGCCTAAATAATGCATGCGAGCGACAACTTCTTGGCCGGTATAGCAGCCCTTTTGAAAGCTAACTGCATTGGCTGTAGTGTGAAAGCTGATCGCGTGAGGAGTGAATGCTCCACTAGAGGCTACACGAATTTCCGCAAGGCCTGCATTAGTATTAGCGAGGTCCCAATAGTTATTATTTTCAAATATGGTGTCTGTCAATATTGCGTTCATTTTTTCTGCTTGCTCTGTGCTTAACCATAATTCATAGCGCATGGGGCTTAGGCAGAGAATAATGCCATTAGCTGTTTTGATGGCGGTATTGGCTTCGCTGGGCAACGAGTCAATGGCAAGCATAGTGCAAATGCTGTCTAGGGTTTTGTCGTTATCTATATCCGCGGTTCTATCGATATTGATACCTAGTAGTTGATACTGCTCACGTGCATCAATTAATTCGGCTTTAGAAAAAACAATATATTTTTTCAGGGCAGCAGTAGCAATGTCTAGCATTTCACTTGGAATGCACAGAGCAATGGTTTGCTCATCTAAGGGTAGGGCTCTAAAGCTGAAGACAATACGTCCTTTATGAGTGCAGTGGGCACCTAATGAGCTGCTCAGCAGGAGGTTATTTTCACCCTTGTTGAGACTTAACTCATCAATATCGCAGGTCACCTGACCCTGTAGAAATTTTCTAGCGTCAGTTCCTTTTACTAAGAGTAAGCAATGTTCGTCAATACGGCAAAATGTGGCTGGCTTGTGCATAGAGTCTCTTGTTGTGATGATCTAACCATTTTTTCTAGGGTGATAGAATGTAGGGGGGTAGTTATTTGACCTCAGGTATTATAAACCGTAAGCTGTTGAAGAATGTCATATTGTGATATTTTTTTTGTGTAATCAGATCTAGAGTAGAGGTGTAGTATAGCTTGTTATGAATAAAAATCGTTTGTTTTGGAGTAGCCGTCGAGGCATGTTGGAACTTGACTTGGTATTGATGCCTTTTATTGAAAACGTATACCCCACACTCATTGAATCAGATCAATTGCTTTACCAGGTATTATTGGAAGAACAGGATCAGGATTTATTTACTTGGTTTATTCGTCGTGAAGATCCGGCAGACCCCGATTTACTAAGGATAGTGAACATCATACGTGAAAATACTGGACTCCAACCCACTTAGCCAATCATCACCTTCGGCAAAACTCATCCGCTTGTATCCCTCATATTATGCTTTATGGGGTTGTATATCTGTGCATCTAGTCGCCATGTTGGGCGTGCTTTTCGCGGGCCTTGCTCTCTGGACTAAGGCTTTGTTAGTGTTAGCGTTATTGGCAAGCTTGCGATACTTTTTTCGTCAATGGCAGCGGCAAGCTGTGTTTCGTGTTCAATATATACAGGGTTATTGGCGTTTAATTGTAGAGTCTGAGCAACTAGAAGAGCAGAACTTTCAATATAAGATTGTTAGTTGGCACTTTTTTTCTGTGTACCTAATGATTCTTTCACTTGAATGTGAGCAGGGCAAACGCCGTCGCTTAACCATTGTGTGCGATAGCTGCTCAGCTGATGAGTTTAGGTGGTTACGTGTAGTGGTTAAATTTTTAGTCGCAAGGGATCAAGTTCTTTAGGTCTTATCATTAGGTCTAGCTAGACCTAGACTATCTTTGATCCACAATAACATTTTGGGCGGCAAAATTGGTGGGGACTAATATGGTGTCACGAGTGATTTTCCCTAGATCCGGATAGTCGAGTGAATAGTGTAATCCACGGCTTTCTTTTCGCTCTAGAGCGGAACGAATAATTAATTGTGCCACCGTCACCAGATTGCGCAACTCGACAAGATCATTGCTTACTTTATAATTACTATAATAATCTGCAATTTCTTTTTGTAATAGTTTGGCTCGATGTTGTGCACGCTCTAAACGTTTATGCGTGCGCACAATACCGACATAATCCCACATGAAGCGTCGTAGCTCATCCCAGTTATGGGAAATAACCACATCCTCATCAGAATCAGTGACTTTTGATTCATCCCAGTTAGGTGGATCATTGACTTCTTCAATATTGGGGAGCTGCTGACGAATATGTTCAGCTGCAGAGCGAGCATAAACAATACACTCTAAGAGTGAATTGCTCGCCATGCGGTTAGCGCCGTGTAAGCCAGTAAACGATGTTTCGCCAATGGCATAGAGGTTTTGTAAATCAGTTAATCCGTGCTGATCAACCATGACTCCACCACAGGTATAGTGAGCAGCAGGAACAATGGGAATGGGTTCCTTGGTGATATCAATGCCGAACTTGAGACACTGCTGCTTCACATTGGGAAAGTGATCGTTAATGAAGTTGTCCTCTTTGTGACTAATATCGAGGTAGAGGTGATCGCAACCTAGGCGTTTCATCTCGTGGTCAATGGCTCGAGCAACGATATCTCTTGGTGCTAACTCTCCCCGTTCATCAAAACGCTGCATAAAGCGCTCGCCATTGGGTAACTTAAGGTGAGCGCCTTCTCCGCGTAAAGCTTCAGAGATCAAAAAAGTTTTGGCTTTAGGGTGATATAGGCAAGTCGGGTGGAATTGATTGAACTCCATGTTGGCAACACGGCAGCCTGCACGCCAAGCCATTGCAATGCCGTCACCACTAGCGCCATCAGGATTGCTAGTGTAAAGGTAGACCTTACTCGCGCCGCCGGTGGCTAAAATGACAACCTTTGCATCAAAGGTGCATACGGTATCTTGGTCTCTATTGTAGATGTAAGCGCCACTGCAGCGTAAGCGTGGGTTATGAGGATCGGCTTGCTGAATTAAATCTACAGCAATGTGTTGTTCAAAAATTTCGATATTTTTAGTGTTGCGAACTTTATCAATTAAGGTGCTATGGACAGCCTTGCCGGTAGCGTCTGCACTATGAATAATGCGTCGATGACTATGTCCACCTTCTTGGGTAAGGTGAAAGTCTTTGTCATTTTGATTGCGCGTAAAATCAACCCCTTGCTCTACTAGCCATGCAATGGCTGCAGCGCTATTTTCAACGGTAAAGCGGACCGCTGATTCATGGCATAAGCCAGCACCAGCATTCAGGGTATCTTCAACATGGGCATCAGTAGAGTCGTGATTATCTAATACGGCAGCGATACCGCCTTGTGCGTACCAAGTGGAGCCATCTCTCAGTCGATCCTTGCTGATGACGGCCACGGTGCCAATGGAAGATAAGTTCAAGGCTAGCGTTAAGCCCGCTGCGCCACTACCAATAACAAGTACATCGTGACGAAAATGGGTTTTCATTCTTGTACTACTTGTTGTTACACTACTCATTGGCAAACTACTCGACACTAGGTGAGGTGATAAGCTATCCAGTATATCATTGTGGAACTTATTAATATCATTCAGGTCTTATTCGCCAGAAAATAATAAAATTTATAGTCTATTTATAGCGTCACTTTACGCAGTTAGGGGAAAGTTTTGGGGAAGAATCAATGACGGAGCTGTTAGCAAAAGATGCTGATCAGCTTCTAGTGGAGCGAGTTCAGCAGGGTGATAAACGCGCTTTCGATCTGTTAGTGTTGAAATATCAGCATAAAATTATTGCCGTGGTACATCGCTATGTCCGAGAATCTGCCGATGTTAATGATGTAGTTCAGGAAGCCTTTATCAAGGCCTATCGTGCATTAGCTAACTTTCGCGGTGATAGTGCGTTTTATACGTGGATGTACCGTATAGCGATTAATACGGCAAAAAATCACCTTATATCGAAAGGTCGTCGCCCACCATCATCTGATATTGATATTGATGATGCCGAGTATTACAGTGGTAACGACAATTTACATGATGTCGATACACCAGAAAATAATTTGTTCCGAGATGAGTTGCAGGCGGCTGTACAAAAAATCATCAAAAACTTGCCTGAAGATCTTCGTACTGCCGTCACCTTACGTGAAATGGATGGTTTGAGTTATGAAGAAATTGCAGATGTAATGGAATGCCCTGTAGGCACCGTCAGGTCGCGGATTTTTCGTGCCCGAGAAGCGATAGATAATGTTGTTAAACCCATGATGGATGATTTTTGATGATTTTTGATGGTTTTAAGTTGTTGATCCTAATGCATATTTTTTATTTTTAGAAATGTGATAAAAAAAATGAACTTTGCTTATATTCATAAGTCTTAATTTACAGTGAGTTAAAGTATATTTTATATAGCAGATGATTTGGTAGGCACCACAATTAGTAATAAGAATGATAATAAGAGCTGAAACGTGACGAGATGAGTAACGTAACAGCACAACAAATAGGTATTTAAATGAGTGACAGCCCAGTAAAACAACCGCTTGAAGAATCTTTGTCGGCATTGGTCGATGGTGAGATAACAGAGCTTGAATTGCGTCGTTTGTTAAAAGCGAGTGATGAGGATTTTAAAGGCTTGCGTGCTCGTTGGTTACGCTTTAATACCGCCAGTGCGGGTATTAAAAAAGATCTGCCCACTGGTGACTTCTGTGATCTTTCTGAGAGTATTAGTGCCGCTATCGATGAAGAAAAGACTTATTCAATGTCTAGTAAATCTACTCGTAAGTCGAGTATTTGGTCTGGTGTAGGTCGTTTTGCTATAGCCGCTTCAGTAGCTGGCGCGGTCGTATTAGGCGTCCAATTTGCTCCGAGTGGTGTTAATAATGAAGTTGCCGATGCGGAATCAACGCTGGCTCCATTTGTTAACGTGCCTAGTAGTTTTGGTCATGGGCTGCCGACAGATACTACGGTACGTACCGTCAGTAATGAAGCGACAGTGATTAAGCCTGAGCAGCAAACTATTATTATCAATGAAGCTACCCAAGAGCAACTGAAGCTAGCAGAAGAAGAGATTAATCGTCTGATGTTAGAACATGCTCAAAATGCATCGCAAAATACTCAGCAAGGTGTTTTACCTTATGCTCGTGTCCCAGAGTCACCCGAAAAACAGTAACTCTTCCTAAAAATTAATAGTATTGAATGATGTATATCAAGTTTTTTGAAAAAAATAGGGCTTAACCCTTGGTATTCTATTAAAATATCAAAGCATTCCTTATTATTGGCCTTCAATGTTTATACGCCCAGCAATCACACAACTACTACACCCTTTGAATAACTATGTTCTGCCATTACTGTTCTTGCTAGGATTTAGCTTGTTAGTTGCAGCGGAGACCGAAGAAAATGATAGTGTAGATAGCGATGTGGCATTCTTTTCTACGTCAATGGGTTCATCTCCCAGTATCGAAAATTTACTAAGTCATGTGGTTAATGCCAGCCGGTATTATAGTTATCAGGGTTTATTGACCTATGAGGCTAATGGTTCTTTAACTACGCTGAGTTTATATCAGCGTATTGATGATGAAGTCGAAAATGCTCGCGTTTATCAACGTTTAGCGTTTTTGGATGGCGCTAGTCGTCGGGTTATCAGAGAGCAAAACTTAACGGCTTGTATGAGTGGCAAAACTCGATGGGGATTATGGCCAAACGATTTTAATGCTGATGAGTTAAAGCGCTTCTACGATATTAGTATTCAAGCGGAAGAGCGGGTTGCTAATCGAGCTACTTTCGTTATTAGTTTAGTCGCTAAAGATCAGTTTCGTTACGGCTATCGTTTTAATATTGATAAGCAGACGGGATTGCTACTGCGTAGTGTCATTGTTGAGAATGAAGGTATTGTCGAGCGCACTCAATTTGTCACTATAGATTTAAATATGCCATCGGGCGAACGGTTACTTAAAAACCAAGAGGCGATTTCTTGGCGAGTACCTGAGGTCGAACCTTGTCATACGGAGCAATTTCAAAGTGCGTGGTTTGTGAGTTGGCTTCCCGAAGGCTTTTCTCCTGTAGGTAACCGTGTGACGGCACAAGGAGAGCAGGTGCTCATGTTTAGTGATGGTTTAGTATCTATTTCGGTATTTATTACGTCTAGTCAGTATAAGGATATCCCTAAGATTACTGCACGACGAGGTGCGACCATTGCGGTGATGACGCCATTGACCTTTGACTCGTCTAAAACGGTTGCAGTGGTGGGTGAAGTGCCCATTGTGACCGCTAGGAGAATGGCAGTATCGGTGAAATCGAAGTAAACTTTTTAACAACCTGAGTCTAAAGTTTATGGTTTTTTTTCAGTCATGCCTCGCTTACTTTGTAAACGTGTGACTATAGTCTGTAATATCTTGGAAGCAATAATATGCTGGAAGAAGAAGGGCGGGTTGTATCAATAGAAACCGATGCTTTGTGGGTAGAAACTATTCAGCAATCCACCTGTGGTAGGTGTGCGGCAAAAAAAGGCTGTGGTCAAAGTCTGCTAGCAAAAATAGGCGCAAAGTCGTCACAGTTGCGAGTGTTGATCGACAAGCAAGATGAAACGCTTTATCAACTCGAAGATTCAGTAATGATTGGCATTCCAGAGAATGTTGTTGTTAATGGTTCATTATTTGTATATTTATTACCATTATTGTTAATGGTTATTTTTTCAGGAATGGCACATACCTTTTTACAAAGCGAAACGGCCTCTTTATTATTAGGCTCGATAGGTTTTGCTGTGGGTGGATTACTAATTTATTGGCAATCTCAATATTCAAAGTATGATTCGCGCTTACAGCCTGTCCTACTTTATGATCAACAGTTTATTAGTATCCCATCTACTTAGCTTT
>JBLHJR010000023.1:0-43364 GCA_047619205.1 Candidatus Endobugula sp. | reverse complement strand
TTTACACTACTTAGATAATCCCGCTATTGACATAGGCTTACAAGGCGAGTCGAGTACTATGCGCTACCAAAAATTTCACGGGAAAGAGGTGCTATCTTCTTTTACACCCATAAAAATTTTTAACAATGAGTGGGTATTATTTAGTGAAATTGATTACGCAGAAGTCATACAAGCAGCGGATATTTTAGCGGAAAAATTAACTTACAGCTCCATCATCACCGCCATTGTTTTACTATCAAGTAGTTTTTTTGTGTCTATAATATTCGCTCGCAGTATTGTTTCTCCCATTAATAAAACGGTAAAAATCATGCATAATATTGCCGATGGTGAAGGTGACCTGACTGCTCGTCTGGATGAAAATCGTAGTGACGAATTAGGAGAGCTTGCCAAATGGTTTAACACCTTCACCATAAAAGTTCAGTCATTGATTGTCAGTATTAAACAAGAGTCAGTTCAACTCGAAAGTATTTCTCACCACATGAATACTATCTCTTCCGAAAATGCTAAGGGCGTCAAACAACAGCAACAAGTGACTAAGAAAGTCAGTGACTCTATGAATGATGTCAATCGTTCCGCTAACGACGTTCTCATAAATGCTAAAAAAGCAGAAAATACAGCAGAGAGTGTGAATGAAGCCGCCATTGAAGGCATGTTATTAATGGAAAAAACAAAAACGTCTATTCTCAACGTCGCAAAGAGTGTAGAGAATGCGACTGAAACCATCAATGAACTCGAAGCAACTAGTGAGAATATTGGCTCGGTTGTGGGTGTAATTAATGCCATTGCGGAACAAACAAATCTACTCGCACTTAATGCGGCAATTGAGGCTGCACGAGCAGGTGAGCAAGGTAGAGGCTTCGCTGTTGTGGCCGATGAAGTACGCGCGCTGGCCAGCCGCACGCAAGAATCTACTCATGAAATTAATAGTATTATTGAAAAACTACAAAGTAATGCCAATGCGGCAGCCAGTGCAATGGTTATCGGTAATGAAACGGTAGAAGAATCAGTTAAAGATGCGAGCAGCGCAGCAGATGCATTAGAAATAATTAAAGATGAAATATTAGGTATCACAGAGATAAATAAACATATTTACGATAATGCACAACAACAAAGCACCACTAGTACAGCAGCAAAAGAACTCATTACAGAAGTCAACAGTATCGCTAAGAAAAACCAACAAGGCTCAGCTTCTGTAGATGAAAGCAGTCAAACCATTACTAATTCGACAGAAAATTTAGGCCGCCTAATCAATCAGTTTAAAGTAGAGTAAATTCATCACTCACTTATTCTTATATAGACATTTCTAGCAAGGGCTATATAAAAGTTGCTACTGAGAAATATCTTCAGGCTGTTTTTGTTTATTTTTTATCGCCACTTTTTCATGCAAAATAATGGCAATAACTAGTCCGACCACGTAAAACAACTTCACCATTGATTGTAAACCCTGATGAAAATCATTAACATCATCCATGGCGATACGTAATAAGCCAAAATACCATACGGCGGCAGAAAAATAAGCCCAGCGATTGTTATGAAACACGAAATAAGCAATGGCTATTGCGGCAAGACCGACGCTAACGCCAAAGATATTTAGCTGTGTAAGCCACACACACCCAAGCAAAGCCAACACCAGCAAATAGACCCAGTTTATTTTTTCCCACAATGAATATTGCTTTATCATAATGTCTTTATCGCTTTTTTTGTCAGCCAATTTTTTAAAAGTTTCAATCCATTCACTTTCCTTAAACCCATATTACGTAAGTAGCGTAGCAGTAGTTGTTTGCTTTCAAACAATCGTTTAAACCCCTCCATCAACAACATCGCTTCGATGTTGTTGGCTTTACGCTGGCGCTGGTAACGGCTTAATATCGAAGGCTCACTGAGAATTAAATCACGAACGACTGCCCGTTTTATTTCTACAGCCAGCGTTTGCGCATCCAGCAAGCCTAAATTAACACCCTGCCCTGCTAGGGGGTGTATTGTGTGTGCTGCGTCACCGATCAAGACTACATTATCGCTACTATAATCAATGGCATGGCGCTGTTGCAAGGGGAAACAATAACGCTGACTAACAGACACTACCTGACCTAAGCGCGATTCAAATGCACACGCCAGCGCAATAGAAAAATCGTCATCATTTAACGCCATCATTGCATCAGCTTTTTCGCTATCTAATGACCATACAATAGAGCAGTAATTTTCCGACTGATGATCTAACGGCAAGAAAGCTAACGGGCCTGAGGCTAGAAAATTTTGCCATGCGGTAAATTGATGTGACTGTGAAGACTGTACGGTAGCAACAATGGCCTTGTGCTGATAATCCCATTCACGTACATTGATATTGGCAAGCTCGCGTATTTTTGATTGCCCTCCATCGGCGGCAATAATCAGTGGTGCTGACAATTGTGTCCCGTCTGAGCAAACCACCGTGGTCATAGCATTATGCTTTTCTAGGGCGGTCACACTTATACCACGCATTAGCGTTAGGTTTTTTTGTTGCTCAATAAAATCAACCACCGCACATTGCAACACACTATTTTCAACAATATGGCCTAAGTGCTGCTGCTGAACATCCGCCGCATTAAAATCAATGCTGGCAGTACCTTCATCATCCCAGACGTGCATTTTTTTATAACCACACGCACGCTGTGTTTGAATAGTATCCCATAAACCTAAAGATTCAAATAAGCCCTGAGAAGCATGCGTTAGTGCCACTACGCGAGGATCAAATACCGGCAGCTGTTGGTCAAAACGCGGCAACACCGGTGGCTTGCCACCGTCAATAATGGCTATTGTTAACGCAGCGCGAGATTCACCCGCGTGCGTGTTAGTTTGCAACTGAGACAATAAGGCCGCACAGCTTGCACCCACTAATCCAGCACCAACAATAATAATATCGTAGCTGTGGCGGCTATGGATATTGTCCTGCTTATCCGTCATCATCACATCCCCATCATTTGTTGCGCTAACTGTGTTTTTACCCGAGGCAATGCCTGTAAACTTAACAGACCACACTGGCGTAAAACCGATACGGATAATTTGCTGGAGGAAAAAGTATTCACCAGCGCATGGGTTAAGCCTACTGTCAGTTGTTGATCAGTTTCACGTCGGGATAAATACTCTTTTAATATTTTATAATCGCCAAGGTTGGTGTAGGTAGTGTATTTTTCACTAGCACAATCACTACCCGACGATGAAGAGGGCAATGTCGCTGACGAAGACAAGACTGAAGCTAATGTCGCACAATCTCTTAACGATAAGTTGAATCCTTGCCCTGCCACAGGGTGTAAGAAATGCGCTGCGTTACCCATCAATACTAAATGCGAACGCACTTGTTCTGTTGCCTGCAGCAACTGTAACGGGTAAACCTGTCGCTTGCCTACTTGCAGTATATGATCTGCACGGTAGCCGAAACAATGCTGTAATTGCTGTAAAAAACCTTCGTCGCTGAGTTGCATTAAGCCATCGATTTGCTTCGTCTCTCGCGTCCACACTACCGATGCTCGATGCATGCCATCGCGATCGCCTAATGGCAATAACGCCAAGGGACCTTGATCGGTAAAGCGTTCATAGGCAGTGCCTTTATGCGGTTTCGCCAAAGCCACATTGGTAATAATCGCTGACTGCTGGTATTGCGTTGTTTGCGTTTCGATACCCAGTGACTTGCTTAACGGCGAATCTGCACCATCAGCAATTAATACTAAGTCCGCTTGTAGTATTTTATTTTTCTCGTTGCTTACTAATTCACTACTTACATTATTTTGTTGCAGACTTAGCTCAACACCTTGCCGTGTAAACCGACATTGTTCAACCGTCGCGGGCGCAATGCACTTGACCGTTGTCGCGTGTAATTGCTGCAGCAAACATTGCCCCAAAGCACTATTTTCTACGACATAGCCTAAAGCATCGACGGCGTAATCACTCGCATGTAATAACGTCCCCGCGTAATGGCCACGATCCGAGATATGAATATCGCTAATAGGCTCTGCCTGATGGGATAGTGCTTGCCAGCAATCAATGTCTTGCAATAGTTTTACACTGCCTGCACTCAACGCCGTCGCTCGGGTATCTAAGCTGGACTGTAAACTAGGGGTGGTATTTTTTTCGGGAAAAGGGCATTTTTCTATTAACACAATCGGCATGCGGGGATGGGTCTTCGACAACGCTTTGGAGAGCATTAACGCTAGGCTGATCCCCACCATGCCACCGCCAATAATGACAATGCCTTGTGCATTATCCATCGCCATAGTTATGTTTCTCTCATTAGGGCTTGTCTCATACCGCTTCGTTCATTAAGGCTTCTATGTCGACAATTGTTTTCGGTGCATCTTTTGACAATACATCATTGCCGTCTTTGGTGATTAATACATCATCTTCAATGCGCACACCGATGCCGCGCCATTTTTTTGCGACGCTTTCATCATCTGGAGAAATATAAATGCCTGGCTCCACTGTCATCACCATCCCAGCTTCCAGTAAACGCCACTCGCCTTCGATTTTGTAATCGCCGACGTCATGTACATCCATGCCTAACCAATGACCGATGCGATGCATATAAAAAGCCTTATGCGCATTGTTTGCAATCAAGGTGTCGATATCGCCAGTAAGAAGACCCAAATCTACCAAGCCCTGAGTGATAACCTGAACGGAAACTTCATGAGGCTCGTTCCAGTGCCGCCCTGGTTTTGCCATTTCAATGGCCGCAGCTTGTGCATCGAGCACTAATTGATAAATGGCTTTTTGTTCTTCCGTGAAACGTCCGTTAACGGGGAAGGTACGAGTAATATCAGAGGCATAATGCTCCAACTCACAACCCGCATCAATTAACACTAGTTCAGCATTTTTCATCTGCCGGGTGTTTTCAACATAGTGCAAGACACAAGCATTATTACCGCTACCGATAATAGAGGTGTATGCGGGAGAACGTGAGCCCGAACGAAAAAATTCATATTGAATCTCAGCTTCTAGTTCATACTCATACTTACCCGCTTGACTGGATTTCATTGCCTGTCGATGCGCCCGACATGAAATTTCTGCCGCGTTACGCATGATGCGTATTTCAGCCGCGCTTTTGAATAAACGTAAGTCGTGGACAATATGATCAAGATTTAAAAACTCTCCCGGAGGCACGGCCCCTGAACGCACTTTGTCGCGAATAGTATTCACCCAAGCCATGACGCGCTGATCGAATGACTGGTCGCGACCCAAGGAGTAGTACACTCGCTCTCGGCCTTCTAATAAACCCGGTAGAATCTCATCGATGTCACCAATAGGGAAGGCATCATCAGCACCATACTGTTCACATGCGCCCTTTTGTCCGGCGCGATAGCCATCCCATATTTCACGTTCTCGACTTTTTTCGCGACAAAAGAGTATGGTCTCACCATGTTCACGTCCGGGAATAATCACCAAGACAGCTTCTGGTTCAGGGAAACCACTCAGATAAAAGAAATCACTTTCTTGACGATAGGCATAATGCGCATCACGGTTACGCACTTTTTCGGTCGCCGCCGAGAGGATAGCAATACTATTCGGCGCCATATGATCAATCAAGGCTTTACGGCGACGGGCAAATTCTTGCTTGCTTATTTGAGTCATAGTGAAGGCCTATTATCCGTCAGTGAAATGTCAGTCAGTGCTCTGTCGGCAGTGGAGTACAAGGCGTCTCTGATCAAGCCCGTGTTAAAGGCGCTTAATGTACGGTGATATCATCTTCATCAATATGATGTTCTGCGTAGAAGTGCATTGCTGCCATGCGCACATACTCGATCAGATCCGAATAATCTTTTTCCTGCTCTTCTTCGTCTTCATCATCACAGACCGCCGCCTGAACAATAGCGGCCATATCGCGTAGGGCATCGGCTGCATCGGTCGAGAATGTTTGATCTGGATCAATGCCCGCGCTACCAAAGCCACTCAAGAAGCCATGGCACCACTCAGACAGTGCCTGAGTGCGTTGATCTAGGTCGGTATCGTTTTCTGGCAACAGCAGTTGCATATCGTACAGGCCTGAATTGAGCTGTTCCATGGTAGCGTCTAATAATAGCGCCACTTCATCTTGAGCCTGTCCATCGGGTGTATCGGTTAAATCTAAAAACTCCCATGCGGCTTGAAGCCAAGCATCATGATCTAATCTCGCGCCACCACATAACTTACCGCATAACAGTCCATGCAAATCTGAAGGACTATTTAATGCACCATAGGGCATCAGTAAATTACAAAAATCATCAAAACCTAAACATTTTATCTCGGACAAAATCTTACCTTCTATAAGTGGAAAAATACTAATACGTAGATTATACCCGCAATAATGCTATCCGTACTGACAAGGTTAAATTTAAGCTAGAAAAAGCGGTGGGGATGAAATCTTAAGCTATTTGGCGCTATAAACATCGCGCAAAAAGACCGTTAGGTCATTCGCTGGAGGCACGCATGGGATTTGATACATCATGTCGCTAACGAAACCGCGATGATAAGTCCCATGATTGGTGACATGTAAGATAATTTCACTTTTTGACATGCGCCCTTGGCCGCCATCAACAAATTCAAAGTCTATCAACTGCTCAACACTGTCTTCGCTTAATGCTTGAACATACGCGATATACCACGCATCCATTACCTGCTGCTGCGCGTATAAATCTTCTATGCTAGGACAGACATACGTATTTCTAGAGTGGTAGTGATGGGTCGCATTAGATAAGTGGGCTTTAAAGATATCGTCGACCACATACACATGATTTAAGGTAGAGACGATGTGGATAAAGTGGGTCTGACGCTGTTTATACAGCTGCTCTTTTGGTAGGGGTAAGAGTGATGCGTAACTGATCTTATTCGCCCAGGCTTTATATTCGGTCAACATGTGTAGTGTGCTTAACAAACTCATAGCCATTTTACCCATATGATTGCCAATAGCCTCGATTGAGGCTTAGCGCGATACAAAGAGAAGCCGATAATAATACAGGCCGTGACGTTGAAAAAAGTCTAGCAGTTGAGGACCTCGACTAGACATCAGCACACCCAGCATAACCAAGACCAAGCCCAGTACCGCCATCACACTCCACTGATAAGCTTCAACAAACGTCGATATGGTTAATGCCACAATAGGAAATAGGACGGTGGTGTAGGCAGCCTTATCAGCACCAATACGCGCGACTAACACCAAATAAATAGTAAAGCCTATCATAGTTCCGGGAACCACTAAGTAAATCAGGCTACCCACATACGTAGAGCTACTATCCCAACCTAGGGGAATATCCAAAGCCAGTACAATCAGCCCCATCAACACCGCACCATAAATCATACTGTAGGCATTACTGGTCCACGGTTTAATGCCCTGATGACTATTGCGCACCGACACCATATTCCCCAAAGAAAAGAAATAAGTACCGACTGCAGTCAGTAGAAGGCCATATAGCACGCGCTCGATGTCTTGCTCAATTTGTAATTGTGGCCAGAATAATAGCGCTAACCCCACCACACCTAATACGCTGGCGACATAGATTGATTTCGAGGGCTTTTTACGCCAAATCAGCCATTGATTGAATGCATTAAACAATGCCGAAAAGGCAAAAACTACCGACATTAAGCCGCTAATAATGTAGCCGCTAGCGGTGTACATACACACATAATTCATGCTAAATAAACAGGCACCCTGCAACAGAAAGAAAAAATGATCTCTCCGACAAGTCGGCTGCAGCCGTTTAAAAATTATCATTAGCGGTAGAAACAGTGCTCCCGCTATCGCAAAGCGATAAAAAATAGAAGCGAATGCCTCTACACTACCCAATTGCAGATGGATCGCTATCCATGTGGTGCCCCAGATTAATACTGTCGCTAAATACAACCCAACATTCATTACTGCTAACCCTTTTGTATTAACCCTGCAGATTATGATTTGGCGCTAAAAATTTAGCGCCAAAACGGTTTTTTCACTTCTTCCCGTACCTGTTCAATGGTTAAGCCCAGATCATCAAGGCGCTCGGCAGTGAGGCAAGCCATTTGCCTACGTGATCGATATCGGTGTATCCAGAGTGTAACGGTTGGAGAGACTTGCAGCTGACCATAGCCTATTTTGAGGCATAAATCGTCCCAATACTGTAATAACGCTAATGAAAAAAGTACGCTGTTGGCTGCATTCATGATCTACTCCGTAATAGGCCGCTGCGGATGACATACTCTAGCGGGTTAAATGAGTGCTCATAATAAATAAAAATCACAAATCATTACAGATACAAAAATAAATAATATATGGGAGCACAGTTTGCAGGCATCTGTACTGTCATGCTACAGTTCAACTCATCTGTACTGCCGCAAGACAGTATCAATGACAATAGACGGATGCTGATATGAAACTGTACGAAAAGCTCGCCCAGCACATTGAAAACAAGGTTGAAGAAGGCTATTTTCAGCCGGGTGATAAATTACCCTCCATTCGTCAAATGAGCCAAGATCACAGTGTAAGTATTTCCACTGTGCAAGAAGCTTATCGCCAATTAGAATATCATCGTATTGCCGAAGTACGCCCTAAATCGGGTTATTATGTCAGCACCCGCAATACCGTTCCCAATCTACCCGACATTACTCGCCCTAACCCAACGCCGGTAGCGGTTTCTCAGTGGGAAATGGTGGTTCAACTCCTCTATAGCCATGAAAAAAATGGCCAACTTGCCTTGGGTAAAGGCACACCGGATGTCAGCGCACCAAGCCTCAAACCGCTGCCAAAATTAATTGCCGAGCTCAGTCGCAGCACGGACATAACGCAACTCACCTACGATAGTCTTCAAGGGGCGGTAGAGTTGCGTCGCCACATTGTGCGTGTGATGATGGATTCAGGCTGCCGCTTACACCCCGATGATATTGTTGTGACGACGGGCTGCCAAGAAGCACTCGCCTGCAGCATGCGCTCAGTGACAGAGGTGGGCGATATTATCGCGATTGAATCCCCTAGCTTTTACGGCTCGATGCAAACCATTCAGGCACTGGGATTAAAAGCGCTAGAAATACCCACGCATGCAGAAACCGGTATTAGCATCGAAGCCTTTGAAATGGCCTTAGAGCAATGGCCCATTAAAGTATTGCAAGTCACGCCTATTTGTAACAACCCACTGGGCTATACCATGCCCGATGAAAATAAAAAGCGTTTGGTCGCACTCGCCAATCAATATGATATCGCCATTATTGAAGATGATATTTATGGCGATTTGTCCTACGCCAACCCAAGGCCTCGCAGTATTAAATCTTACGATACAGAGGGCCGAGTCTTATTATGTTCATCATTTTCTAAAACGGTTTCACCGGCTTTTCGTACCGGTTGGTGTGCTCCAGGTCGATACATTGAACAAATGAAACACATGAAATATGTGTCTACTGCTTGCGGCTCGGTATTACAGCCTCGAGCAATGGCTGAATTTATTGCCCAAGGTTTCTATGAGCGGCATATTAGAAAAATGCGCGCCCAGTATTTGCGTAATCGCGATCATATGATTGAATGGGCTAGTCGTTATTTTCCAGAAGGCACACGTATGTCGTACCCACAGGGTGGCTTTTTACTCTGGATAGAATTTCCTCAGGGCATTGACACCACAGATCTTAATAGCACGCTTGCCGAGCACAATATCAGTATCGCCCCTGGTACTTTATTCACCGCTTCAAATAAGTATCGTCATTGCTTACGCCTGAACTATGCGCAAGAAGCTAATGATGAAATACGGAATGCCTTAGAAATTATTGGCAATATCACTAAGGGGCTATTGAATAAATAAACGTAAATAAGCCTCACTCTACAAAAAACCATAAAACAATGACTTATTTAGCGGTTGAGTCTACCGTTTGTTTGGCTTTATTGTTGAGTATACCAGGAATCATTTTTTCCGAAAAACCCGCCAATAAACACCAAACAATTAATAATGACATACCTGCTCCCGGTTGAGCTAAGGTGCCCACACCTAAAGTCGCTTCAATCGACTGAGATACCCCATAGGTATTTTTAGTGATTGCTATCGCGCTCTCCAGCAACTCATTTTGATACCCGGCTAGTTCTTCTGCCGTATGGATAAATACAGGAAAGAATGCACCACTCAACAAGCCTGACTGTACAAGATAAAACATAATTAACCCAGCACCTGCACCCACCATCGCACGCGCGACAATATAGCCCATCTGGCTCATTGCTCGCACCTGATCTAGGCTCGCTAACTGTACACGAGACTGAATGGAGGTTAGCTGACTAAACGCAGCACCCAATATCCCCGAACTTGCCGCAGTGAAAATATAATATAAACGCAGATTATCAAACTCTACGTTAAAAAGGGTGCGACAGATGGTCGGCAAGAAAAATAACACGAAGGCACACAAAAATAAGGCCACTACTTTTTTACGCATCTGATTTTCATTAAAGCGAATGACGCGTTTTGACTCTACTGCCCACTGTAAATCGGCAACAAGACGCGCCAGTAATGCGCGCAGTACCGCTTTATCGGTTTCTTCCGCTTGCTCAGCATAGAAGTCCATGAGGTTCTGAGGTAAGCGACCCACTTCAGCCAGCCGACGCTGCCATTCTGTTTGTAAGCTAATATCATCATAAAAATCCACTAGCGCTAGCTCAACACGATTAGCAGTAGACCACGATAATTCCCCCTGAAGACAGGCTTCTAACTCGGCCAAGGATTCTGTCGGTGCATTTTCTTTATCCGTAAGACGACGGATGTTGGCCTGTAAGTTATGATAAAACTGATTGAGTAGATATTGCTCTCGTTGAATCAATTGATTCACTTTTTGTAGACTATTCACATCTTTTCTCCGACTAGCCGGCCACCTCTAAATACGACTCTACTTAGAGGTAGCTTTATTTTATTATTAAAAGAGTGTGACAACACACGTAATCATCCAGCTTTATTAGGTCTTATGGAAGCGCTTTATGGCTAACAAATCACACAATTAACTCTACTGCACTCGATTGAACTTAGGGCCGCTGTAGCGTAAACACCTTACCCAGTTCTGCGTAGGCCGCCCCACCTAAACGCGCCAGAGGGTTTAATTTTTCTGCATCAACAATATAACGATCGCCCACCTTTTCCGCGACATCATCGTTTAAATAAAGCTGCAAAACTTCTGCATAAATAACCGACTGTTGATTAGGCCCAATTTCATGCGCATCGTAGAGTTTGCAATGATAAGCCACATGGCAATCTTTTAAGCGCGGCAAAGGACAATTGGGAAACTCCGTTAATTCAAGCTGCCCCGCCGTGACCTCTGAATCACCATAATGAAGTACTGCTGCACTAATATTCACCGCTTGAGCTTGTTCAAGGCTGGTAATATGTATCACAAACTCACGCCCACTCAATAAGTTACGCCGAGTATCTTTAAGACCGCCATCGGGTTTTTTACCAATAGATAACATTAATAGCGGTGGTTCAGAACAGACGGCATTAAAAAAGGAAAATGGCGCTAAATTGAACCGATCTGCATCAGATCCCGTTACATCATTCTCTGATAACACCCATGCAATCGGGCGAGGAGTCACGGTTTGCGTCAATAAATGGTAGCAAGTGAGTGCCTGCTGTTGCTGAAAGTCGATAATCATAGTGAATAATTTACCTGCATGAATAAAAAGGAACTTTTATGCGTTTTATCATCTAAGTTGAGAGCATTTAGTGACCAATGAGAAAAACACGCCTATTAAGCTAAACACTTACAACGCAATGGTAATAGTGTTGATATTGCTGCAGAATAACAAGGATTCGCTGTTAACTCGACTATTTAGCTATAAAATAATTTGAGACCTTTGCACGGAAGATGATTTTGCTTTCAGGCAAGGCAAAAACTCACGATAAATCTGTAGGAACAGATTTAGGCAGCTTTGCTGGTCGTAGTCCTAGCGCCAAGGAAGGCGCTAGTCCAAAGAGGGAGTTTATGTGTATAAATGACCGCTTGAGTACGCTTTTCCTCGGTGCCCCCTTGAGGGGTAAACGCGGCATGGGAGCAAAATGGCTTTCGTGCAAAGGTCTCAATTCGTTAACGCCCCACAAAAAATAATAAGGTTTCTATGCTGTATACCCTGATCGCTATATTACTTGTCATTGCCATCATTTCTTTTGCCCTCAGCCCTCGTGTGCAAACAGCCGATGGGTTTTTTAAAGGCTTATCTGCATCAGGTGATGCGCCAAGCTTGTGGACACTGGTGCTATCTCAAGTAACTACTTGGATTTTTGCACGCTCACTGCTGACTGCCGCTATTCTTGGCTACTACTACGGTATTGCCGGCGCACTCGCCTACGCTGCCTATTATGTGAGCTTCCTTACTGGCGGAGCCATTATTGACCACTTGCGCTTTACACATGGCAAACACAACATTCAACGTTTTATGCACGAGCAATTTGGTGTCGTCGGCAACCAGTGCTATAACCTAGTTATTGCCTTGCGCTTATTAAGTGAAGTTTTCTCTAACTTACTGGTTGTTATTTTAGCCTTTGGTGTCACCCAGCAAGTAGAATATCTTAACCTCATTATTGATAACCTTTTCTACGGCGGCAACACACCGATTGACTATACCGCTGCAATTGCCGTAATTACCATTGCTATCATTACCTTTCTATATTCTACACTGGGAGGATTGCGCGCCTCACTGCGCACTGATGTTTTGCAAGCCATTTTAGTTATTCTTGCGCTGGCTATGCTATTTGCCATTATGCTATTTCATAATGATTTTTCTTTCACTCAAGTGATTCTTTCATCCCCCGACATTCAAAGCCCTGGCTGGGTATTATTAGCAGTGGCTTTTTTACAGGTCTGGAGTTACCCATTACACGACCCAGTAATGATGGATCGTGGATTTTTAGCCGATAGAGAAACCACGCGAAAATCGTTTAACTATGCGGCCGCCATTTCAATCGTTTGTATTTTCGTATTTGCTTTACTCGGTGTATTTGCCGGCGTGCTAAAGGCCGACGGCGAAGTATTAATAAGCACCTTAACCCGTCTATTTGGCGAACCGTGCATGATTATCTTTAATGTTGCCTTGGTTATCTCTGCCGTATCTACCTTAGACTCCACCTTTTCTAGCGCCTCAAAACTGGTGGCTGTTGATATGAACATTATCAAACCCACACCCACCAATGGTCGCTGGGTCATGCTCATTTTTTTAATGGGTGGCAGTGTATTCTTATTTTTCGGCAGTAAAGATTTATTCGCTGCTGTTGCCGTTAGCGGCACCGTTTCGATGTTTTTAGCACCGGTTATTTTCTTTAACATCTGGGGCAAGCAGCGCACACAGCTTTGGCCATTAGTCCTTAGTTTTATTACTGCATTAGCGGGTGGCTTACTGTATATGCTAGAAAGCTCTGGGCATACCGATTTATTACAACCCTTATTTGGCTATTCTCACAAGTATTCTAAACTGCTCATTATTTGTATCAGTATTCTTGTGGTTGGCTGCGTCAGCTTCTACCTTGGACAAAAAAAACAAGATGACTGACGTCACTTTATGCCTAGGGGGCATATCCGGGCCACTGTTAGTTTTCGGTGGCCCCTATTCTAACCTTCAAGCTTTACAAGCCATGCGGGAAGAAGCTGAACGCTTATTCATCCCTCCCGAGAACTGTATTTGTACTGGCGACATCGTTGCTTATTGCGCACAAGCTAAAGCCAGCGTCGACTTTATTCGCGACTGGGGGATTCTTTGTTTAATGGGGAACTGTGAAGAATCTTTTGCCCGCAGCGCAGCGGATTGTGGCTGTGGTTTCGAAGCTGGCACAAGCTGCGATCTACTCTCGACTCAATGGTTTCAGTTCGCCAATCAACAACTGGAACCCGTTCATCGCGAATGGTTTGCCTCTTTACCGCGCAGCATACAGTTTGATTTTAATGGTATATCAGCACAAGTAGTTCACGGCAGTGTTTCATCCATTAATCAATTTATTTTTTCATCCACTGACCAAAGGATATTTCGTAGCGAATTCGCACTAAGCCATGCCTCATTAATTATTGGCGGCCATTGCGGATTGCCTTTTACAAAAGTCATCGATAAAAAAACATGGCACAATTCCGGCGCTATTGGCATGCCCGCTAATGATGGAACAACACGCACATGGTTTAGTGTGTTACGCATCGAAGATGAAAAACTGCGCATTGATACACGCCCGTTAGTGTACGACTACCAACAATCTTTTACACAAATGCAAATAGCCGACATGGAAAATAGTTACGCAGAGGCACTGCTCAGTGGCTTGTGGCCAAGCATGGATGTACTGCCTGAAAAAGAAAAAAAACAACGCGGAAAAGCATTAAAAAACCAACACTTTCTCATTAAATAAAAATCAACATTCCACTCTATTACGCCCATTCGCCTTAGCCTTATATAGCATTTTGTCTGCGCTATCGATAACAACATGAATGTCTTGAGCGGCTGAAGCCAACATAGACAAACCAAAAGATGCGGTCACCATAATTTTTTCTTTTTTATAATGTATCACTGCGCTTTCGATTTTTTCCCGCATCCTCTCAGCCAAGATAGCAGACTTTTGTATTTCAACATCAGCTAAAAAAATAGCGAATTCTTCGCCGCCAAATCTTGCCACCAGATCATGTTGGCGCACATTAGCCTTTAAAATATTCGCAACAACCTTAAGCACTTGATCTCCTGCGGGATGGCCATATTGATCATTCACTTTTTTAAAGAAATCAACATCTACAATTAAAACCGCCGCCTGCTTTCCATTTCTTTTTAAACGACTCAACTCTATGTCTGCACGTTCAAAAAAATATCGCCGATTTAATAATTCTGTCAACGGGTCTGTGCTCGCCAACACTGCTAACCTTTCATTTAACCCATTAAGCTCATCGACTTTTTCCTGCAAAGCTAATGTCTTTATATTTACCAGCCTCTCAAGATTGAAATTTTTATCTTCAATCTTCCTTCTCGCCTCATCACGCTGTCGCGTTCGACTAAGGAGTTTATCCAAGGTTTTATTATAGGCCACTATAAGATCCGTTAACTCATTTCGATTGCTGAGCAAACCCTCGCTCAATATCATTTTACTATTTTCAATGTGGTCCATGTTTTCAAAATCTAACCTACTCACTGATACAGAAAGCTCTTCTAAGGGCCGACCAATCATTCGCCTGCCCACTATAAAAATAATAATTGAAAGAAAAAATGTTTTAATAAAAGCATTGATAACAATAAAAACAACATTTACTTTTATCCTCTCAAACACAAAACTCTGGCTGGCATAAAACTTAAGCGCGCCTAGAGGATGGCTCTTACCACTGCTTTTATAAACAATAGGCCCTTCAAAGTTAATAGCTAGGTCCGTGAGAACATCACCTTTACTAACATTTAACTCATCTACATTTTTATAAACTTTAACACCAGAAACAATATTTAGCGTCAACAAGCCATCAACTAAATTATTAATTTGATCCGAATTGAAATTCCAGATTGCCGTCGCTAAAGGATCTGCTGAGCTTGTGTAAATAGACTGAAGATCCGAACGGATTTGATTGCGAATATGATTATATTCGAACAAGATATGCACTGCCGAAACAATCACCGCCAAGATAAAATAAAGTGAAAAGATGGTGACAATCAGTTTTTTCATTAAAGCTGATTTTTGAATCGCCATAGGGAATAACTTCTCCTGCCATCGGCAGAAAATAAAATGGAAATATTACTAACAATGCTACTTTTTAGTGTAGCTATTATTCCTTAATATGCCACATCGTCTGCAAATTAGAAAAAGCTAAAAATCGCCAAATAGATGTTGTAATAGCGCTAATGCCGCGATAGGTGCGGTTTCGGCGCGTAGTATGCGCTTACCTAAGACTAAGCCAGTGAAGTTATGATTAGTGGCACACTCTACTTCATGCTCTGCCAAGCCGCCCTCTGGCCCCACTAGTAAGGCTGCCGAGATTGGGGCCTCACTATTGACAGTATCACTGCTTGAAATAGCAATATAGGGGTGCAATACATATTTTTTTTCGGTATTAGTGGAAGCAATCCATGATTGGATATTCTGTGGGGCATGAAGCGTCGGAATAAATACCCGCCCTGATTGCTCACAGGCGTTAATAATAATCCGTTGCCAGTGCTGCATTTTTTTCTCTAAACGATCTTCAGCAATTTTTACATCGGTAAACTCGCTAAACAAAGGAAAAATAGTGCTAACGCCCAATTCCACCGATTTCTGTAACAACCAATCCATGCGGTCGTTTTTAATCAAACAAGCACCTAACTCAATCGCTAATGGCGACTCCGTCTGCCGTTCGATAAAGCTTCCCAGCTCAACAGACACCTTTTTTTTATCCACACTAACTAAGGTCGCTGAGAACTCACCATAACAGCCATCGACGGTGATACCATTAAGCGCCTCACCATTGAATAGGGTGAGTTGGCGCCCCACCTTCATGCGCAAGACCTTGGCTATATGATGCGCAGCCTCCGGTTCTAATCCAATAGTAGAATTTTCAACGAGCGACTGGGAAACGTAAATTCGAGGAATGTGCATATTAAATGCAAGACGTCCACTGTAAGACAAAAGGCACTTGTTGTTGTCGTGCAACGACTATAACCAAGTGTCTAAGGCCTAGTATCTCACACCTCACTTAATTCAGCCCAAGGTTCTGTACAATGGCCTTCACTGGCTGAATTTGATTCATGGTGTAGAAATGTAAGCCTGGCACACCGTTTTCCATCAAACCTTCGCAAAGCTCCGTGACCATATCGATACCAAATGCCTGCATACTGGCTTGATCATCTCCGTAAGCTTCTAATGCTTTACGTAACCAGCGAGGAATTTCTGCACCGCAAGCACCACTGAAGCGCACTAAATTTTGTACGTTAATAATCGGCATAATACCTGGATATATCGGCTGACTAATACCGGCTTTATCGCACTGCTCTGCAAAGAAGAAGTAAGCATCCAAATTAAAGAAGTATTGCGTGATCGCACTGTTGGCACCTGCATCAAACTTGCCTTTAAGGTACTGCACATCAGTAGTATAGCTTTCGGCTTCTGGATGAATCTCAGGATAAGCGGCCACTTCTAAGTGGAAATGATCCGCGAAGTGTTGCCGAATGAACGCCACCAATTCATTGGCGTAAACCATTTGTGAAGCACCACCCATACCCGATGGCATATCGCCCCGCAAAGCTACAATACGATTAACGCCCGCCGCTTTGTACTCAGTGAGTAACTGGGCAATATCTTCTTCGGTATCACCCCCAAAGGAAAGATGGGGTGCAGTAGCAAAACCTTCACTGGTAAATTGATTGACTAAATTTTTGGTATTATCACGAGTAGAACCACCTGCACCATAAGTCATCGAAAAAAACTCAGGCGAAAGTGTCGCTAATTCGTTACGCACATTGATAAGCTTATCTCTACCCGCATCGGTTTTAGGCGGAAAAAATTCAAAGCTTAAGCGGAATTCACTATCGGTCATGTTGCTATCCTTTGGATAGCGTTAGACGTCCAACTTGAGACGCTTTCGCCGCATACGGCGAAAGCGTCTCACGTCTACCATCTCACATCTAACGCTTTTTCTTAGTACGTATATTAGTACTTATATGTTTCAGGTTTAAACGGCCCTGCCACATCAACTTTAATATAGTCCGCTTGATAGGTTGTTAGCTGAGTAAGAACTCCACCAAAACCTGCTACCATATCTGCTGCCACTTCTTCATCTAACTTTTTCGGCAATACTTTAAGATAAAGGTTGCTGGCTTTTTCTTCCGCAGGAAGATCAGCAAATTTGGCTGCGTATAAATACATTTGCGCCAATACTTGGTTAGCAAAAGAACCATCCATAATACGTGATGGGTGACCCGTTGCATTACCTAAGTTTACTAAGCGGCCTTCAGACAATAGAATCAAATAGTCGCCTTCGGTATCGCTACGCTTGATCTTATGTACCTGTGCTTTGATCTCATCCCACTCCCAGTTTTCACGCATGAATGCTGTATCAATTTCATTATCGAAGTGACCAATATTACACACTACTGCACCTGGCTTTAATGCAGCTAACATAAACTTATCGCATACATTTGCATTACCGGTAGTGGTAACGATCAAGTCTGTTTTACCCAGCAAATCAGCATTAATACATTCTGTGTTTTCTAAGTTCACACCATTGATATAAGGAGAAACCACTTCAAAACCATCCATACACGCTTGCATCGCGCAAATAGGGTCGACTTCTGAAACCTTAACAATCATACCTTCTTGATTTAATGACGCAGCAGAACCTTTGCCTACATCACCGTAACCCACTACTAAGGCTTTTTTACCCATTAATAAGTGATCGGTACCACGCTTAATCGCATCACTTAGACTATGACGGCAGCCGTATTTATTATCATTTTTTGATTTGGTTACAGCATCGTTAACGTTAATCGCAGGAATTTTTAACTCACCGTTGTCTAACATTTCTTGTAGACGATGCACGCCAGTGGTGGTTTCTTCCGAGATACCGTGAATAATATCTAGCATTGCAGGATATTTACTGTGGCACATTTCAGTTAAATCGCCGCCATCATCAAGAATAATATTAGCATCCCATACTGCATCGCCATTCACTTCTGCTTTAATGGTTTGCTCGATACACCACAAAAACTCTTCTTCCGTTTCGCCTTTCCAAGCAAATACTGGAATGCCCGCCGCTGCGACTGCAGCTGCTGCATGATCTTGTGTAGAGAAAATATTACAAGACGACCAGCGCACTTCTGCACCTAAATCCACTAGTGTTTCGATTAGTACCGCAGTTTGGATGGTCATATGGATACAACCCATAATCTTCGCACCAGCTAAAGGCTGCTCAGCTTTATACTTTTTACGTAATGCCATTAGTGCTGGCATTTCGCTTTCTGCTATTTGAATTTCTTTACGACCAAACTCAGCATCTTTACGAAACTGTTCTGGTGTACTGGCCGCTACTTTGTAGTCGGTGAAATTTTCGGCAATCTTTAATTCTGCACTCATGATTAAAACCTCTGGTTTGTATAGCAGGTAGCTTTTATATGCTGCCTGAAAAAAAATAGTTAATTATGTTACTCAGCGTTAGTTAAAGCGCTTTTTTAAGCACTTCCGCTTTATCTGTTTTTTCCCACGTAAAGTTTTCTTCTTCACGGCCAAAGTGACCATAGGCCGCTGTTGGTTGATAAATAGGACGTTTAAGATCAAGCATAGCCACTAATCCACCGGCGCGCAGATCAAAATGTTCACGCACTAAGTTACAGATCTCAGCATCCGATAATTTACCCGTACCGAAGGTATTGATAGAAATTGAAGTTGGCTCAGAAACACCAATAGCATAAGACACTTGAATTTCACAACGATCAGCCAGACCCGCAGCGACGATATTTTTCGCCACGTAACGACCCGCATAAGCTGCTGAGCGATCGACTTTAGAGGGGTCTTTACCTGAGAATGCACCACCACCATGACGCGCCATACCACCATAAGTATCGACGATGATTTTACGACCCGTTAAACCACAATCACCCACAGGGCCGCCAATGACGAAGTTACCGGTTGGGTTGATGTGGAACAATGTGCCTTCATGCAACCACTCTTCTGGCAATACGGGTTTAATCACTTCTTGCATAAGCGCTTCGCGTAAATCGTCTAAAGCAATACCTTCATCATGCTGTGTTGACAGTACTACTGCATCAATCGCAACAGGCTTGCCATCTTCATAACGCAATGTCACCTGACTTTTTGCATCCGGACGTAACCATCCCAAGGTGTTGTCTTTACGCACTTGCGCTTGGCGTTCAACCAAACGGTGAGCATAATAAATCGGCGCAGGCATTAATACGCTAGTTTCATTGGTCGCATAACCAAACATTAAGCCTTGGTCACCAGCGCCTTGATCCTTTTCGTCGCCTTCATCAACGCCCATCGCGATATCAACGGATTGCTTACCAATGGCATTGAGTACAGCGCAGGTCGCACCATCAAAACCCACTTCGTGTGAGTCATAACCGATACCCAAAACAACATCGCGCACGATATCTTCAAGGTCGACATAAGTTGAGGTACGCACCTCACCTGCCAGTACAACCATACCGGTTTTCACCATAGTCTCTACGGCAACACGAGAGTTAGGATCATCCTTTAACATCGCATCAACAACCGCATCAGAAATCTGATCCGCCATTTTATCGGGATGGCCTTCGGAAACAGATTCCGATGTAAATACTGAATATTCTGACATTATATTAGTTCCTCGTTTGTTGAATTTGAAATGTTAGACGTCCAACGTAAGACGCGAGAAGCTTTGGAAATTAAGTCGCGTAGCGACTAAAAGCGTCTCTCATTGGACGTCTCACATCTTCTTAAATTGCTGCACCTGAATTTGAAATCCATTGCGCAGCGCTAAATACTTGCTGTGGCCTTGCTGTAAACCTGCCAACAAAGCCCAGCGCTGTAATTCTTCAGCGTCGAAACCCAGCCAAACATCCCCACAAGCTGTTTTTGCCCAGTCCTGATCATGCCGACATAGGTCGGTAACAATCAGCACTCCGCCATCTTCCAGACTCCGCGCAATATCTATAAATATATCCGCTGGCGATGGTGTGTGGTGCAACACCATATTCATGACGACACAAGCCGCTTTTACTTTATAGCCAGCAAGATCACTGGTATCTCCGCTGACAAATTCTACATTTTCAATGCCTTGCTGCTGACAATAAGCTTGAGAGCGTTCTAGCATGGTTGGCGCATTATCTACAGCCAATACACGATCGAAGCGTTTTGCCAATTCGGGTAAAAATTCGCCTGCACCAGGACCAATTTCAATCGCCGCTACACCGTTTGCCGTTACCTGTCCTTTCTTTGATGAAGGAAGCACTGTCATTTTATGCAATAACTCAGCAACCGCATCGCCATAGGCGGGGTATTCTGCAATTAAATCCTGCTGCGCTTTAAACTTATCTGCCTGTAAGATAAAAAATTGCTGCGAGGCTTTTACCCGCTCCCGTTGTATTTCCTGCAAACGTTGCGTGATTTCTGCCCTAACATCAATGGAATCGATGGTCGTATACAGCTGCTGCTGTAACAGAGCCAAACCGCTAGTCGAGCTCGGCAAAGCGCGACTATAAAAAATGGAATTACCCTCGCGGCGCTTAGCTACTAAGCCCGCCCCAGCTAATACCTTAAGGTGATGACTCATACCTGACTGCTTATGTTCGAAAATCTCACATAACTCTAGCACGCCGTATGAATCCTGAGCTAACACCCGTAAAACTTCTAGTCGCAGCGGATCGCCTGCCGCCTTATTTAGTGCCGACACATCGCTAAAACCGGGAGCTATCAATTTCATACCTTCACTATAGCAGGAAGAGATTTCTATATCAAAATTTTTTGATATAGAAATGGAGTAAGCCAGACTAAAAATCCATAAAGTTAATCTATCTAAAGCCACATCAATCACAATACGTCTTAATTTGTGGGCTACATGTCATTGCGGACATGATCACTAGCTGCCAGAATACTTCTCTCATACTCACAAAAAGCGCATAAGCTATGCACCACAATAACAGTCGCCGGATTATTGGTTTACTCTATGCGCAAAGCAATAGTATTGACATTAGTGGGCCACTACAGGTATTTGATACCGCCAGCCGCTTATTGGCAGAGTCTGGCGCAACAAGCTCGCCTGCTTATATCGTGGAGACCGTGTCAAAGACATTACTGCCGGCACAACTCACCGGCGGCCTCAACGTCATACCCCACTATGACTTCAGCACCATGCCTCAGGCAGATACCTTAATCGTACCTGGGGGCATTGCCGCTCGTTTATCCGCAAACGATACAGAAATAACCGATTGGGTGCGCAAGACCTCCGCACAGGTGCGTCGTATAGCCTCAACTTGCACCGGTGTTTTTATCTTAGCTCAGGCGGGATTACTAAAAAATCGACGCGCCACCACTCACTGGCAGCATGCACAATCCTTAGCCGATAGCTTTCCCGACATTAATGTCGATGCCGATGCTATTTTTATCCGCGATGATAATATTTACACATCAGCAGGCGTTACCGCCGGTATGGATTTAGCCCTATCATTGGTTGAGGAAGACTGGGGAAATGCGCTGGCACTTCAAGTCGCACGACAAATTGTGGTTTTCTTAAAACGCTCCGGCGGACAATCCCAGTTCAGCACTTTATTACAGATACAAAGTCATGGAAATTCCAAAATTCATCACATACAAGAATGGATCTTGGAACATTTACACGAAGATTTATCGGTGCAACGACTTGCCGAGCACGCCGCTATCAGCCCACGTCACTTCTCCCGATTATTTAAACAAGAAACACAAAAAACGGTAGGTGATTTTATTGTGCGCGCCAGATTAGATACGGCACGGTCTTTACTCGAATCTTCAACGCTATCCATAAAAGCTATTGCCCAACAAGTCGGCTTTGGCCATAGCGAAACTATGCGACGTTTATTTAGCCAGCATTTCAATACCAGCCCTAGTGACTATCGCCACCACTTTTCCTCTCAATCACTTTTCGAGCGTCTCTAAATCATGTTCAAAAACTTAAGCCCATCCACACAATTTTTATTAATTAGTGCCTGTGCGCTATTACTCTTCTCCTTTGGCTTACGTGCATCCTTTGGCATGTTTGTAAAACCCATTTCAGAAACCTATGGCTGGGGCAGAGATGTTATTGCTACCGCCTTAGCCATACAAAATTTAAGCTGGGGAATTGTGGCTGTTTTTGCTGGCGGTCTGGCCGATAAATTCGGCAATATGAAAGTGATTATTGCGGCGGTGATTTTTTATTCCTGCGGCTTATTGCTTACCTCTATTGCCGATAGTGCTTGGTTATTAAATAGCAGTGCAGGCTTTATGGTTGGTGCGGGTATCGCTGGCACTTCCTTTGGCATTGTTATGCCCGCCATGGCGAGAGCCGTACCTCCAGAACGTCGTCAGTGGGCTTTGGGCTTAGCCACCGCTGCAGGTTCGATGGGGCAATTTATTATGGTTCCCTTTGCACAACTATTGATTGATGGGCTGGGCTGGGTTTCATCATTACATGTACTTTCCATTATCGCTTTAGTAATGATGGCCTTAGCATTGCCTTTGGCAAAATATTCCGGCGCAAGCGAAGTCACTGACCAAAAAAATGATCAGAGCATTATGCAAGCATTACGCGAAGCCTTTGCCTATCGCTCTTTTACTTTATTGGTGATTGGGTTTTTTGTCTGTGGATTTCACATTGCTTTTATTACTGTACACTTCCCTGCTTATTTATCGGATTTAGGTTTTAGTGCCAACGTCGGCGCATGGTGTATTGCACTTATTGGTATCTGCAATGTGGTCGGCGCTTATTGTTCAGGCCTATGGTCGAGAAAAAGCATCAAACGAGAAATGTTGTGTGGTATTTATTTACTACGCGGCGTAGCAATATTATTATTTTTAATCATCCCTACCTCTCTCACCAGCGTCATCCTTTTTAGCATGAGCATGGGCTTTTTATGGCTGGCTACTGTGCCGCTAACATCCGGCTTGGTTGCGGTGATGTTTGGCACTCGATATATGGCATTACTCTACGGCGTGGTATTTTTATCCCATCAAATAGGCAGTTTTACGGGTGTCTTTTTAGGTGGATTCTTTTACCAACAAGCCGACCAATTTCAGATTATCACCAATTTCTGCGGGCAATACTTAGGTATCGCATCAATGGGAGAGGCTTATCGTTATGATGTTGTTTGGCTGCTCTGTATTATATTAAGTGTCGTGGCAGCATTGATTCATTGGCCAATAAAAGAAAAAGCCGTGGGACGTTATGCTACTCCCATTTTGTCAGAATAGTGGTTGATGAAAAATTCACTAGCAAAACAGAAGAGACCAAAAACGGGTGATATTAAAATGGACAGGTACTTTCCATTAACATTGTCTCCCCAGACACAGGATGAACAAACTCCAAACGCGTCGCATGCAATAACAACCGCTCAGCCATCGACTGCGTTGTTACCCCCGCAATTGTAGCACCATACAAATCACAACCTAAAATTGGATGGCCGATTTCACGGGCATGAATACGTAACTGATGAGTGCGCCCGGTTTGCGGAGAAAATAATACTCGGCTAGACGGAGGGGCTTCACCATTTCCATTTTCATGTCCTACCACTTCATATTGGCTTAATGCAACTTTTCCCGTTTCTTCACACACCTTCTGATAGGGAAAATTCAGCTTATCTTTTATGATGGGAATATCAATGCACCCTTGCTCATCTTCTATTCGACCATATAACACCGCTGTATAGATTTTCTTTACTGTACGCTGTTGAAACTGCTTGGTAAGATGTCCATTTACCGATTTGTTTAACGCTAACACCATTAAGCCTGAAGTCCCTAAATCCAAACGATGCACCATGTGGGCCGTAGGAAACTGCTGCACTAAGCGATGGTGTACAGAATCTTTATTTAATGGGTTCTTTCCAGACAAGCTTAACAAACCACTAGGCTTATTCATTACTAGTAGGTGTTCGTCTTGAAACAGTATCTCTATGTCTTGATGACAAACTGGGGCAACAAAATGATCAATAGGCGTAGACATCAGTATTTTATTACTCTTGTTTAGTGACGTAATCTATCTTTACAAAGCATACACGTTAATGCCAAAATCTGGGCATCATAACTTTAGGGCATGTCTCTCTGTGATTAAAACAATCCTTTTTCCACTTCTCGGCATTGCCCTATTACTCTACAGCATAGCCTTGATAGCACTGTACTTTTATCAGCAAGCGTTAATCTTTCCCGCTACAAAACTACCCAAAAATTATAGTTTTAGCTACCACTACCCCTTTGAAGAAGTTACCATCCCCGTAGACGGCGCCGAACTTCATGCCTTACATTTTAAACAAGAAAACCCTAAGGGCTTAATTTTCTTTTTACATGGCAACGCAGGCAATGTAAACACTTGGGCCACTGATATTGAATATTACAAACAGGTGAATTACGACTTGTTCATGCTCGACTATCGTGGGTACGGAAAAAGCACTGGCAAGATACAAAGCCAAGCACAACTCATGAACGATATGCGCATCGCATGGGATACAGTGGCCCCTCAGTACGCAGACAAAGAAATCGTCATTTACGGACGTTCTCTCGGTACCGCCTTAGCAACGTCTTTAGCGCGAGAAGTTGATCCCGCTCTACTCATCCTGGTTTCCGCCTTCAGTAGTATGATTGAAGTAGCGCACGCCCAATATCCTTTTGTCCCTGCTTGGTTACTCCGCTATCCATTACGTACGGACCAGAATATTAGCGAAGTTTCATCGGAGATTGTCTTTATGCACGGCAACAAGGATCAACTTATTCCTATTGAGCATAGTCACCGACTGCAATCTCTTACCCAAAAACCTAGCACAATGTTAACCATCGATGGTGCCGCCCATAATGATATACATCACTTCCAAAGTTATCTTGATGGCCTTGCCAGCGCTTTGCTTAATAGACCCTAACGTTGTATCAGTTTTGGCTAAAAAATATAAAAGCCCTCTATTTATAAGACTTTAATAATAAGCAACAAACCCGTGACGCCGGTTAACCCCTCAAACACACGCTTTATCCACCGATTACCTTGTTGAACCGCAACATTAGCGCCAAAGTATCCACCCACTAATGAACCCAACACCAACGGCAACACCCACTCCCACTTAACCTCACCCAATACCGTTAATGTAATGGCGCCGGTTCCATTCCAAAATATGCCCACCAAGACCATAGTCATCGCCACCGCACGCTGATAGTCCATGCCAAACCAACGAATAAACCAGAGGGTAGCAAACAAACCGGTTCCAGAGGTTAATGAGCCGTTAGTAAAGCCAATTAACAATATGCCCATACCGCCGACAACAAGTCCAATAGGATGACGATTTTTGGGTTGATGGCTTTGGCCCAAATCTGCTTGGCACATAGAATAAAAACTTAACCCCAAGGTCAATATACCGAGACTCATCGTCGCGATGGTTTCGCTAATGCGCAGAATGACCGCTGCCCCTAATATAACGCCAGGCAAGCCAAAGGCTAAAATAATAAAAGCCAATTTAAGATCAATAAGTTTTTCAGAACGGTAACGTAAGGTAGAGCCAAGCCCCAGTGCGACGGTGGCCATTTTATGGGTAGCCAACGCTACACCAAAAGGTAAACCCATAAACAACAAAATAGGTAGCTGCAATAAACCAGCACCACCCCCCGCCATAGCGGATAGGGCATTAGCGATGACAGCAACGATGAATAAGAGTAGAGACTGTGTGCTGAGTAACGATTCGATGATAAGCATAGGCTACTGACAATAAGCAAATAGTAAACCCCATATACCGTTTATATAAACGGTATATGGGGTGCGAAGCAGCAGAAAGCTAACCTGCTTGACACTCTTGTTGTGTACAGCTACACTTTCCACACAATCTGTACGAATTAACGTACATGTACTTACTGGAGACCTTATGGACGCTATTAGCTATACTTCCGCCCGAGCGAACCTTGCTGGCACAATGGAAAAAGTCTGTAATGACCACTCCCCCATAATTATCACTCGTAAAAGTGAAAACCCTGTGGTGATGATGTCACTAGAGGACTACCAAGCTATGGAGGAAACAACCTACTTGCTTCGCTCCCCTGCTAATGCACGGCAATTACTCGAGTCCATTGCTGAACTTGAGGCTGGTAACGGTACAGCAAGAGCGCTCATTGAATGAAGCTAATGTTTTCATCTATAGCTTGGGAGCATTATCTTTACTGGCAAAGTACCGACAAGAAAATACTGAAGCGGATAAATACGTTAATCAAGGATATCTCGCGCTCACCTTACGAAGGCATCGGCAAACCAGAGCCATTAAAACATGGACTCGCAAGCTATTGGTCTCGACGTATTAATGATGAGCATCGTATCGTTTATAAGTTTCAAAATGATGCCTTACTCATAGCACAACTCCGATACCACTACAGCACTTAACAGTGAAAGCAAAGCCCCTGTAAATTAAAGGGGCTCCGATCAAAAAACCACTTCATCCACACCGGTATGTTCACTCTCGTTTTTAGTGGCCTGTATAACCATTTCTTCAACTGAACGCGTGCTGGCATCTACTCCCCCTAACGCGCTAACCAAGTCATGAATAAACGCGGACAACTCTAGGGTCATCACAGAAAATTCACTATCAAATTTTTCTATGGCATTCTGCGCTTCATGTTCATCGGCTTTCCCCTGAATATCATCCGCAAAACGTAAGCGCTTAATCGCTAACTGATCATCTAAAATAAAATCAACGCCCTGCGCCCAGTTTAAGTTCAGCTTGGTCACGATCATGCCGGACTGTAATAAATTGTTAATTTCTTCTGCGGCTAAATCTTGGTGTTTACAACGAATCACGCTACCCGCTTCTTTAGGGTCTGCCAACTCACACTCATCACCCAATAGAAACTTCGCTGGCGCTTCCGCTTCGGTGAGCCACTGGGTCATCATTTGATGGGGTAACTGTTTACTCACTAGAGGAATCACTGGCAAACTCCCTAGCACATCACGCAATACGGATAATAAGGCTTCGGCCTTAGCCGCTGATGCCGCATTAACCACAATATAGCCGTGATCATCTTTATGGCTCACACCTTCAGCATTGCTACGCGGAGGCGCAATATAGGCATACTGTAAACTTGACCGTGTAAACGCTTTAGGCAACAGGTCCATCATTACATCGTCTCTTAAAGACTGACGCTCTGTACGCCCTACCGGACGACCTTCTGCTTCGGTAATCACGGCAACCTTTTCATCTAAGGCTTCATTTATAACGGCTGCAGGTAGTACTTTTTCTTGCTTTTTAGCGCAAAGCATCAAAAAGCCTTGGCAAGCATGCACTAAACTGACATCCGCCTCACCGGTTAACGGTGACACCCAACCACAACGGGACTCGTCCTGACTATTACAGGCAACAAAGGCACCCTCTTCCAAAGCATCACTCAAGGCGCCCGCAGCTGAGGAGGTTCCATTTAATACTTCCCCGTTTAAAGTCAAGGCTTGAGTAAAACGATAAATCCGTAAATTTTTAAACCACATAAATAGAACTCTTATTATTTTGGCCGAAAGTGGGGATGGCAGAAGCTGTACCATCAAATGCGTAGTTTACCCGAGGAAAAGGTCGAGGCGCAGGCAATCGTGATTTATTTTCAAGACGGAGAGGTGAAGTGGGCTCTACCACGGTTATTCCTTAGACAAGACATGCTCGCATAAATCAAATTTTGTACAGCGAATGCTAATCAGCGTGGTGAATTTCTTCAGGTCCTTGTGGCTATAGATGACGCGTTCACAGAAGGCTTCATATTCGAAGATATCCGCTACATTAACGATCAACACAAAATCAACGTCTCCGGTAACTTGATAACACTGCTTAACTTCTGGGGCTTTACTTAGCGCTACGATGAATTGTTGATCCAATTTTGCGTGATCACGCAGCGTTTTAATTTCCACAATCATGTTTAAACGCCGTCCTGCCACTTCGGGGGAAACAATCGCCACAATACGCTGTATCACCCCAGTCGCTTTTAGACGTTGCACGCGCTTAAGACAGGCGGGAGCCGACAAACCGACTTTTTCGGCTAGCGCTAGATTGGTCTGATCGGCGTTATTCTGTAGTTCTTCCACTATACGGACATCAATATTATTCAGCTTCATTAATTATATTCCGTTTTTATTACCATTTAAAAATTATAGTTTCTTTTTGAGCGGATAAAAAGCATTAATTATTTCTCCTACTGCTAATCTACCCGTCTACTGACTTATTTTTTCTAGTCGCTTACAGGCTCACTTGATGCAGAACTTGCTTTCGTCACTCACCTCACTCTTCAATCAAATACGCAAGCCACAAAAACGGATTGCCGGCAGTTTTTTCGGCCGCTGGTTAATCGAGGTATGGCTCATTTTTTGGAGCTTAGTCAAAATCATGCTGCCGATGTTGCTACTAGTCCGCTTTATTGAACTCTTGGGCTGGATTGAGCCAATGGCATTACTGCTCGAACCGGTGATGATGTGGGTTGGCTTACCGGGAGATATGGGCCTAGTCTGGCTAAGCGCTATGTTAAGTAGCGTCTATACTGGCATGGCCGTTTTTTACCAAATCGCCGGCACCGAACCCATGACCATTGCCCAAGTCAGCGTACTCGGCACCATGATCCTTGTAGCGCATGGCTTACCGGTAGAAGTCGCCATTGCACGCGCTAGCGGCGTCAGTCTATGGTTTACTTTACTACTGCGCATTTCTGCCGCGCTAGGCTTAGGCGCATTATTGAATATGACCTACAGTAACGCACAATGGTTACAGGCTCCTGCGCCCTTATTGTGGCAAGCAACCATACACTCGTCAGATTGGCTAAGCTGGCTGATCACTCAAGTACACATGCTGCTAGCGGCACTCGGTATTATTGCCGGGCTCACCTTATTGATTCATTTATTACGTTACCTAGGCATAGAAAAACTCATCCACCTAATGCTCGCGCCTGTTTTACGCATGCTAGGTATTGGCGCAAAAGCCACTAATATTATGCTGGTTGGGCTAACACTAGGCATTTCTTTCGGTGGCGGGATACTGATCCAAGAGGCACGTTCGGGGAAAATAGACGCTAAAGATGTTTTTATGACCATGGCATTACTCAGTTTGTGCCATGGCATTATCGAAGATACGCTATTGATATTACTCTTAGGCGCAGATCTATCCGCTGTCCTCTGGGCGCGTTTAGGTTTTAGTCTACTCGTTATTGTATTGCTCGCACGCTTATTAGATTACCTGCCGCTGCGTTGGCACTGCTGGCTTTATAACAGTGTTAAGCGTTAGCTTAAACACCTACTATCAAGCAGTAGAAAAAACAACTTTTTATTTATTGGAGCGATTCATGCCACTTTTTCATCTAGCCTTTCCCGTCACTCACCTTGACGATTCCATTACGTTTTATACGCGTTTTTTCGATTGCACAATGGGACGTCGCTCTGAGCGCTGGGTCGATTTTAATTTTTTTGGGCATCAGCTGAGCTTACATCTTCGCGATACCGACAGCTCTGAACCCGAGCACACCACGCCCGTTGATGGCGACATCATTCGTGTTCCGCACTTTGGTGTCATTTTAAAACAAGCGCAATGGCAACGGTTACACCAAGCCCTGCACGATGCTGAAGTCACTTTTTTGCTAGAACCAAAGATTCGCTTTAAAGATAAAGCTGGGGAGCAAGGTACTTTCTTTATTAAAGACCCATCAGGGAATACCTTAGAATTTAAATACTTTAATCGCAGCGAAGATATTTTTGCCACCGACTAATTATGTACCAACTAAACAAGGAAAAATGAAGATGAATATTGTTTTCCATAGCAGTCAATTTTTATTAGAAGAGTGGCAACAAGCATTTGAAAAAATTGACGCGTCCATACAATTGCATCACGCGAATACGATCCCAATGGCCGAGGTTGATTGTTTATTGACTTGGAAGCCAACGATTACCGACTGGCAAAGCGCCACAAAATTACGCTGCGTGATTTATTTAGGCGCTGGCATTGATATTAACGCCGAGCCATTATTACTACCAACCCACACCAAGATATTGCGCTTACATGATGCTGGCATGAAAGCCGCCATGTGTGATTATGCCAGTTATGCCGTACTCCACTTTCAGCGCCGTTTTGATCATTTCGCTCAAGCCCAAAGAAAGAACCAATGGCTGCATGATAGGGATTATCGTAGCCGCGCAGACACCCGTATTGGCGTATTAGGCCTAGGATATTTAGGCGGTGCCGTAGCCAACCACCTACACCATGGTGGCTATCCTATTTCTGCTTGGTCGCGTAGTCTTAAGGTCATCGCTGGCATCAACACGTATCATGGCCTAGACACAATGAAAGACTTTCTTTCGCAATGCGATGTACTGATCAACATGTTGCCGCATACCCACGAAACTCACCACCTACTCAACTTAGTTCGTCTCAGCCAACTACCCAAAGATGCCGCCGTTATTTCTTTATCCCGCGGCGCTATTATTGACACTAGCGCACTGCTAGAGCAGCTAAACAATGATCACTTACGTGGTGCATTTATGGATGTTTTTGAGCAAGAGCCCTTAGCCAAAGATAGCCTATTATGGCAACACCCCAAAGTCTTTATCACTCCCCATCAAAGCGCCCCCACGCAAGTGCTGGAAGCGGTAAAGGAAGCTCGGCTGATTATTCAAGACTGCGGCTAAGGCGCAAAATTTGCCTCAATATCCATCGCTACAATAGCGGTTCAACACGAGTAGCATCACTCTTCGAACCGATGCGTCAATAGAAATAGCGTAGTCACGCAGAAGATAGGCACGCAGAAGACCTGTCCTCCTCACACTAAATATGCGAAAATAGCGCCCTTTTTATGGGGCCAATATTAATAAAGGGGTCAGAGCCCATTTTCATCGTGTTTGATAGACACTTAGCTATATAAATGAACAACAATAAAGTGAGGTATTTTTTTGACTGACTAGGCGCTCAATGCAGGTAATAGTTATTCTATTGGCCAATTGAGGAACGACGTCAGGCAGAAAAATAGCCGCTTTTTGTGTTCATTTATATAGTTAAGTGTCTATATGTGCTTCTAATGCATAGCAGATATGAAAATGGGCTTTGACCCCTTTATTCTACTCCAGCCTAGTTATCCACTTTTTTCATCATTCTCAGGAATTTCAAATATGCCTTCTCGCAACGAACTTGCCAATGCTATTCGCGCACTCAGTATGGATGCCGTTCAACAAGCTAACTCTGGCCACCCGGGTGCGCCGATGGGAATGGCGGATATCGCTGAGGTATTGTGGAATGACTATATGCAGCACAATCCGGCCAACCCACAATGGGTAGACCGAGATCGCTTTGTATTGTCGAATGGTCACGGTTCGATGTTGATTTATTCACTGCTGCATTTAACGGGCTATGCATTACCCATTGAAGAATTAAAGAATTTTCGCAAGTTGCATTCTAAAACCCCAGGTCACCCTGAATATGGTTATGCCCCCGGTGTAGAAACTACCACTGGCCCATTAGGCCAAGGTCTTAGTAATGCGGTGGGTATGGCAACAGCAGAAAAAATCTTAGCGGCTCAGTTTAACCGTGAAGGCCACGACATTGTCGATCACTACACCTATACCTTTTTAGGTGATGGCTGCTTAATGGAAGGCATCTCTCACGAAGTCTCTTCCTTGGCGGGTACGCTAGGCCTAGGTAAGTTAATTGCTTTCTACGATGATAATGGCATCTCTATTGATGGCAAAGTAGAAGGTTGGTTTACTGACGACACACCTAAACGTTTTGAAGCTTACGGCTGGCAGGTCATTGCCAATGTAGACGGTCACGATAGCAAAGCCATTAAAGCCGCCATTGAAGCTGCTCGTGCAGAAACAGGGAAACCCACCCTTATTTGCTGTAAAACCGTTATTGGTTTTGGCTCGCCAAACAAACAAGGCACAGAATCTTGCCATGGTGCCGCCTTAGGTGAGGCAGAAATCGCCTTAACACGTGAAGCCTTAGGCTGGACCCATGCACCCTTCGTAGTCCCAGATGATATCTATAAAGGCTGGGATGCAAAAACTACCGGTATTGCTGCCGAGAAAGAATGGCATGCAGAATTTGCGGAGTACGCCGCCGCACACCCTGACCTAGCTGACGAGTTTACTCGCCGCGTAGTGAACGCTGAATTACCTAACGACTTTAGCGAAAAGGCCGATGCGTACATTCAAGAATGCCAAGATAAATCAGAAAAAATTGCTTCACGTAAAGCCTCACAAAATTGCTTAAATCAGTTCGGCCCCTTATTGCCGGAACTCTTAGGTGGCTCTGCTGATTTGGCAGGCTCTAACCTAACATTATGGTCAGGCGCAAAAGGCATTGAAGCCAACGATGCCAGCGGCAACTATCTCTATTACGGTGTACGTGAATTTGGTATGAGTGCGATGATGAATGGTATTGCCCTCCATGGTGGTTTTGTTAACTACGGTGCGACCTTCTTAATGTTCATGGAGTATGCACGCAACGCTGTGCGTATGGCCGCCTTAATGGGCAAGCAAAGTATCTTTGTTTACACTCACGATTCTATTGGCCTAGGTGAAGATGGTCCTACTCACCAACCCGTAGAGCAATTAACCTCGTTGCGTGCGACACCCAATCTACACACATGGCGCCCCTGCGATACCGTAGAGTCAGCGGTATGCTGGAAAGCAGCCATTGAACGCCGCGACGGCCCCAGCGCACTAATTTTTTCTCGCCAAGCGCTAGCGCCAATGGCACGTAACACTGAACAATTAAGCCATGTCGCAAAAGGCGCCTACATTCTCGTCGATTGCGATGGCGAACCTGATTTGATATTTATCTCCACTGGCTCAGAAGTCGAGCTCGCCACACAAGCGGCGACAGTGTTAACTCAACAAGGTCATAAAATTCGCGTTGTGTCGATGCCATGCGCTGAAGTCTTTAGCGCGCAAGATGCTGAATACAAACAATCAGTACTCCCCATTGAAGTCGGTGCACGTATTGCTATCGAAGCGGCCCATGAAGACTACTGGTACAAATTTGTTGGCCTAGATGGTCGCGTCATTGGCATGAGCACCTTTGGTGAGTCTGCACCGATCGCTGATCTAATGGAACACTTTGGTTTTACCGTAGACAATGTTTTAGCCACAGCGGAAGAGTTACTCGGAGAGTAGCGCTTCGCGCTGTAAGGCGTTAGAAGTAAGACGCTTTTGTCACATCACGACAAATGTTTTATCGTCTGACTTCTAACATCTGACGTCTAACCGACTAAACAGTTGCACACAGTAAAATTTAAACAATAATCACAACAGGCACTAAACAACCATGCTCAATATCGCCATCAATGGTTACGGTCGTATTGGACGCTGCGTTTTACGTGCGTTTTACGAAGCGTCGCTAGGCAATGACACGCTAGGCAAAACAATCGCCATTGTGGCCATTAATGAATTAGCGGATAACAAAACCATTGCGCATTTAACCCAATACGATTCAACCCATGGGAAATTTGCGCGCAGCGTGGCGATAAATACCGACGCTGCCGACAATGACATACTCTGTATTGATAACGACAGCATTCATATTTTTCACGAAGAAAACATAGAACACTTGCCGTGGGCTAAGCTAAACATCGACATAGTGTTAGAATGTACCGGCGCCTTTTCTGATCGTAAAACAGCAGAAAAACATATCCTAGCGGGCGCGAAGAAAGTGTTGTTTTCCCAACCGGCTGAAAACGACGTGGATGCGACAATTGTTTACGGTGTTAATGAACAAACATTAACAGATGATCACATCATCATCTCCAATGCCTCTTGCACCACCAACTGTATTGTTCCGGTTATTGATACCTTGCATCGCGCCTTTGGTATTGAGAGCGGCGTCATTACGACTATTCACTCGGCAATGAACGATCAACCGATTATTGATGCGTACCACGATACCGATTTGCGTAAAACCCGTGGCGCTTATCAATCGATTATTCCTGTCGATACGGGATTAGCTAAAGGCATTGATCGTTTATTGCCAGAATTAGCGGGGCGCTTCCAAGCACAAGCCATGCGCGTACCGACAGCCAATGTCTCGGTGATTGATTTGTCTGTGGTGGTTACACAACGCGTTAGCGCTGAAAAAATTAATGCCGCATTAAAAGCCGCCGCAGACAAATTACCGACTATTCTAGGCTACACCGAAGAACCCTTAGCCTCCTGTGATTTTAACCACGACCCACGCTCTGGTATCGTCGATGCCAGCCAAACACGAGTAGCGGGTGACACGTTAGTTAAAGTGTTGACGTGGTTTGATAATGAATGGGGCTTTGCGAATAGAATGTTAGATGTGGTTAGGCGCCTTGCGCCGTGAGATGCTTTACACTACGTGATAGAAAGTATTGTCATCATTAGCGTCTCGCGTTGGACATCTCACGTCTAGCAACTAAACAACGATTAACACTATCAGATAAAAGAGCTATAAGTAATGAACGTATTATCCATGACCGATATAAACCTATCAGGTAAACGTGTCTTAATTCGTGAAGATTTAAATGTGCCCATTAAAGATGGCAAAGTCACATCGGATGCGCGACTTCGGGCCGCATTACCAACGATTGAACTTGCACGTAAAGCCGGCGCAAAAGTGATTCTTATGTCTCATTTAGGCCGCCCTATTGAAGGCGAGTTTACTGATGAATTTTCAATGCTGCCTGTAGCTAATCATTTAAGTGGCTTATTAGACATTCCCGTTCCAGTCATTCACCACTGGCAAGAGGGTGTAGACATTAATGATGGTGATGTCGTGCTGCTAGAAAACGTGCGTTTCAATGTAGGCGAGAAAAAAGATGCTGAAGACCTAGCCAAAGCTTACGCCAACTTATGTGATATTTTTGTTATGGATGCTTTTGGTACGGCTCATCGCGCACAAGCCTCTACTCATGGTGTCGCAAAGTTTGCACCTATTGCCTGTGCTGGCCCTTTGCTAGTGGGAGAATTAGATGCTTTAGAAAAAGCACTAGCCAATCCTGCTCGCCCAATGGTTGCCATTGTGGGTGGATCAAAAGTATCTACCAAACTTACCGTATTAGAAACCTTAGCGGAGAAAGCCGATCAAATCATCGTCGGTGGTGGTATTGCCAACACCTTCTTGGCGGCCAGCGGCCAGCCCGTTGGCAAATCCTTATATGAAGAAAGCTTAATCCCTAATGCAAAAGCATTAATGCAAAAAACCAACATCCCAGTACCCACTGACGTGGTTACTGGTGCGGAATTTTCTGAATCTACACCCGCGACATTAAAAAACGTTGGCGATGTTAGCGCCAACGAAATGATTTTTGACATTGGCCCAGATACTTCAGCAGTGCTGGCGGATATGATTAAAAACGCAAAAACTATTTTATGGAATGGCCCAGTAGGCGTATTTGAATTCGACCAATTTGGCGAAGGCACAAAGTCCTTGGCTTTAGCCATCGCTAATAGCGATGGTTTTTCTATCGCTGGCGGTGGAGATACACTAGCCGCCGTAGACAAATACGGCATCGCCGAAAAAATCTCCTACATATCCACCGGCGGTGGTGCATTTTTAGAGTATGTAGAAGGTAAAGTATTACCTGCTGTAGCAATATTAGAAAAAAGAGCGAAAGCAAGCGCAAAGGCTTAGCTTCCCGCTTCTTATGATTAACCAGAATTTTAATTTTTTAAACATCGAAAGGATCCAACAATGCCTGTCGTCAATTACGAACAATACTGCCACATGCTGGATAATGCCAAGCAAAATAAATTTGCCTATCCTGCCATTAACATCTCGTCTAGTGAAACCATTAATGCTGCATTACTCGCATTTAAAGAATCTAATTCTGATGGCATCATTCAAGTCTCGACTGGTGGTGGAAAATTCGCTTCTGGTCAAGGTGTCGGCTCAACGGTAAAAGGTGCGATTGCCTTAGCGATTTATACTCACATGATGGCAGAAGAGTACGATGTGAATATTGCTTTGCACACCGACCACTGCCACCCCGAATTCGTCCATTCATTTTTGATGCCTTTAATTGCAGAAACGAAAAGACGCCGCGCGGCAGGGCTATCGAACTTATTTAGCTCACACATGTATGATGGTTCTGCACTAGCCATGGATGACAATATTGCCGAATCAAAACGCATCATGACTGAATGTGTCGCCAACGATATTATTTTAGAAATTGAAACAGGTATTGTTGGCGGTGAAGAAGACGGACATGACACGTCTAATGTCGCAGCCGACAAACTTTATACCACACCAGAAGATATGGTAATGGCCGCAAAAGAATTAGGTTCGATGGGTCGCTTCATGTTGGCTGCCACCTTTGGTAATGTTCACGGCGTTTATAAACCCGGCAACGTAAAACTAACACCGACTATTTTAAAAGACGGTCAGGCTGCAGTCGTCAGTGCCTTAGGTGAAGACGCCCATCTTGACTTAGTCTTTCACGGCGGCTCTGGTTCGGAGCTGCATGAGATTCATGAAACCTTAGATTACGGTGTCATCAAAATGAACATTGATACGGATACCCAATATGCGTATTCGCGCCCAGTAGTAGACCATGTCATGAAAAACTACGACGGCATGCTAAAAATTGAAGGCGAAGTAGGCAATAAAAAAGTCTATGATCCCCGCGCCTACGGTAAAAAAGCTGAACGTAATATGGCTGATCGTATTATGCAGGCTTGTGATGATTTGCGTTCCACAGGGACATCTTTGGGGAAAAATATTTAGCGCTATTCACCCAACAAAAATGGCTTGTTTAGGCCAGTCCTTTTTGTTGCAGGCACTTTTTCCTGTCACGACACTAATTAACGCCTGACAGGCTAAATCCCATAAGCAACGCTATACGCTTTTTTATACTGAATAAACTCTTCCCCAAAAAGCAATGTTAGGGTGATCTCTTCTGGTTATATTTACAAGCGATGCAGATAGAGAATGCAACCCACCAAAAAACTCACCATGACAGACTGGACATGACCATGACAGACTAGGACACGCACTTGGTATTGCTGCAACCAACACGGTGTATTATTCAGCCACGACGACTACCTTACCCTTGTCGATACAACAGGCCGGATCCAGCGCCAAGACAAACATGGGTTTATCTCCGATACATTCTTGCCCATATTACAACGCCTTGATATTGATGCTGAGGAATGGATTGAAAATACGCGGAAATTTGAAGCGATTTTTTATACAAAATTTAATTACCGACGTAAAACAGCTTAGCGGCTTTGTGAAACAAACTCGCTTGCTTTAGATTCACCATCGCGGTTCTCGTTCGTCTGGATTTTGTGTTTTAGGCCCGTCATCTATTCCTTTCGGCACTTTCTATATGTTTTTGAAGAATGCAGCGAATTGTTAAACAATTCAGCCTGGTCTTTGCGGGAGTTTTTTATTGGTGGGTGTCCTCAGTATTTCTCAGTATTTCTCTAAGCGTAGCCAACGACGATATATAACCCGTGCATATGGACAAATTCTCACCCCATCACACTTTAGTATCATTGGAAGTTTCGAGCTAGATCTCAGGACAGAAATGGAAACCAAAAAAAAACACTCCGTAGTGTTTTTTTAATCAACTTAATGAGTTTTTAGACCGTCGTTATACCGTCCGAGCCCTAAGCGCCAAGTTTTTTCTATTCGCTTACATTGATCTTTTTCTACAAAGAATACTGTTTTTTGACCCTGTAACATGAGCCATAAGAATGGTGACTTTGACAACTATCCGGCTTCTTGTTGTACTTTCGTTTGTGCTGAACCCGAATGAGATTTTTGTTGGTGCCTGTGTCTTATGCCTTCATCAGCGGGATAAATATAACAACACTAACGCCGTTGCCATCAGGCCCATCGAAAATTTTAACATCGCCACTGTGGGCGCGAGCAATCGCATTAACAACCGATAAACCCAGGCCCGAGCCCCCTGCAACACGAGACCTAGATCTTTCAGCTCTCCACCATCGATCAAACACCCTTGCGCGATCTTTTATACTGATCCCCGGGCCTTTGTCCATTACTTTAAGGTAACCATTATTACCGCTGACGCCCGTTTCTACTCTGACGTATTGTCCCATTGCGGCATACTGCCTGGCGTTCTCGATAAGGGCGTTTAGCGCTTGGCGTACCCGTGCTCCATCGCCCCTGACATGCGCAGGCTGGAGGTCATGTTCGAAAATAGTCCCATTGATTTCAATATCGGGTGCCGAGCTGGTGACGACAGACAGCGCGATATCAGCCAGATTGATTGCGTCTTCTTCACATTTCAAACGGCCAGAATCAAGTCGTGAAATCGTTTCGAGGTCAGTAACAATGTAAGACAGGGTGTCGACTTGTCCGATTAAAGCGACAAGTAAATCGGTAGATGCCTCAAAAGTACCGTCAGACATGCCTTGCAGACGCCCCCTCAATACGGTCAATGGCGTACGCAACTCATGCGCAATGGCAGCAGCCGATTCCGTTGCCTCACGTTCGGCAGATTCTAAATAGCGTGTCATTTTGTTGAACGAAAGCAGGAGGTCATGTGCTTCTAGGGACATCGCTATTTTATGACCCACTTGATAGCTAAACTTGCCACTGGCGACTTCTAGGGCCGCATGAGTGACAGATTCAATAGGTTGGCTAAGGCGTCGCGCCACCTTTACTCCAATCAAAATCGAACCCATAACCGCCAACGAAACAAAGACCAGTAAAACCGTGATTTCCCTAACAGCATAGCCTTCGGCCCAAGATATTGAAAAAACATTGACTAAGGTGATCAATGCTTCGACATCTACACTCTCATTCCCTATCAGCGCTAGTAAGGTTTCACGGTTGGCTGCGCTCAAACTCTCGATCCAGCGCTCCTGAACGTAAATATAAAATCCTAGCATCCCGAATATGAAGATGGCAAGCGCCATCACCGAAGTGAAAATCATCGCTATTGATAGTTGCGTGCGGAGGTGAAAGCGTTTATGAATCATAGTAGTGACTCTAGTCGATAGCCGACCCCCCTTACGTTTTGAAGAAATCCTCTAGCGCCGACCACCTCTAACTTTTTTCGAGCGTTTGAAACATGGCTATCAATAGTCCGTTCTAGTGCCTCCCCCTCGGGGAGACAGGCATCGATAAGCTCCGAACGACTATAAGCGCGTCGCGGGGCAACGGACATGTGTGCTATTAAAGAAAATTCAGTATGCGTTAACGGTAGTATTTTTTTTTCATCGCCGTGACAGACAAACACTGCATGGGCGCTTGAATCTATATCCAGCATCCCTACTCGCACTATACCTTCGTCGGTGTTAACGCCTTTTGTGCGACGTAACACTGCCTTGACTCGCTCTACTACTTCAAGGGTGTTGAATGGTTTTAGGATGTAATCATCTGCCCCAAGCCGCAACGCAGAAATTTTTTCGATGTCTTCCGCCATTGCTGTAAGCATAATGATGGGGGTACTTGACATCCTTCGGATATCCCGTAACACATCGATGCCATCGCATTTGGGGATTTTGATATCAAGAAGAATAAGATCGGGATGTAATTGCTGGAATATCTTATAAGCCAACTCACCGTCACCTGCTTGAAGGGTACGAAACCCAGCGGCCTCTAAATAAGACACAATAATTGTTGAGATTTCTGGTTCGTCCTCGACCACTAGTATTAGGGAATTATTCATAAGTGCTTGGCTTTTCCCGTCGATTAAGCGTTCGTTAGATTAACTATTTAATAGTATAAAAGCATTCGTTCTGCGGATATCTAGCCGCAGCACAACATTCAAGCTCTAAGCTTAGAGTTTTTTTGCTATCTCCACACTATCTCCATAGAGCCTCCATCAAAACTGTGCAGAGCAACAGTAGACTGTGCTCATTAGCGTCAATGCGAGCGCGTTTGGCCGCATCTATAACCTTTAAAATGAAATATAGCACAGGAATCGCTCATGACCGAATTTGACACACGCATATCAGAATATAATGACTTTTTCATCGTCGTCACCGTCATTGGTGTTTTCTTTTATGTACTCACGATCATTGAAACAGTCTTCGACATATCAACAAAGCGACGCCTTGGGTGGCAGGAAACCATAGCGAATATAACCATTGAAATGATCAACCGTATTCTGGATAACACGGTTATAGGAACTATCTTTATCATCGGTTTTTTCACTACTGAGCAGTTCGCTTTGGCAAATATTCCTGTGACTTGGTGGAGCTGGATACTCGCAGTCATTTGTGTGGATTTCACCTACTACTGGATGCATAGAATTGAACATGAGCGCCGGATTCTTTGGGCTGTTCACAGCGTCCACCATTCTTCTGAAGAATACAATTTAACCACGGCGTTCCGCCTGTCTTGGCTTGAAAGTTTATACGAGTGGATATTTTTTATTCCTTTGCTCCTCATAGGCTTTGACGCCGTGCAAATATTGGCTTCGTTATTAATGATAGTTGTCTATCAAACTTGGATTCACACGGAAAAAATTGGCCGGCTCGGATGGCTCGATGGCGTTTTTAACACGCCTGCAGTCCACCGTATTCACCACGCCAGCAACTCGACGTATCTCGATAAAAATTATGGTGGCGTACTTATTCTATGGGACAGACTTTTCGGAACCTATCAAACTGAAATTGAAAAGCCACTCTATGGCATCACCACACCACTGGAATCATCAAACCCTTTAATTATCAACTTTCAAGAATTTAGATCGATATATAAGGACATTATTCAAGCTGAAAGTGCATCACATAAAGTCCGCTATGCTTTGGGTCGAAACGGCTGGAAGCCAAGTAGTCCTGCATTAAAAATGGCAGATAAATAAGTCACGAAAAGATTTATATATTGCAACACCATTTAGCGGTGAACAGACGGTCTGTTTAAATTTTCAGGCGTTTGGTTTTTACGTCAATACTTATTGTCTCCTCATCAGTCCAAATACCGAAGTAGTGTCTCACTTCATCGTTTATTCATATCAACCATTATTCAAAGGTAAGTATTATGTTACGTAATGTTCACAAGGTTTTAGCTATTAGTCTCATCCTTTCATCTGCCACTGGTTTTGCAGATGTAGCTCAAGAGTCAGGATTTGATTTCTCTCTGAGCATACATAGCGATGTAGATTCAGGCAGCTCACAAAGTAATACCGATAAAAGTAACGAAATCACTAAAGATTTAGACAATAATGGCAGAGAAAAAACTGAAGCGAGCGTATTTCTTCTAGCTCGTTGGTCTTATACTTTGCCAAATAAAAAAACGCAGTTTTTCTTGGGTGACAGTGAAGCAGATGTGGTGTTGGGCGACATAAATACTGAGTTAGGGTTAACTCATGAGATAGCTAATGGTACCACTTTTACCGTAGCCTATACTCCAGATTTATTTACATCTAAAGCATGGGAAGATCCTTTTCTGACCAATCAAAAACTCGACACGACAGAAGTTGATTCACACGGCGCACGTATTCGTGTTGAAAATTTTTTTTCGCAACCGTTGACTGCGGAATATTTATGGGGTGAATCTGATTACAAAAATGAGCATAGTGGCCAACAGGCAAGCCTGTCTCTATCACCTGAGCAGCAATCACTTTTGCAACGCGACATAACTTATCATCAAGCTTATGTCGAATACACTTACGCGACATCTGCAACGTTTGCTGTTCAACCGGCCCTTACCTTTACTCAAGGCGATGGCAAAGGTGATGCGATGACATTTGATAAAGTCGATTTTCAACTGGCTTTCCTCAGTCAGTTTACGGAAAGAAGTCAGTTAGTGACTAGCATAAATATCGGACAGTCTGACTACGAAACGTCTAACCCTGTTTTTGATAAGACGCAAAAAGATACGCACTGGGGTGTAACTGCCTTTTATAGTTATACCCGCCCGTTTAACTGGAAAAAAACCACGTTTATAGCGATAGCTGAATATGAGAAAAACGATTCGAACATTCATTTTTATGATGAAGACTCCCTTGCCGCATCTATTGGTTTAGCCTACCAGTTTTGAACGATTAACATTACTAATGCAAAGGAATGCATCACTCAATATAAAGGGGTACAGCTGTGCCGTTAGGAAAAATATGGTTAAAGTAAAACTCTATTTATTGACGGCACTTTTTTTGGCCTCAACAATAATTAACGCCGCCGAAACTGAACAAGTCACCTTTAACAATGGCGAAGATTCTCTGTCGGGGCACTATCTGCTACCGGATAGAGGCAAACCTAAGGCTGTTATTCTGTTTGTGCATGGGGACGGGCCGTTAGAATATGACGCCCATGGCTATTATCAATTAATATGGAAGCGATTACTCCGCCAAGGGTTTGTTATCTTTAGCTGGGACAAACCGGGTGTTGGCGCATCAATAGGGAATGGATTATCGCAGTCGACGCAACAGCGTCAACAGGAAGTTCAATCAGCAATTGATTTTCTCCAGATAAACTACGGCTATCCAGGAGATCAGACTGGGCTTCTTGGCTATAGTCGGGCGGGTTGGGTTGAGCCCGCTATGGTGAATAACAATCCGAGCATCGGGTTTATCATAGGGATTGGCTTTGCCATCAATTGGTTAGAGCAAAGCTGGTATCTCACGCATGTACGACTAGTAAACTAGGGCACGAGTTCCAGTCAAATTGATGCGGCATATGCATTACATTCCAGAGAGATCAACTTCTTAAATCAGCACCCAGTTACGACACCTATCTTAATCACTATGGGCATCAATCCAATATAACTTGTGCAGACTTTCGTGATTCAACTGCCGTTTCTAGTCAGCTATAGTAAGTCATAGAAATCAGAGGCGGAAACCCTCAAAATAGTAATTTTATCATTACACATAATTACTATACCGTAGGAG
>JBLHJR010000022.1:0-44394 GCA_047619205.1 Candidatus Endobugula sp. | reverse complement strand
ATGAGAAAAGCAATGAGTTCATTGACTGAAGGTGAACACTTGGTGTAAAAAGACACTGGCCAATGTTTAGGGCTGGGAGGTGTTCAGCTTCCGCCGGAATAGGTGTTCAGCTTCACCGGAATACGCAATCATTGGAAAAAACGACTATTTGATCACAGCAGTTATCAAATACATCGCACAGGAGATCAACTGCAATGGCAACGTCGGTTTGCTTTTCTTCTGCGACCCAAACCGCTTGCTTTTGCTTAAAGTCTATAGGCTCTTGATGTGCATAGTATGCTTTGGGCTGAATATTGTATTTTCCCTTGATGATGTTGAGTTTGACATCATTAGATTTACTGTAGGCTTGGAGGGATAGCAGGTAATCTTGCTGGGCTTTACAGGAGGCTTCCCCGTGAGAAGAGAGTTTAGCTTTAATATCTGCCGTATAGTACTTGATCGACAATAGCTCACAGTCAGGGTTTTGCTCATGACATAGCCGCTCAACTAGGGTTGAAAGGTCTAGCCAGCGATATGGTGTACCTCTTAAACTGCCGAAATATAAGTTGAAGCCATCTACGTAAGCGATTGTTTTTATGATTAACCTCCAAACTTAGGCTCTATAAATGAAAAAACCGCCTTTCGGCGGTTATTTCTTCCCAAGATCCATTGAGACCAACTTCACATGGGAGCAGTTGAGTACAAATATATAGAATTTAGATGGATTTGACAAGATTTTTTTGGTCTACACGTTAACGGCCGCTTTGGGTCGAAAGCCGTAAGCCATACTTATCACTCACTTTAACGGAGAGTTATATTATGAATATTTCAAGCTAATCTACCCATCACACTGAAGCGTAGAATAAAGGTAAATTAATCAGCCAAAAAACATCGTGATTTAGCATTATTCAATTTAGCCATCGACAGCAAATTACGAAGCTGTGATGTAGTTAACGATATTTCAGTGGCTGACCAAATACTCAAGAGAGCAATGCTCATCCAACAGAAAACAGCAACCCCAGTTCAATTTGAAATGACCAAAAAAACACGAAAGGCAATTAAAAATTGGATAGATCATAAGCAGTTACAGAGCCAAGATTATCTTTTCCCTGGTCGCTCAAAACCTAGTCGCTCAAAACCTAGGTCGCATCTCTCGACGCGGCAGTATGCCAGAATCATAAAATCATGGGTGAACGAAATTGGTTTATCTTCCCATGAATATGGAACACATTCAATGCGGCGAGCCAAGGCTACTCTCATTTATAAAAGAACAAATAATTTACGCGCCATTCAGCTATTTTTAGGCCACACTACACTTGAGAGTACAGTAAAATATCTTGGTATTGAGGTAGAAGATATAGCCATTCCCCTAATTAATCGAACACAAAAAGCAGGTGTTATTTCGCCTGCCGTCGTTACTCAACTTGATAATAGAGTGACTATTATCTACGTTAAGTGCCTAGCCAGCCAAAAAAATCCCTAACTTTATTGTTGTCCAATTAATTAGGGGAATGGCTATACACTGGAAATGTCTGAGCAGACCGATAGTTAGCACGTGTGAATAACTTACCAAGGTTGAAGCCATCTACGTAAGCGATTGTTTTTATGATTAACCTGCAAACGTATACTCTATAAATAGAAAAACCGCCTTTCGGCGGTTTTTCCTTCCCAAGATCCATTGAGGCCCACTTTACACGGGAGCAGTCGAGTACAAATCACTGTAGTCGGCTTTACAGACTATGGATTATAAAATTCACCATCTTTACGTAAGTAGAACCAGTAATTGATCAACATACAAACAGCATAGAAAATGGCAAATCCTATTAATGCTGTCTCCGGTGTGGTTGCTTTAATTTGTTCGCCGAGGACTTTTGGGATATAAAAAGCACCATAAGCAGCCACTGCAGATGTCCACCCTAGTACAGGGCCTGCCTGCTCTTTGGGAAAAACCATCGCAATAGTTCTGAAAGTAGAGCCATTGCCAATACCCGTAGCAGCGAATAGCAGCAAGAAGAGAATGAAAAAATGAATAAAGAACGCTTCAGGCGTTGGTGATTGATAGGCCGCTTTCATGTAATAAGCCACACCCAGAGCACTACCAATCATAACGACTGAGCATATTTGTGTCACCATTGCGCCGCCAAATTTATCTGCAATCCAGCCCCCTACAGGGCGAATTAAAGCGCCAATAAACGGTCCCATCCATGCATACATTAACGCACTAGGGCCGTTTGGATTAGCCGTGTCATGAGTCATTACTCCGTCTACCATGATATGGCTATAGCCAAAGATAACTTTAATAGCTAAAGGAAATGATGCGGCAAATCCGATAAAAGACCCAAAGGTCATGGTGTAAATAACACTCATTGCCCAAGTGTTTTTATTGTTAAAGATTTGATATTGGCGAGTGAGACTTTCTCCTATTGAACCCGGTAGGAGCTTTAGAGCAACCACCGTTGATGCAACGACTAAAACAAGAACGAGTTCTTTGGGAACGCCAAATCCAGAACCATTGGCCGATTCTGGCAACATTAACCATAAACCACATGCAGCGATAACAAGACCAATGCATAACATGACTGATATTATTGCAAATGAGGTCAGGGGGTTACCAATATTAGGGCTAACCTCTTTGGTGCGGATGTTATTCATCCCAAACCATGTCAAGAGAAGCAGTGGAACCAGTAATAGCATCCACACAAAACCCGCATTAGAAATATAGCTCTCTGTCCCCGCAGGAATTTTACCGATCAGTGTTCCCGAGGTATTAACGAGTATCATCGGATCGCCACTCAGGACACCAAAAGCAGCAAAGGTCATAAATAAAGGCACAATAATTTGCATGGTGGTAACACCAAAATTACCCAAGCCCGCATTTAATCCTAAGGCTAAGCCTTGCTGCTTTTTCGGAAAAAAGAAACTAATGTTTGACATTGATGAGGCAAAATTACCGCCACCAAAACCAGAAAGAAGTGCCAGTAATTGAAAATGCCAGAGTGGAGTGTCAGGATTTTGTAGCGCAAAACCCGCGCCAACGGCAGGGATCATTAACAGCGCCGTTGTAAAGAAGATAGTATTCCTACCACCACATAAGCGTATAAAAAAGCTACTGGGTATACGCAGTGTTGCACCGGTTAAGCCGGCAATCGCCATGAGTGTAAATAATTCAGCTTTTTCAAAAGCAAAGCCTAAGTTCAACATTTGTACTGTAATAATTCCCCAGTACAGCCAAACAGCAAACCCCGTCAATAAACTTGGAATAGAAATCCAAAGATTACGGTTGGCTATTTTTTTCCCTTCCGTTTCCCAGAATGTAGCGTCTTCTGGGTCCCATTTATGCAAGTCAGACATATGCTCTCTCCGTAACATAATAATTTAAGTCGCGCATACTATGATTCAAGTACACAATGCCCACAATCAGCATCAATAGGTATTTTACGGTTTCATTGTGGGAATATAAAAACACAGTACTTAACGGAGAATAATGCGCTCTTCACGCTAAGTGCTTGTTGTATTAGGTTAATTTTCTTGGCTTTACTCGTTTTCAGCTACTCACAAATAGGTAGTTTGTTTACCTCAAATAATTCGATTAAGCGGTGAAATGTTAGTGTATAGTTTCAAGCATAAAGTATTGTATGAAGTCCGATACAGTACGGGAGAATAACAATGGAGAACTCAATAATGTTCGAAGACAAACCTGCCACCGTTATGATGGTTGATGATCATCCCCTATTGCGAAAAGGCTTAAATCAATTGTTGGAATTCGAAGATGATTTATCTGTGGTTGCGGAGGCGAGTTCTGGCCAGGAAGCCATTAAACTCGCACTTGAATTTGAACCCGATTTAATTACACTCGATTTAAATATGCAGGGGATGGATGGTCTAGAAACGCTGAAGCATATGCGTGATAAAGGTGTCGATTCACGTATTATCATGCTGACTGTATCGGATAATGATGAAGATGTTGTAGAAGCCATTCGTGCAGGGGCCGATGGTTATTTACTGAAGGATATGGACCCGGAAGAAATAGTCGAAAAATTACGTGAGGCCGCCTTGGGTAAAATGGTTCTGAGTGCCAAATTAACCAAAGTTTTGGCCGCTGCTTTACGCAAACCTGAGCGCGCAGGCAGCCGTGCACTAGCGAGCCTGACTAGCCGAGAGTATGAAATACTCAAACTCATCGCCAAAGGTATGAGTAATAAGCTAATCGCAAGAGAATTAGATATTTCAGATGGTACGGTAAAGGTTCATGTTAAGCACTTTCTTAAAAAACTCAATTTACGATCAAGGGTGGAAGCAGCTGTTTGGATCGTTAATCACCAAAATGCAAGCAAGTGATGGGGTTTGGCCGTGTAGTAGCTCAGACTTGATCTGACAGTTACCCGTTTTTGACGAGGTGTCAGTCAGTTTAGATGTGAGACGTCAGACGTGAGATGTTAGACGCTTTACTTCGCCACGCTCAGCTTTTAAAAGCGTCTAACGTCTAACTTATCACGTCTCAGCTATTTTTTTGTTATCAATGGCAGTACCGTTATATTTTTATAAAATTGAGTTGTTATTACCAGCGTGCTATCGCATCTTGATCTGATTTTTTCGATTCAACCCATTGCATTCCACTTGCGGTTCCTTCTTGTTTCCATAAGGGAGCGCTAGTTTTTAAATAATCCATGATGAATTCAGCGGCCTCAAAAGCATTTTTACGGTGCTTAGCGGATACGCCAATAAAGACAATCTGTTCGCTAGCCTCAATAACACCAATCCGATGTATAACGCGTATCTGACCAAGCTGCCAACGTTTGCGTGCAGTAGAACAAATATTCATTAACGATTTTTCGGTCATGCCGGGATAGTGATCTAATCGAATCATAGAGACTGATCCATCATCATTAAAATCACGAACCAACCCTGTAAAAGTCACAATTGCGCCATCCCCGCCAGCATCTTGTTTAAGCATTTCGTATTCATGGCCGAGATTAAAATCCTGTGTTTGCACACTAATCATATTATCCTCCAGTGACCGGGGGGAAGAATGCGATTTCGTCCCCATCATTAATTTGTGCATCAGCTTTAGACAGTGTTTGGTTGACGGCTACCTGTACACTTTTCTCGTCAAGTAACGACCAACAGTGACCCTTTTCGAGTAGACGTTGTTTGATTTCGGCTACTGTATGCTCTCCTGCATATTCCAAATTGACATTTGAGCAATCTAGTCGCTCACTTAAACTTGCAAAAAAATGAATTTTTATCATAGCCTGACCTTGAGCATTAACATGGCTAAATTGACCGGTGAAGATAATGGGAGACTCATGCTTCTCTACTCTTACATGCGCTTGCGTTAGCCTGTTTCAAATGCGGGACAAAATTACACGGCCCTTGGGTACTATTTAATTGTGCTTGGATAATGCCTGCCCACGCTGTTTTACACGCGCCTGTAGAGCCCGGAATACAAAAAATGACAGTGCCATTGGCCAATCCAGAAACTGCACGGGATTGGATGGTAGACGTGCCTATTTCTTGGTAAGACAGGTAGCGGAATAATTCGCCAAAGCCCTCTACCTCCTTATCGAGCAAGGGAATAATAGCTTCCGGGGTCGAGTCACGGTGTGTGAAGCCCGTGCCTCCGGTGATTAATACGGCCTGTATAGTCGGGTCGGCAATATAGTTTGATACTGCGGCACGAATTAAATAAACATCATCAATGACAATGTTACGCATCAATAGTTGATGTCCTTCTTGTTCGGCACTTTGGACAAGATACTCCCCGGATGTATCTGTTTCGATAGTCCGGCTATCAGAAACAGTTAAAATGGCAATAGATAATGGTTCGAATACGTTAACTGAATGACTCATAAAGACCCTTTGGGTTACGCTGACTACTGGCTGTGACCTTGTTAAAAATGTTGCTCTGCAAGCTGCCACTGTTCAGGTGTATTGGTGTTAAGTAAACTCAATTTTCTTTTTAAATTGAGTTCGCCTAGTGAAAAGTTGCTACAAAAGCGATCGACAGAAAAACTATTCGTACAACGTAGGGTGTGGTCGAGGGTTTGCCGAAGTGCATCCGTGTTGTTGACATAAAGCGGCAAACTCTGTGCTGTATATCTAGCGTTACACAGATGACGGCTTCCATAGTTAATTAATGCTTCTAAAGTAAGGTGGTCAATTAACGGTAAATCAACCGGAACGATTAATAGGTTATCAGCAGGGTAGTGCATAGCTGCGCTATGTATCCCGGACAATGGACCTTTATTAGGAACAATGTCTGCGAGATATCTTTTATTGTCATCATTGCGGCTAATCACTACTGCTTTGATGGTGGTTTTTTTTAGTACATGAGAAATATGATCTAACATGCGCGTATCAGCCATGCGCATTAAGGCTTTATCCTGCCCCATGCGGGACGACAAGCCGCCAGCTAGGATAACGCCAATAGTTGCAATATGGGTTGCCACATTACCCTCCCAGCATCGCTAATTGCTTGGTAGCGCCAGTGAAGCCACTAATTAATTCGTGACTGATGGTTTTGGTTTGCAAATGCTTTGCGATAGCTTCACAAGTCCCGTTAACATCTCCCTCGGCTAGAAGTGGACGAATATCGATACCTTGTTCTGCAAATAAACAGAGATGTAATTTACCCTGAGACGACACACGCAATCGATTACAGGAAGTACAAAAATCTTTACTGTAGGGCATGATCAAACCAATATTCCCCATGAAATCGGGATGCGAAAATTCTTGGGCTGGCCCTGCATCACTACTGCGTACAATTTGTTGCCAGCCTTGCTGCAATAAAATATTCTTCACTTCGCTACCTGGCACATGATTTTCTGTGAAGAATGCGTGGTTATCGCCAGTCTGCATCAATTCAATGAAACGCCAAGTGACCGGGTGATGCTTTAGATAATCGAAAAAAGAATCTAATTCTTTATAATTAAATTGCTTGAGCATTACGGTATTAAACTTCACTGTATCAATACCTGCCGCAATAGCTCGGTCGACGCCCTCAAGAATATCCTCAAGTTTTTGTCTCCCAGTAATCGCTGCAAACATACGCGGGTCCAGACTGTCAGCACTGACATTAAGTGCGTCAAGGCCCGCTTGCTTATAGGCTTGGGCGTCCCGTTTTAGTAAGTAACCATTCGTCGTTAGCGCTACTTTTTTAATGCCTATGGTTTGTTTGCAACATTCGATAATAGCCGTTAAGTCTTTGCGTAGTGCGGGTTCACCACCAGTGATACGTATCTTTTGAGTCCCTAGCGCAGAAAACGCCTTCACTAAGGTGTCGATCTCGTTCATTAACAAGCCGTGTTTTGGTGTGTTGCAATCATTACCGTTAGGTAAACAATAATTACACCGAAAATTACATAGCTCAGTAATAGATAAGCGCAGATAATTAAATCTCCGCCCAAATGTATCGTGTAATGTATTCTGCTTTTTAGTTTGTTCTGTCGTCTTAAAATTCACTTAAACACCTTTCCAATTGCGAGCTAGTGACTCGTCGGGAGGCCGGTTGATTTCTCAAATCTGACCTGGCGGAATGACCGCGGCCTAACATCCATAGCTAGTGCCCATCCAGAAATAGGACTCTGCTGCGGAAAAATAAAAGCGGCCATCTTCGCACCACTAGATGTAGTTGTTTGCAATAAGCAAACGCCTGTATCTATTGGCACAAATATGACCATTTTTATTTCCCCTCGCGACGAGCCATTTATGGATGGACACTAGCTAATATTTTTGCCTTAGGATAATGGGCTCGGAGTTTTTGATTAATAGTTATTAATAATAAGTTTGGACTACAACGTATGAGATTGTTATTGCGCCAAAGGGATACTCATAAGTAGGTAGTCAATGGAGAAAGAGTTGAAGAGAGGCTAATGACGTAAAGTGACACGCCAAAAGCGAGGTGGTTTAGCGGTTTACCTTATCGTCTATTCTGGTCGTCCATCAAAACGTGAAGTGGTGAGTATTGGGAGATATACCCACAAAAAACTGCCAAATGCAATGCACCACAATGCGCCGGATAGCATCCACAATTGAGCTGTATTATTTGGTAATAAAGCGATGAATAGGCTGCGGCTAATAGCAGAAAAAACAATACTGATAAAGGCTAGTTGGATTAATCTATTGGCTTTAAGTGCTCTACCGGTATGACCCAGAGAGACTCGTGACATCATTGCTAAAATCATACCGCTAATAGTGCCAACAGTAAGGCTATGTATGGCGGTGCTTAAACTGATAATTTCCAGTGCATAGTGAAGCCCGATGAGTGCTAAGCCGATAGGGATAAACAACATGCTGACGTGAAGCGACCATAACAAAGGCGTGTGTAGTGTTATCCATGGTCGCCATCTGAGGCAGCGGTAAAAGTGCAAGCCAGAGGCAATAAACGCAAGCGTGGCAAAGGCGACAGTAGGTTTCTCAAATCCTAATAACATGACTAAATACAGTAAAAATAAGCTTGTTAATGAACTGATTTCAAGCCATTTTAAGGGTAAAACTTTAACCGTCCCCGTGCCGTTGGCGGTAAACATTGGAATCACTCTGCCTCCGAGTAATGCAATAAGCAATACAACCAGTAATGCCATACTGTGTAGCCCTTGTTGACTTAAGTCTGAAGAGAAACCCAGTTGAGGTAAATAAGTGAGTAAGTTTGATAGTGTCATGAGTAATAAGAGGAGAATAAAAATCATATTACGGTATTGGCGAATACTGAATAACGAATATCCAAGAAAAAATGCGACCAATGGTAAAAATATCAGGTCAACGAATATAATCACTGTGGGGTTAATAGCAAAATTAAGAATAATCAATAAACGAGCGGCTAACCAAACCGAAAAAATAATAGCTAGCTTAAGGCCGCGTACACCCGGAATACCTGTCCAGTTGCTTACTGCTGTGAGTAAAAAACCAGCAATAATAGCCGTGACAAAGCCAAATAACATTTCATGGCTATGCCACCATAATATGTCATTTAATGGCGATAAAGTTAGCTTTCCAGTTAAAGTAAATGTCCAGGCGCCCATAGATAAAAGTGCAAACGTACTACCTAATAGAAAAAAAAGCCGAAACCCAAGTCTAAAAAGAGGCAATGTTTTTTGTTTTTGAGTTGAATCGATAATGTCTAGCATAAGCAAGCTCTGAAAGTTAGTCGTCCAGCTCTAAAAAATTAACGCGGGTGGCGTCATCTACGCGTTGATTATAACGTTCGCGTTTAATCGCTAAGTGCATTAGCAGCATGCATGCTGCCAGTACACCATAAAGGATCATAAAACAGGCACTATAAACACCCACTAAATCCACCGCTATCCCAAACATTATGGGTAATGTGCAGCCACCTAATGCGCCTAGCATAGCCACTAAACCGCCGACGCTACCCATTTGTTCTGGATAGTAATCATTGACGAGCTTATAAACACTCGCTCGACCAAACCCCTGAGCCAAGCCAATAATCAGTAGCAATAAAGTAAATACCCAAACATTTAATTCAATAAAGAGTTCAACATTTTTCTCTGTACCATGAATGGTCATTGTCGTTGGTGGATAACTAAGAAAAAACAAACACACCAAGCAAATCCAAAATACCCCCCAATTAATACTCCGTGCACCAAAGCGGTCGGCAAACCAACCCCCAGCGGCACGAGCCATACTAGAGCTAATGACGAATAGCAGAGTGAGTGCCATTGCTTGATTCAATTCTAATTTATAAGCATTAACATAATATTGAGGCAACCAAAGTATCAGCGCCAAGAAGCTACCAAAGACAAAGTAGTAATATAAGCCAAAGCGCCATACTTTCGGCTGTGTTAAGGGCTTTATATAGAAATGTAAATTAGTTTGTTTTTTGGCTTGTAGATAGTAGGGGGTAGCAGGAGCCAAAAGCCAAAACAATAGGAAAGTACAAAATACCATGCCTGCATAAAATGGCCCTATAAACTGCCAGCCCCAGGTACTATCAATAACAGGGATAAGGATTAAACTTAAGGCAGCGCCGGCATTGCCAGCACCAAAAATACCCATCGCTGTGCCTTGTTTATTGCCTTCAAACCAATCAGTGATATAACGGATGCCGATAGTAAATGAGACGCCTGAAATGCCAATTAACAGCCCAATTAATAGATATCCAGAAAAGCTATCAATAGAGGGTAATAGCAGCAACGGTAATATGATAACGAGCATTTGTATCAGAAATATTGATTTGGCAGAATATCTTTCACAGAGTAAGCCTACCGGTAGTCGTAATAGTGCCCCAGTGATTATTGGTGCTGATAATAATAAACCCATTTCAGTATTGGATAAATTAAGTCGCTGGTCTAACTCAATACCCATCACAGAGTAGAGTGTCCATACAGAAAAATTAACAGCGAAAGCAACAGTCACCGCGAGTAAGACTATTGTGGATTGTTTTTTTTGTAGTATAGCGTTCACGATTTAACACTCGCTCATTGTAGTAATACCTTTCAATAACTATACCTTGTCGTTAAATAGTTCTCTATATCCCCAACTAGCTACTGTTTTTTAATAAGAAAAATCATCTACCCATTTAGAGGTATAAAGTGCCGTGATGCCGCATGGTGACGGCTGATGCCACCTTACCACTTAAGAGATATAAAAGTTTCCTCGTCTGTGTATTTGCTTCCTTGCCGACTAAAATTAATTAATTATTCGTGTCATTATTGCTTAGTTAATAATTAAAAAGATAAAACATTAATACCTTATAGGAGCATAGAATGTCAGCCGACAGGAAACTTAATCTGTTTAATTTTGGTGATCCCAAAATTAAAACTCTACATATTACTTGGTTCGCTTTTTTTCTTACCTTTGTTGTTTGGTTCAGTCATGCACCATTGATGGTATTTATTAAAGAGGCTTTTGACTTATCAACACCACAAGTGAAAGCATTGTTGATTCTCAATGTGGCGCTCACTATCCCCGCGCGAATAGTGATTGGTATTTTAGTGGATAAATATGGTCCCAGACATGTTTTTAGTGGCTTGCTTATTAGTTCGTCATTTATTTGCTTTGGCTTCGCCATGGCAGATAGTTACGGTATGCTTGCCTTATTTCGTTTTCTTTTAGGCTTTGTTGGCGCGGGCTTTGTTATTGGCATCCGTATGGTTGGCGAATGGTTTCCTGCTAAACAAGTCGGTATTGCTGAAGGTATTTATGGTGGTTGGGGTAATTTTGGTTCTGCCGCTGGCGCAATGACCTTGCCTACCATTGCTTTACTATTTGGTGGTGATGACGGTTGGCGTTATGCTTTAGCACTAACCGGTGTTTTAACCTTAGTTTATGGTTTCTTTTATTTCATTCAGGCAAGAAATACACCTAAAGGCTCAACTTACTTCAAGCCTAAAAGATCGGGTGGCCTAGAGGTCACTAGTCAAGGAGATCTTTTTTTCTATCTAATCACTAACGTGCCTATGTATCTCGCACTTGCTGTCTTGGCGTGGAAACTATCACCTGCCGGTGTGGCTCTTTTTTCTGCCAATACTATGTATATTTTATGGGGGGGGTTATGTGTTCTGTTTGTATTCCAAACAAGCCAGATTTATAAGGTGAATGAAGAGCATCTTGAACAGGGCGTTCCGGAGTTAGAAAAATATAAGTTTAAACAGGTCGCCATTTTAAGCTTTGCTTATTTTGTTACCTTTGGTTCAGAGCTCGCGGTGGTATCTATGTTGCCACTTTTCTTTTTAGACACTTTTGTGGGCCTCAGTCCAGTAAAAGCGGGCTTGCTTGCTTCTGGGTTTGCATTTATGAATCTAGTGGCTCGCCCAGCAGGCGGCTGGTTCTCAGATAACTTTGGTCGTCGTAAAAGCTTAATGATTTTTATTGGTGGTTTGTCCGCAGGTTATTTTTTATTAAGTCAAATCGATGGCAGCTGGTGGATCCCAGCCGCTGTGATATCAACAATGGCATGTTCGTTCTTTGTTCAGGCAGGAGAGGGCGCCGTTTTTGCGATAGTGCCTTTGGTTAAGCGTAGAATGACGGGCCAGATTGCCGGTATGGCTGGAGCATACGGTAATGTTGGGGCAGTCACTTATCTCACGGTTTTATCCTTCGTTGATTACAGCACTTTCTTTCTCGTTATAGGGCTTTCGGCCTTGGTCATATTTTGTATCTGCTGGTTCTTAGAGGAACCTAAAGGGCAAATTGCCGAAGTCGCCGCTGATGGCAGTGTACATATGATTGATGTAAGCTAATGAGTAACCTCTTCATACATAGGGCTATGTATAGCGTCGATAATAGGGAGCGACTTTAATTAGTGGCTCCTTCCTATTTAAAGGTATCTCTTAGCATGGTAAAACAACAACAGACAAGGCATGACTCAGAGCTAAACTTAAAGGTAGAGCTTGGCAGTGCAAGTATTGCTGGTGTTAAAGAGGTCAATGAAGATGCCGTGAATGCTGTGATACCTGAGAGCCAATATGCCCTAAGGAATAAAGGTGTCAGTGTTATTATTGCTGATGGTGTTAGTAGCGCAGAGGCGGGTAGGGAAGCTAGTGAGTATGCTGTCCATACTTTTGCCGAGGAGTATTTCCGTACCCCTGATACTTGGTCTGTTAAACAGTCGGGCCAAAAAACCTTGTCAGCCATTAATTTAAATTTATTTAAGAAGAGCCACGCATTTACTCAGCAAGAAAAGGGTTTCCTTTGTACCTTTAGTGGCTTAGTACTTAAGTCTTGTACCGCACACTTTTTTCATGCGGGTGATTCTAGAATTTATCGGTTGAGAAAGTCAGAGCTCACACAATTAACTCGTGATCATGCGGTAAATATTGGCGGCGGTAAAAATATCTTATCTAGAGCGGTAGGTATGGATAATGTTTTGCAAATCGATTACGGACAATCATTAATAGAAGAAGGTGATTCTTTTCTGTTGACTACCGATGGTGTTCACGACTTTGTTCCTCTCGAAGAATTATGTCAAGTGTTAGTGTCGATAAAAAATCCGCAGGATAGCTGTAATAAACTCATTGAGTTGGCGCAACAATACCAAAGTGATGACAATATAAGTTGTGCCATAATACGTGTTGTTAGCTTACCCAAACAAAGTCGGGATGATTTTAATACTGAGCTAACGCGTCTCCCATTCCCACCGGATCTGGAGCCTGGGATGACGTTGGATGGTTATAGTATTGATAAAGAACTATTTGCGAGCAGTCGCAGTCAGGTTTATTTGGTCACTGATACTGAGGCTGACAAAAAAATGGTGATGAAAACGCCCTCCATTAACTTTCAGGATGATACGCATTATATTGATCGATTTATTCAAGAAGAATGGATCGGTAAACGCATCCATAGTCCACAAGTGGTTAAAGTTATCACTCAGAATCGCAAGCGAAGCTGTTTATATTATCTATTGGAATATGTCCCTGGATTATCGCTAAATCAATGGATGCTCGCCAATCCACTACCAACACCTAAAAAAGCGATTGGCATTATCAGACAGATTGCAGCGGCGCTAAAAGCATTTCATGACACTGAAACGATTCATCAGGATCTTAAGCCTGCTAATATTATCATTGATGAAAAAATGAATATTAAGGTTATTGACTTTGGCTCGGTATTTGTCGCGGGTATTGCTGAAATCTTCATCCCACTAGAACATGAAGGCGCGCTGGGTACAGCGAGCTATTCTGATCCACATTATCTACAAGGTAAAAATACCGGAGTGCAGGGTGATATTTATGCGCTTGCCACCATCACTTACGAATTGTTTACTGGACACTTACCCTTTGGCGAAAAGATAGAGCAATGTATCACTGCACATGATTTTGATAAGCTACGTTACATTTCTGCCTCCAGTCATAACCCGATCATTCCTCTTTGGTTCGACCGTGCGTTGGAAAAAGGCGTAAATTTAGAGCTATCGAAGCGATATAGTCGACTACAGGACTTTGTTGCGGACATTAGCCAACCTAATCCGCTATTTTTATATGATGATCCTGTGATTGATCAGAGTAAGGGGCTACTGTTTTGGCAGTTAATGTCGGCTTTTTGGGTGTTAATGCTGATCATTGTGGTGGTGCTGTTTTCAGCATCTTAGACAGACGCTGTTAGTAACATCAATAGGGGGTTGTCCGAGAATAGAAAGCGTAGCGAGGAAATCTGGTCAAAATACGCTTTTTCGCAGTAGCTTTTCTATTCTCGGGCAGCCTCCTAGCTAGCACTAAGTTCTATTGGATTTTCCTGTCGGTCAAAAATAACGTAACGCATAATGTTGCTACCAGTCATTACATCATCTGTCATTTTCTTCAAAAAAGGCTCGGCATCTTCAGTGCTAGGTGGTCCGTTCTCATCACCACTAAGGCTGGCAATAAAAATAAAATCCCATGCTTTATTGATGGAATCAGCTTCGTCCACAAGTGTGCTAAAACTACTGATTTCTGCAGGCAACTTATCAACGACCATCGTGGGTTCGATGGTACCTTTCTTATCCTCTTGTTTGCGGCTTTTATTGGTTTCGTTTGTCGTCGCAAATAATAATAAGAGTCGTTGAGGATCGGCCTGCTCATTGGCCATGTTTACTACATTTTGAAAATTTGACTGCATGATTCACCTGTCCTTAATATTTAGCGGTTAACACTATTGTATCTCTGAAGTAGTGGCCGAGTTTGAGTATTAGGGAGTAGCGTGCTACCCATAAAGTGGTAGCTATTGATAGCGGTGCTCAAAACTGAAATGTAAATTTTTTTACAACAGTATCAATATCTTACTTTGTTTTGGCCTGCCTACCTATTCTGGTTAATAGTCAGTGAATGTTTTAGCATTTAATATAGGGTACATCTGAACAAACCATGAATGAGTCTTTACTCAGACTTATCCAGAGGTTCCATAGTCTTTAACTGATAGTGTCAGTGCGGTTAACCATATTGCTTAATTGGCAGTCAAAGTTATCAGTATTTTTTATATGGGCAGCCATAAATAACCCGAAGGAAAATTTGATGACTCATCATGATTCACCGTCTCTCCCCGAAGCCAATGCTAGATCCGTTGAAGTGCCTGTTATGACATTACAATCCGCTTCTTATGATATCTGGGATAAAAAGTACCGCTTAAAAGACGCTGGCGGAAAAAACATAGATAAGAGTGTTGCGGATACCTTTAAACGTGTCGCTAAGGCGCTAGCAAAGGTTGAAGCTAAGCGTCAGACACACTGGGAAAAAGAATTCTTATGGGCCTTGGAGAATGGTGCGATTCCTGCTGGGCGCATAATATCCAATGCTGGTGCACAAAAATGGAAACCCTCAACCTCCACAATTAATTGCACCGTGTCCGGCACTATTAAAGATTCGATGCGTGACATATTAGAAAAGAATGTAGAGGCCGGCCTCACATTAAAAGCAGGCTGTGGCATTGGTTATGAGTTCTCTACGTTACGCCCCAAGGGCGCTTATGTCGCGGGCGCGGGCGCTAACACTTCTGGCCCTTTGTCGTTTATGGATATCTTTGACAAGATGTGTTTTACCATTTCTTCGGCCGGTGGCAGACGAGGTGCACAGATGGCAACCTTCGATATTCATCATCCAGACGTGGAAGAATTTATTAAAGCGAAGCGTGAGGATGGTCGCTTACGTCAGTTTAATTTATCATTATTGATTACGGATGAATTTATTCAAGCGGTAAAAGCTGATGCGAGTTGGTCACTATCATTCCCTATCACCAAGCGCAGCTTTGAAAAAAATGGTGTCGCAGCGAATGACTTGGCGCAGGTAGTTTGGCGCAGGCTCGATCATCTAGGCGATAGCTATGTGCATAACGAAGTAGGGGAGATAGCGTGCAAAATTTATAAGCAGATTCCAGCGCGAAAGCTGTGGGAAAATATTATGCGCTCTACCTACGACTATGCAGAACCTGGGTTTATTCTTATTGATCGAGTTAACGAATGGAATAACAACTGGTTTTGCGAATCCATTCGTGCCACCAATCCTTGTGGTGAACAACCTTTGCCACCCAATGGCAGTTGCCTGCTTGGTTCTATCAACCTAACCCGTTTTGTTCGGCATGAATTTACTGAAGCATCGGTATTTGATTGGGAAAAATTTCGTCGTCTAGTCAGTATCTTTACGCGTATGCTGGATAATGTTGTTGAGATTAATGGCTTGGCACTGCCAGAGCAGCAGCAGGAAATTATCCGTAAACGCAGACACGGTATGGGTTTTCTGGGGCTGGGGTCGGTATTGGCGCAACTGTGTATTCCATACGGTAGCCCTGCGTCTATTGCATTTACCGAACAGGTGAGTAAAGAGTTGGCTCTATCAGGCTGGCGCGAAGGCCTAGCTTTAGCCAAAGAAAAAGGCGCCGCCCCATTATTTGATGAAGAGTTCACCATTACTCCGGATATGCTTTCAAAACGCCCTGCTTTAGCCAATAACTATAAGCTAGGCGATAAGGTCGCTGGAAAAGTACTCTTGGCACACCACAGCCGTTATATGAATTTGATAGCAGAAGAAGATCCGCAATTAGTCGATGATATTGCTCGTTATGGTTGCCGCTTTACTCATCATAGCTCTATTGCCCCCACGGGCACTATTTCGCTATCGCTAGCGAATAATGCGAGCAATGGAATTGAACCTAGTTTCGCTCACCATTATGCCCGAAATATTATTCGTGAAGATCGTAAAACAAAAGAAAAAGTGGATGTTTTTTCTTATGAATTATTGCGCTATCGAGAAATATGCGATGCTAATGCAAAGCCACATCCGCAAGAAGGTGAGGCTGGCTTGCCAGATTATTTTGTTGTCAGCGACCAAATCACACCTGAACAACATGTTGACGTGCAAGCCGCTGCGCAGAAATGGATTGATTCCTCTATTTCAAAGACAATTAATGTTCCTACCAATATTACATACGAAACGTTTAAAGATATTTATTTGTATGCCTATGATAGGGGGCTCAAGGGGTGCACCACTTTCCGTTTTAACCCCGAGGCATTTCAAGGAGTGCTAGTAAAAGAAAAAGATTTAGCTAATACGCTTTATCGCTTTACTTTGGAAGATGACACCATCATAGAAGTAAAGGGTAATGAAGACATTGAGTATGATGGTGAAATACATACAGCGGCTAATTTATACGATGCCTTGAAAGAAGGTTACTACGGGAAGTTGTAAAAAAAGTAAGGAGAAAGTGCAAATAAGAATCATTAGGCTTAGTTGTAAAGACAAGTGTTGTGAATAAAAATAGGTAAAAAAATGACAGTTAAAATAGACAAAAAGATTATGCAGTATGAGGTGGCCGATGGAGATGTTGAAAGAACCTCCAAGCTAGAGGCTAAAACTAATACGGTTAAAACCAATGTAGTTAAAAAAAGTACAGAGGAGGCGAGTGCCGATATCGTGCAAATGCACGAAAAGATTAAGCGGCCTGAAGCCTTGTTGGGTTCAACCTATAAAATTAAAACACCGATGTCGGCTCATGCCTTATATGTCACTATTAACGACGTGGTATTAAATCCAGACACAGAACATGAGCTGCGCCGTCCGTTTGAAATTTTTATCAACTCTAAGAACATGGAGCACTATCAATGGATTGCAGCCTTAACACTGATTATTTCGGCTGTTTTTCGTAAAGGCGGGGATATTACTTTCTTGGTGGATGAGCTGCGAGGTGTCTTTGATCCTCAGGGTGGGTACTTTAAAAAAGGCGGACGTTATATGCCTTCGATCGTTGCTGAAATTGGCGATGCTATAGAGAGTCATATGAGAATGATAGGCTTGTTAGAGCCTAAGGAGCTGGATGAATACCAAAAGCAGATGATCGAAGAAAAACGAGCTCAGTACGAACAAAAAATAAAAAATACACAGAAAAAATCGACCGATGAATTTCCAGTGGGATCTCAGTTGTGTAAGAAGTGTCTCACTAAAGCCATGATTCAAATGGATGGTTGTTTAACTTGTTTGAACTGTGGTGAGTCTAAATGCGGTTAACGGAAAAATGCTTTTTATAGCATCCTTAAACCTATAAGATATAGTGCAAAGAATAGCGAACGGGTAAAAAATAGTATGTCTACAATTAGTTATAAAAAAATGGCCGGGACTTCGGCGGTATTTATCTCGGCAGAGTTTAATCATGCCTCACCAGTTGAACGCGATGGCATGATTTGGACTGCAGAAGAATTACATTTGGAAGATCTTCCGCAGCGTAGGCAGGAAAAGCCTGCTATGGCGAATGCCTTAGCTTTAGAAGGCTTGGAAGATTATGATCAGCCAGGTAATGGCGATGTTCGTTATGTAAATTCTATTGGTGTGAGTTTTGTGTATTTTGAAAGAGTGCATGCTTGGGTTCAGATTGTTGAGTTGTAATATTTATGCATCGGCATGGTGCTAGTTCAATAAAGCTTTTTGCAGAGTGGCTGTGTTGTTGTGGTTAATGTCCTACAATGGTGAGCGGTGCAAAGATATTGATATTCGAATCCAAAAAAATCTATTCATAAGCGCCTATCTATAAAAGCCCATTCACAAGAGCTTAGCCATAAGAGAGAGTAATGTTACTCGGGTCACTGTTTACATTAGTCGCTATTTTCTATGCCAGTGTTGGTTTTGGCGGTGGATCATCCTATTTGGCCTTATTGATATTATGGGGCTTGCCCTATACTGTCATTCCTGTAATGGCGTTAATTTGTAATATTGTCGTCGTTTCTGGCAATAGCGTGCATTACATCCGCGCAGGTTATTTGAACTGGCGTTTATTACTCCCGCCGATGATCACCTCTGTCCCCATGGCTTATTTGGGTGGACGATTATCTATTGAGAAAGAATGGTTTGTACTGATACTCTTCATCACTTTGCTAGTGGCGGGTGCTAGATTGTTGATTAGCCATCGTCAGTATGATGATGATTCGTCGTCTTATGTGCAGATGCCCGTGTGGTTGGGTTGTGCTGTTGGTGCTGTTCTAGGCTTTCTGGCCGGTGTCGTTGGTATAGGCGGCGGAATATTCTTAGCGCCAATTCTGTATAATTTACGTGTGGGTCCGCCTAAGCATATCGCGACTACAGCCTCTCTATTTATTCTGGTTAATTCCATGGCAGGGCTTCTTGGCCAATGGCATAAGAGTGGCTTAGCCGAGATTGTTTTGGATTATTGGTACTTGCCAGTGCTTGTGCTAATCGGAGGCCAGTTGGGTAACGTTATCACCATTAAGCTGATCCCCTCGCGGACAGTTGCCTTGCTAACGGCATTATTAGTGTTGTTTGTAGCCAGTCGCTTAGGTTGGCATATGTTATACCCATAGCAGTAAGTCTTTAGCCGCAAGCCACAAGAAAATAGGGCTTAATTGCTTGTCACTTTGTGGCTTGAAGCTGATTTTCGCCTTATTAATAGAAATAATCTGAAGATACTCACCTTAAGTCTCTCTTAATCCTGTACAGCACACATTCTTTCCCGTAAAGTACGCCGCCTTTCATTGACCTAATTACTTGTCGATGATGACAGAATGTTGTCTTGCCGTGAGGCAATACTTTTAATTGAATATAGGAAATAAACAGAGATGGTTACCATTCGTTTGTCTCGTGGCGGCTCTAAAAAACGCCCATTTTACCATTTGACCGTTGCGGATAGCCGTAGAGCACGCGACAGTCGTTATATCGAGCGTATTGGGTTTTTTAATCCCGTTGCTCGTGGTCAAGAAGAACGCTTACGCGTTGATACTAGCCGTGTTGATTTTTGGGTTGGCCAAGGCGCTCAGTTATCAGATCGCGTTGCTAAGTTATTGAAAGACCCTGCAACAGCTCAAGCAACAGACTCAGCAACAGACCAGGCAACAGCGGCTTAATTGGCTGCTTTTAGTAACGCTTGTGTTAGTTAACGATTTGTTTAAACGAAGTTAAGGTCTAATGTCGAATTTACTCAATGTTGGGCGCATTACTAGCGTTTTTGGAATCAAAGGATGGGTGAAAATTCATTCGCAGACGGAACCCGCCGATAATATTTTTGCTTACCAACCTTGGTATTTAAACACTACACACGGTGTTAAATCCATAGAACTTGTTGAATGGCGAGCGCATGGAAAAGGTTTTGTGGCACAAATAGTAGGTATTGACGATCGTAATCAAGCAGAGCTTTTATGCCCGGTTGATATTGCAGTCGAAAAAGCACTGTTGGCGACATTAGATGATGGCGAATTTTACTGGCATCAGCTGGAAGGTTTGCGGGTTATTAGTGACTTCAACGGACAATCTTACGATTTTGGTATCGTCACCTCGATATTAGCGACAGGCGCTAATGATGTGTTAGTCGTAGTGGGTGATGAGCAAAGTATGGACCAAGCTGAACGTTTGATTCCGTATGTGCCAGATCAGTTTGTCAAAGATGTGAATGTAGCCGATGGCATTGTTCACGTTGATTGGGATCCTGATTTCTAAAAGAAAATAAAGGGTCAGAGTAAAGTTTTATAAGCGATGAGGTATATACGTTTACTTCAGTAGTCAAAAAATTTACTCTGACCCCATAGCAGCCAAGCAAGGGGGAGTGAAGCGGTGCGAGTTGCCATCATTACATTATTCCCTGAAATGTTTGCCGCGTTAACGGATTACGGTATTAGTAGTCGAGCAGTAAAAAATCAACTGCTAACGATAAGTACATGGAATCCGAGAACGTTTACCGATGATCGCCATCAGACCGTAGATGATCGTCCGTACGGGGGTGGCCCCGGTATGGTGATGAAGATTGAACCGCTAAAAGCGGCAATTGATGCGGCAAAAACTTGGCTTGCTGAGAACCATAAACCGAGTCGGGTGATTTATTTGTCGCCTCAAGGTAAGGTCTTAGATCAAGCGGGTGTCACCGCATTAGCTGGCGCCGTGCAGGATGAAAATTTGCTACTGATCGCGGGTCGTTATGAAGGTATCGACGAGCGCTTGTTACAAATGGAAGTGGACGAGGAATGGTCTATTGGGGACTATGTTCTTAGTGGCGGTGAGTTGCCCGCAATGGTGCTGTTAGATGCAGTTATTCGTTTATTGCCGGGTGCATTAGGGCATGCAGATTCTGCAGCAGAAGATTCGTTTAGTGATGGTTTGTTAGATTGCCCACACTATACGCGACCTGAAGTCTACGCAGGCAAGACAGTGCCTTCAGTCTTACTATCAGGCAATCATGCGGCGATTAAGCAGTGGCGTTTAGCGCAATCGTTAGAACGGACACGGCAACGGCGTCCGGACATCTTAACGCAGAGCTTAAATAAGAGCTTAACGAAGAGCTTAAATAAGAGCTTGACGAAGAGCGTAGAAAAGAAATTGAAGAAAGAATCAGAGTAATTTTTTTATTTCTGAATCGAAATCACATACAGGTGCAGAGTAAACTCTACTCTGAGCCAATAAATAGTTCTAGCTGTGAAGCTACATACCTTTATTAATTAGGAAAATATAATGACTAACAAAATTATTCTTGAGCTGAATAAAGAACATATAAAATCTGATGTGCCTGAGTTTTCACCAGGTGATACGGTTGTTGTTCAAGTAAAAGTAAAAGAAGGTAACCGTGAGCGTCTACAGGCATTTGAAGGCGTGGTAATTGCTAAGCGTAACCGTGGCATTAACTCTGCGTTTACCGTACGTAAGATTTCACATGGTGTGGGTGTTGAGCGTACTTTCCAACTGCATAGTCCTTTAGTGGATAGTCTTGCTGTTAAGCGTCGTGGTGATGTTCGTCAAGCGAAGTTGTATTACTTGCGTGAATTGACGGGTCGTGCAGCACGTATTAAAGAAAAGTTGGGCTAAGTTTTATTGCTTAATCGATATAAAAAAACCGAAGCATTGTCTTCGGTTTTTTTATGGGCGTTGATTAATTGAGATATCCTTAAGTATTTTCTATGCTCATAGGTTCCTTAAGAGAATCAATGAATGCTCGATTTGCAGCAGAAAGGTATCGGTCTTTTATCCATCCAAAACCTAATTGCAGAAATAGGGGCTTGGTAAAAGGTAACATCACTAACTCTTTTTCGTGGTCTGCAATGGCACGTAGGCATAGGCCAATACCAATATTCTGGCCAATCATTTTTAGTATCATTCCCGTTAAATCAGATTCTACGATAATCGAGAGATTTATATTGAGAGAGGCACTTGCCTGATTCACGACCTGGCGCAGGCTATGGTTCTCGGTGTAAAGCACTAGGGGTTGTTGTAAAAACATTGCTAGATCTAGCGTTGTTTTAGTCGCTAATGGGTTATCAGGGGATATACACGCGACGACCTCCTGTTGACCTAGGGGGATAGCCTCCATGCCTTTAGGGATATCTTCCATGTTCACTATGGCCATATCACAGCGCTGCTCATCCAGCATTTGTCGCTCATTGATGGTTTCTTGATGAATTACTTGGAAGCGGATATTCGGGTGTAGGTCTTGGAATGCTTTGATTTTTTTGGGGAAGAAGTAACTGCCCAGTATTGGGCTGGTACTAAAGCGTACTAGACCTGTTTTAAGTTCAGTTAAATCTACCATTGCTTGTTTTGTTACCCGCATATCGCTAAGTAACTGTTTGGCGTGTGCCAGTAGTACGGCGCCTTCTGCGGTTGGGGTGAGGTTATCTACACGGCAGATTAACTGAGAACCCAGCCGATCTTCCAGCTTGCGCACAGCGATACTAACAGCCGGTTGGGCCATATGCAGTATTTTGCCCGCTTCAGTAAAGCTACCTACAGCAATCACCGTGGTGAAAATTTCCAATTGTCGTAGATTCATGTCTTTTGGTTCTCATATCTTAAATATATGGGGTTGATATAATTTATATATTTTAAACATTAATTATGCTGCCGTATAGTGATTGCGTTACCGTGAGCCAATACTGGGCTTGGGTGTTTATGGGAGGCTAAGATGAGTGAAGCGAATATAAAATCATTACTGGATCATATGTGGCAGGATTATTTACAGCTCAATCCTGACGTCAGCAAAATCCATCAACTCTTATCAGGGAAAAACAATGGCGTGGTGGTTAACGACCATATTGCCCTACGCACGTTTAATCTTGATAAGGTGAATATTGATAAAATGGCACAACCGTTTTTGCAAGCGGGTTATCGCTTTGCAGGTGAATATCATTTTGCTGAAAAAAAACTCTATGCTAGGCATCTTCAGCATAGTGATACTCATTTACCTAAAGTGTTTATTAGTGAGTTGTTGGTAGAGCAACTTTCTGATTCTGCTCAAGTATTGGTGCAAGATTTAGTCGATTCACTTGATCCCGAGTGGGTAGCAAACGACGATTTTTGTTATTCGGGTCGTCCTTGGGATATTAGTTATACACAGTATTGTAAATTACTGGCAGAGAGTGAATATGCGGCTTGGTTAGCTGCGTTTGGCTATCGCCCTAATCATTTCACTGTGTCAGTGAATCACCTGCAATCCCACAACAGCCTAGAAGATGTCAATCTGTTTTTACTGGAGCAGGGTATTATTCTTAATGAGGCAGGAGGTGTTATTAAGGGGTCGCCAGAGGATTATTTAGAGCAGTCTTCTACTTTGGCCAGTAAAACGAACGTGAAGTTTATTGATAGAGAGGCCTCTATTCCTAGTTGTTACTACGAATTTGCACGTCGTTATCCATTGTCAGATGGTAGTTTGTATCAGGGGTTTATAGCAAAGTCAGCGGATAAGATTTTTGAAAGTACGGATGTAAGTCCATCACCCGCGCGGATGATGCTCGGCGTGTAACTCTTGTAATCGTGCCTGTGCGATATGGGTATAGATTTGTGTGGTGAATAGGATAAATCACTGTACCATAACAGCAATGACACTACGCGCAAGTCCGCACTGCGGTTGAGAGGGTGTGTGGCGAAATCTTTTTCTATTTAGAGGCCGCTTCAATGGTTAAGCAGGCCACCATCATTGCTGCATTAACATTTGGAAATACTTCGCTATCGTTTACTACTCTCCATATTGCTACAGTCTGTTGTTGCTGCCTATTGTTACTATGAATATATGGCATGCGCACTTATCAATGATTACTTATCACATGAAGTGAACTTTATTGATTAAAATGCTTCCAACCGCTGTGTAAAACTTACTTAAGCTTCTATTATTTAATAGTTAGTGTGAATAAGTAACTCTTTAAGCTAATTATGAAAGGCGTTATATAGGTATTTTATGAATAGAAAATCATCAGCCATAAGCAAATGTAGTCAGGTACTTCTGTCGCTACTCCTCGTCACTATGGCCTACAACCTTGCCGCTCAACCGCTTAAGTTACCTGTGCTAGAGGAAGTAGAGGTGGAGGAAGTAGAACGTGAAGAAGCGGAAAGTGAGCCTGCTGTCCCTAAAGCGGTAGCCGAGGCTATTTATGCACGTTTGCGTGCGGCTCGTCCTGATTTGAGGTCATCTAATTTACGCTTATCTCCGATGGAGGGAGTGTATAAAATTGACCTTAATGATCAGCTGGCCTTTGTTAGTGAGGATGGTAGTTTCTTAATCGCAGGGGAAATGTATCAGGTGAACCCCGGTCATTTGGTGAATCTCCAAGAAGAGGAGCGTCGTCAACAAGAAGCAGACTTTGCACCCGAGCGCGCGCGCGAATTGGCCGCTATAGACAATAAAGACTTGGTTATTTATACCCCAGAGAAGGAAACCAAGGGACATGTTTATGTATTTACCGATATTGATTGCGGTTTTTGTCGTAAGTTGCATGGTCAAATGAAAGACATGTTAGATAAAGGCATTGAAGTACGCTACCTCGCCTTTCCTCGTGCAGGGATTAATTCACGTAGCGCACAAAAGTTGGCAACCGCATGGTGTGCGGATGATCGGCAGCAGATGTTGACACGGTTTAAAAGCGGTGAAAATGTTGCGCTGGCTGTGTGTGATGGCAACCCTGTAGCCGATCAATATATGTTGGGGCAGAAGATGGGCGTGCGTGGCACACCCGCTATTGTACTTGAGTCAGGACAAATGATTCCTGGTGCGGTGAGTCCTGAACGTTTAGTCAGTGAAATGGGGATTTAAGTTACCCCATTATAGTCATCAATATAGCTATAAGCATAGCCACAAATATAGCCTCAAGCGACAAGTAAACACCCCCTATAGTTTGAGGTTAGATGGCTTCGTTTAATGCCATTTTGGCCTTTTTTACCTCCTCTCTTTTATTCCTCTCTACCCAGTCTACAAGCTACCGACCCTGTCGTATTGACACTAAGGGTTAGCACGCGTAAGGTTGCCGTTTTTTACAAAATCCTCCACTATTTGATCGTATTACATGATAATTGTCGGGGTTTTACTTGAGGTAATCAGTGTGAATCCAGTAAAAATTGGCCTGTGTGGTTTGGGTACGGTAGGTAGCGGTACATTTAACGTTTTACAGCGTAATGGTGCAGAGATTCAATCCCGTGCAGGATGTGAAATCAGCATAGCGCAAGTAGGCGCTCGTCGTGATAATCCAGACTGCGATTTAAGCGGTATGAATGTGTCTCGCGATATTTTTGCCGTGGTTGATAATCCAGAAATTGATATTGTTGTCGAATTAATCGGCGGCACTACCGTGGCTAAAGAAGTGGTCGATCGCGCTATCGCTAATGGCAAGCATGTTGTTACCGCAAATAAAGCCTTAATAGCAGAGTTTGGTAATGAGATTTTTGCAGCCGCAGCGGCGAAAGGTGTGACTGTCGCTTATGAAGCGGCAGTAGCCGGAGGTATCCCCATCATTAAGGCCTTGCGAGAAGGTTTGTCCGCTAATCGTATTGAATGGCTGGCGGGTATTATTAATGGTACGGGTAACTTTATTCTCACTGAGATGGGTGATAAAGGCCGTGACTTTGCCGATGTATTAAAAGAAGCGCAAGCACTAGGCTATGCCGAAGCAGATCCAACATTTGATGTGGAAGGTATTGATGCCGCACATAAATTAGTGATATTGGCTTCAATAGCGTTTGCTATGCCATTACAGTATGACAAGGTGTTTACTGAAGGTATTAGTCGCATTGAAACCAAAGATATCGAGTACGCCCAACACTTAGGCTATCGCATTAAGCATTTAGGTATTGCGCGAAGAGTGGGAGAATCTATAGAGTTGCGTGTACACCCAACCCTAATCCCGCAAAAGCGCTTAGTGGCTAATGTTGATGGTGTCATGAATGCTATCTTAGTGAAAGGCGATGCCGTTGGCGCAACTTTATACTACGGTGCAGGTGCGGGTGCCGAGCCAACGGCTTCGTCCGTTATTGCAGACATTGTAGATATTGCTCGACAAGTGAGCCATGGCGGCCTACCTGCAGTGCCGTCTTTGGGTTTTGATGCGTTAACAGACAAACCCTTATTAGCTATAGAAGACGTAAAAACCGCTTATTACTTGCGCCTACTGGCAGAAGATAAGCCCGGCGTATTATCCCAAATCACAAAGATATTAAGCGATCAGGGTGTTAGTATTGAAGCAATGCACCAAAGTGAGATTGAAGGTAGCCAAGGTTGCGCCGAAATCGTCTTCATCACTAGTCGCGTACAAGAACGTCACTTATTACATGCAGTGAGTAGTATAGAGGCTTTAGATACGATCAAAGCCGGCGTGCATAAAATCCGAGTAGAAAGCTTAGCTTAGGCTAAGGCTGACCGCTACGATCGGATATTGAGCGACAATGTATAGCAAAAAATAAAGAATAGTTAGCAGCAAACAGAGAGATTATCGTGAAATATATTAGTACACGCGGTGAAGCACCAGCGTTAAATTTTGAAGAAGTGGTCTTAACAGGTTTAGCGCCAGATGGCGGCCTATATGTACCAGAAAGTTTGCCCGCATTTTCTCCAGCGGAAATTGCTACTTGGGCGGGGCTTTCATATCAAGAATTAGCGTTTACTATTATGTCGCCCTTTGTCGCAGGTGAAATTAGTGATGCAGAGTTTAAAGCCATTATTAATCAATCCTATTCGACCTTTCGCCATGATGCGATAGCGCCTTTAGTGCAAACTGCGCATAACGAATGGATACTTGAATTATTTCAAGGGCCGACCTTAGCGTTTAAAGATTTTGCCTTGCAAGTGCTGGGTAATGTCCTGGATCATTTCTTGAAAAAAAGAAATCAAAAGGTCGTGGTCATGGGAGCGACTTCAGGCGATACCGGTTCAGCGGCGATTGAAGGCTGTCGTCATTGCGACAATATTGATATTTTTATTCTACACCCGCACAACCGAGTATCCGATGTACAGCGTAAGCAAATGACCTCGGTGATGGCTGATAATGTACATAATATTGCCTTAGAAGGTAATTTTGATGATTGCCAAAATATGGTCAAAGCCAGCTTTCGCGATCAGTCCTTCTTACCCGAAGGTCGTCAGTTAGTCGCGGTGAATTCGATTAACTGGGCCAGAATAATGGCGCAAATCGTCTATTATTTTTATGCTTCCTTGGCCTTAGGTGGCCCACAGCGTAAAGTCTCTTTCTCTGTGCCGACAGGTAACTTTGGCGATATTTTTGCGGGCTATTTGGCGAAAAAAATGGGCCTACCCATTGATCAATTAATTATCGCTACCAATAGCAATGATATTTTACACCGCTGTATCGCCAATAATGATCACAGCAAGCAAGCCTTAGATCATTCCTTATCGCCTAGTATGGATATTATGGTGTCGAGTAATTTTGAGCGTTTATTATTTGATGCCTATGATCGCGACGGCGCGGCTATTAGCAGGCTAATGGAAGAATTAAATTCGGGCGCGATGAAGTTGTCAGCCAGTGCTTTAGCCAATGTTCGTGAATGTTTTACTAGTTATCGTTTAGACGATGATGCCATGATTCGCGTTATTAGAGACGTGTTTGCAAGCACTGAGTATTTATTAGATCCGCACACGGCGATTGGTGTCGAAGCCGCGAGAAAAACCCGTCGTTCTCAAGACGTGCCGATGATTTGTTTGGCCACGGCGCATCCAGCAAAGTTTCCTGAAGCGGTCCGTAAAGCAGGGCAGGCTGAAGATCCCGCATTACCTCAGCATATGGCAGACTTATTCGACCGCGAAGAAAAATTTGATGTGTTGGACAATGATATTAATGTTGTACAAGCGTTTATCAAAAATAATAGTAGAGCTTAGATAATATGTTGGGCATGAGAAAGTAGATGATAATGATAATGTATTCTTACTTAATGGTTAGCGTCTTACGTTTCACATCTTACGTCTCACGTCTTTTTACCTACTAATGCCTACCATCTCTCGCCGCCAGTGTGACCCCTCGCAATTTAGTGATGCGGTACATCCCCTATTACAGCGAATTTTTTCTGCCCGTGGTGTTCATGCGGATCACGAGATCGATTACCGTTTAAACAATCTATTACCCCCTAGCACATTAAAAGGTTTGCCAGAGGCGACTGAATTACTGATGGCAGCGGTTCAAGAGCAGCAGCGCGTGTTGATTGTCGGCGACTTTGATGCGGATGGTGCGACGAGTTGCGCGCTATCACTCTTGGCGCTAAGGGCAATGGGTTTACAGCAAGTGGATTTTTTGGTGCCGAATCGTTTTGAGTATGGTTATGGCTTAACGCCAGAAATTGTGCAAGTTGCTCAAGACTATCATCCGGACCTAATTGTGACCGTTGATAACGGGATTGCCAGTGTTGATGGCGTCGCTAAAGCAAAAGCTTTGGGTATTAAAGTGCTAATTACCGATCATCATTTACCACCTGAAAATCTGCCTAATGCCGACGCTATTATTAATCCTAATCAGCAAGGCTGTGAATTTCCTAGTAAAAATTTAGCGGGTGTAGGGGTGATTTTTTATCTCCTCAGTGTTTTACGTAGCTCGTTACGAGAGGCTCAATGGTTTGAGCAACAGCAGCTCCCTGAGCCAGTGATGGCAGACTATTTAGATTTGGTGGCCTTAGGTACCGTTGCCGATGTGGTGCCATTAGATAGCAATAATCGTATTTTAGTGCATCAGGGTTTACAGCGTCTAAAAGCGGGTTTTGCACGTCCAGGAATATTGGCGTTGCTGCAAGTAGCGGGTAAAGATTACCAGCGAGTCAGTAGTAGTGACTTTGGTTTTATCATCGGCCCGCGGTTAAATGCCGCTGGGCGTTTAGATGATATGTCGATTGGTATTCAGTGTTTACTAACCGATGATGTCGATATTGCTCATGAATTAGCCACCGAGTTAGATGGCTTGAATCGTGATCGTCGTGCCATCGAATCTTCTATGCAGCGTGAAGCCATGCAAAGTTTAGACAGTATTGATGTAGACAGAGAAGCGATGCCAGCGGGTATTTGTCTATATGATGAATCATGGCATCAAGGGGTGGTAGGAATTTTAGCCTCGCGTATTAAAGAAAAGTTTCATCGTCCAGTGATTGCTTTTGCTCCATCGTCGCTGGATAATAGTGAAGAAATCAAAGGTTCGGCACGCTCAATCCCTAATTTACATATACGCGATGTATTAGATTCCATTGCTACGCAGCACCCCACTATCTTGCAAAAATTTGGTGGCCATGCGATGGCGGCAGGGCTGAGTTTACACAAACAGCACTTCGATACCTTCGTGACTTTATTTGATCAAGCGGTGAAAGATCGATTGTCGGAGGCGGATTTTCATGAGAGTTTACTCACTGATGGGGATTTGTCGGAAAGTGAATTTACCCTGCAAACGGCTTACACTCTCCAGCAGGCAGGGCCTTGGGGGCAGCAATTTCCAGAGCCCTTATTTGATGGAACGTTCTTTGTGATACAGCAACGAATCGTTGGCGAAAAACATTTAAAATTAGTCTTAGCTTTTGATGCGCAAGCGCAGCGTACTATCGATGCCATCGCTTTTAATATTGATCTTAAACAATGGCCTAATAATATCGCTCAGCAAGTTAGGCTAATTTACCAGTTAGATGTGAATGTCTTTAGAGGGCGGGAGACGGTGCAGTTGATGGTGAAAGATATTTCCGTTATTTAAATTATCTTCTTTTCTTTTAGTCAAGTTAACACCGCCGCACAGATTCATGGGTATCTCTAAAGATTACTCGCGTGCATAATCCGGCAAGTCTGCTTCATCAGGTACAGGGGTTGAATTACCGTCTTCATCAAGGGCAACAAACTTAAATCGACCTTCAGTGACTTTTTCCCGCAAACCAATGCGATCACGTCTTACCCACGCTTCCACATGTATCATCATCGAGGTTCTGCCTAATTCAACTACGCTAGTATATAGGCCTAGAATATCCCCGACCTTTACCGGACGTATAAAGCTCATGCTTTCGACGGCAACGGTGACCACCCGATTTTGTGCCCGCTGTCCGGCGCAAATACCGGCGGCAATATCCATCTGTGATAATACCCAGCCACCAAAAATATCGCCAGAAGCATTGGTGTCTGATGGCATGGCGAGTGTGCGAGTGGTTAATCTGCCTAGGGCATCTTCTTCTGGCATGGTAAATAAGCTCCTAACATGGGTTCGAGGTGGTAGTCTTTTAGCTCTAGACAATAGAGGCAAATATTAATGTGTGGTACTTAAACTCTCTTTAGCGACTACAACATCGAATGCATTCCCCGCCGCTTCTGCGGTAAAGCGTAATTCATCCAGTTGCTGATAAAAGCTAATCTCATCATCCGGCATATAGTGCAGGCAATCACCACCAAAGAACCAGAGTAAGTCTCGTGTTAATAGCGGCGTTAAGTGTGAATAAGTGCTGACAATACGGCTGATGAGCCATTGGCCTTGTATATTAACACTGTCGCTATGCTGGCTAATTTGGCAAAGTTGCTCAAAGGTGTTGATGAACTCTTGGTCAGCGTCCGTGAACGCTGCATTTTGGATAAACGGTGGCAGTAGTTCAGTCGCCGCTTTAAATTCAAGCAGTAAGTTTACATGATAGTTTATGTATTGCGTATAATGGGTCATATTAAGGGTCGTATTATTAGCGAATGATATTAACTGTAGCCATTATAATCCAGTTAGCGTAAATCCTCGCTTATTTTTATGAAATGATCGCTGTACTTATTCACTGTAATTAAACCGCTGTATCGAATCGAGAAACTCTATGACAGAAGCATTGGTAATTCGTGGGCTTAAGAAAGTCTATGCTAACGGTTTTGAAGCCCTAAAAGGCATTGACCTTACGGTAGAGCAGGGGGAATTCTTTGCATTGCTAGGGCCTAATGGGGCGGGTAAGTCGACCACCATTGGTGTGGTCTGTTCTTTGGTGGTGAAGAGTGCCGGTAAAGTACAGGTTTTTTCTAAAGACATTGACGAAGACTTTTCCGGTGCCAAACGCGATATTGGTATTGTGCCACAGGAATTTAATTTCAATCAGTTTGAAAAAGTATTGGATATTGTGGTTAATCAGGCTGGCTATTATGGCTTGCCGCGCGCAACCGCACTTGAAAATGCAGAAAAATACTTGCGTAAGTTAGGCCTGTGGGCAAAACGAGAGTCTCCTGCACGTAATTTATCCGGCGGTATGAAGCGCCGCTTACTCATTGCGCGAGCACTAGTACACGAGCCTCGCTTATTAATTTTAGATGAGCCAACTGCGGGTGTTGATATCGAACTGCGACGTTCCATGTGGGCATTCCTGCAAGAGATTAATGCCCAAGGCACCACGATTATTTTGACCACCCATTATTTAGAAGAGGCCGAAAGTCTGTGTCGGCAAGTGGCTATTATTGATCAGGGTGTGATCGTTGAAAATACCAATATGAAAGCCTTATTACAGCGTTTAGATAAAGAGGTTTTTGTTTTTGATGTTAGAGAAGCATTGTCTTCTCCACCGATTTTAGGTGATTATCCGGTGATATTAAAAGATACTAAATGTGTTGAGGTCGAACTGAAAAAAGGGCAGTCATTGAATGCAGTGTTCACCTTTTTTGCTGAGCAATCAATTGAAGTCATTAGTATGCGCAATAAAGCCAATCGACTAGAAGAGCTATTTGTTTCTTTAGTTGAAAAGAACGATACCGAGAGTGAAGATAAGGTGCAGAAAAAAATGCAGAAGAAAGTGCAGAAGAAAACGAAGAAAAAAGTGAAGAGCCCAACGGAGAAAAAATCGTGACTATTGCTGAACAGTGGATAGCACTGTGCACTATTATGCGTAAAGAGGTGGTACGCTTTACTAGAATTTGGGTGCAAACCCTATTGCCTCCGGTGATTACCATGGGACTATATTTCGTTATCTTCGGCCAATTGATTGGTGCACGTATTGGCGAAATGGACGGCTTCAGCTATATGGACTTTGTAGTGCCTGGACTGATCATGATGTCGGTGATTACAAATTCTTACAGCAATGTGGTGTCTTCCTTTTTTGGTGTGAAATTTCAACGTAGTATCGAAGAGCTATTAGTCTCACCAACACCGAACTATATTATTTTACTAGGTTATGTTGTGGGTGGTGTTAGTCGTGGTTTATTGGTGGGGTTTATTGTTACCTTGGTATCATTGTTTTTTACCGACTTATCCATTTATAGCTTACCCATTACTATTGCCATCGTATTCATGACCTCTATCGTATTTGCTTTAGCGGGATTTTTAAATGCGGTATTTGCCAGAACATTTGATGATATTTCCATTGTGCCCACCTTTATATTAACGCCGCTGACCTATCTGGGAGGCGTATTTTATTCCATCAGTTTATTGCCGCCTTTTTGGCAAGCCGTGTCTCAGCTAAATCCTATTTTATATATGGTGAATGCTTTTCGGTATGGAATCTTAGGTATATCGGATATTAATATTGCTTATGCCTTTATGGGCGTAGCGCTATTCGTCGTGCTATTGAGCGTGATTTGTTTACAGTTGTTAGCTCGCGGCACGCGGTTGCGTTCTTAGTGCTGCTAAGGTGCCAATCAGTTAGTAGTAGGGTAAGAGTCAGGTAGTAGTAGGGTAATGGTAAAGTAGACGCAAAGCGAGTATAAATATGTCAGTGAATAATCCTCTCGGTAATAAAACGGTATACAAAAACCACTACGATGCGAGTTTATTGTTTCCTATTCCGCGTACAGAGTCGCGGGGTAAATTAGGCTTAGGTAGTGAGCTACCCTTCAATGGTAATGATCGCTGGACAGCCTACGAAGTCTCGTGGCTGGATTCAAAAGGCAAACCACAGGTTCGCCTGGCGGAATTTGTCGTGGACAGTGGTTCTCCAAACATCATTGAATCTAAGTCGTTTAAATTATATTTAAACTCATTCAACCAAACCGAGTTTGATAGTGAACGAAAAGTAAAATCAGCACTATTGATGGATTTATCTGCCGCAGCAGGGGCGTCAGTATCGGTTACGTTACTGCCTTTACATTATGCCCAAGGGTTTTTAATTAGTGAGCCAATGGGCATTTGCTTAGATGAGCTAGATGTCGACGTTCAGCATTATGAGCCTGCGCCAGAAGTACTTAAGCTGTTCTCAGAAAAATGTGTCAATGAAGTGCTATATAGCCATCTATTAAAAACCAATTGTCCAGTGACGGACCAGCCAGATTGGGCGACAGTTTTTATTGAATATGCGGGTGTAGAAATAGATCATTCCAGCCTATTAGAATATATCATTTCATTTCGGCAGCATCAGGATTTTCATGAAAATAGTGTAGAAAGGTTATTCTGTGATATCAATCGTTATTGTGAACCAGAATATCTATCGATATACGCACGCTATACCCGTCGTGGGGGGCTAGATATTAATCCTTTACGGAGTAGTTATCCTGCGGGAAAAAGTTTACTAGCTGCGAATACTTTACGTACGCTCCGCCAGTAAGGCAAAGCATTGACAGCCAGTAATCAGTCGCTAAGGATATAAACCTAAATACCGCAGTTGAATCTACTGCGGCTGTCTAAGGCACGGAATCTACAGCGTTTTTCATTTTTTTAGGCTACACCCGTAGAGTGGCTACGAGCTTGCCGAAAAAAGCAAAAAATCACTGTAGATTCCGCACCTTAGTCACCCTCGCTACGATTCCACTGCGGTATTTAGGATAAACTAACATTACGGCTAATGATTATTTAGATACGCTGTCTTTCAGCTTTTTGGTGGCTAATTCAAGGCTAGCAATGACTTTTTCTCGGTCATAGTTATTGACCTTCTGTAAGTCTAAATGCATAGCGAAGCCATCAGTAGTTTTTGAAAAATAGCGTTGTCGCTCGCCTAATTCACTGCGATGATTAATGACTTTGTAAACCTGTACCGGATGGGTAAAGCCTTTAGCTTTAATTTTGCCTTTATCCTTACAGAGAATGGTGTCGTTAATTAGACTCCAAGTTTCGTGAGAAATTAATATTTCTTCGGCGTGTCCCGCAGATTCTAAGCGACTAGCTAAATTCACATGCACGCCAAGAGCGGTATGATCTAAGTGCTGGCTGGTGCCAAAAGTACCGACGGTACAATAACCAGAATTAATACCCATGCGAATTTGTAGTTGTTTCTTAATGCCCATTTCGGACCACGTTTCTTGTAACTCGCGCATGCGTTGTCCCATTGCTAGTGCCATAGAAACACAGGCAATGGCGTCTTTTTTAACGCCTTGAGAGTTATCATCGTCATCGCCAAAGGTCACCATAATGGCATCGCCAATAAACTTATCGATGGTGCCATTAAACTGCTCAACGATCTTACTCATTTCAACTAAGTAGCTACTCAATACATTGGATAAGGTTTCGGCTTCCAGTTCTTCGCTTAAGCTGCTAAACCCGACAATGTCAGAGAAAAATATAGTGATCGGTTTACGTTGTATTTTTACTTTCTTTTTACCTTCAATTTGGTCCCATGCAGACTTAGGTAAGAATCGAGAAATTTCATATAAGCGTATTTTTTGTTGTTTGATTTCTGCCGCTAAACCATCGTGTTTAATTTCAGATTTTAAGGACTGCTTGCGGTCAAAGAAGCTGTAAATACATAGATACAGTAGCGCACCAATAGCAATGGGGAGATTCACCCAATGATGGCTGCTACTAGCCAGTGTTTGCTGCCCAAGGACGAAAACACCAATGCTAATACCAATGACAAGCCCGAGATTGAGTAACAGCCAGTATTTTATACTGCCTTGATATAGCTGATTAAAATAGCTTAGTGAGAGTAAAAGCAGGCTTGGCCAAGGGCTATAATCGAATGCGGAAATGATTAAACCGATGAAGATGCCATCAATTAAGGTGATATAGGCGAGTATTCTGGGTTGGTCGTTGGTCTTTGTAAAATAATAAGCAACAAAGCTATAGACTAGCAGCGCTGAGGCTAGTGATAATGAAAGGTTGCCCATAAGAGGGGTATTGATTGTATTGCCAATAAGCGCAGTGATTACAGCAAAAGCCAGTAATAAACGGCAGTAATGTTGATGACTTAAGGAGATGTACTCCCGATTGCTGTTTTTCTTCCTTTTTAGCTCTCTTTTATAAGCTTTTATTGGTCGGTATTCCATGTAAACTAATCCATTCTCTCTGTTCTCAATAGGCGCAGAGACTACTCTGATTTGGTTAAATCCTCAAGATCTATGTTGTTCTTTTAGGCCGTAATCTGCACACCAATTAACATGTGTATGCGGCAGACATAAGCGTGTTGCTTGAACCTAGAAACGGCAGTTGAATCACGAAAGCTTCCGCTCCTGCTCACGCCCCTTACCTACATCGCTGTAGGCAAAGTCTGCACAGGTTATTGATGCACCTAGAAAATCGTAGTATTCGCTCACGACCAATATAGCCACAGGGATGTGGTGTAGTAGAACAACGCAGGAGCAGTTGTCGAAGGTCGCTACGCGATACTAACTTATGTTGCTAGGGAAAGTCCTATGCACACCACTAACTCCCCTAGAGGGGCCTACTTTTGGTGCTCATCTTTTTCGCGCCAACTGCCGTATCTAGGTTGAAGGTAATATTTGCCTTTTAGCAGTCCCTTGTGTAGAGTGCTGGCTTCGATTTTGGAGAGATGTCTGAGTGGCCGAAAGAGCACGCTTGGAAAGCGTGTGTACCTCACGGTACCGAGGGTTCGAATCCCTCTCTCTCCGCCATATACAAAAAACCCGCCTTGTGCGGGTTTTTTGTATATGGCGGAGAGAGGTTTAGATGAAAACCCTAGTTCGACCCATCGTCTGGAACAATTGGACCACTACAATTTGATCCGCGTTAGCGTCCGATAAAAAAAAGCTCCTGATTTTCGTCGCTTAAAGGCGCCTACTGTTGGCAAATAGAACCACTATTCTCCTCAATTCATGAAAAAATCTGACTCAAAACCGCTATCCCTCGCTACGGCCCCTGTTCTCGGACAGCCTCCTAGTACTTTTACTGAAATTCTGCTGTTACTATAAGAGACAAATCGTAATAAAGTAGAGTATATCCATGCATTTTTTGTAAGTGCTTATTTTTAGTCTTCTACATGCTTAAATATAAGGGAGGTCAGCTTGATGAAAATAGGTGAAATAGCCCGTGTCACAGGTGTATCCATCGATAGCCTTAGGTACTACGAAAAATTAGGCTTGTTAGCGATAGCGCGCACCAATAGCGGTATCCGCCGCTATTGCGATGAGGATACTGTCACCATTCGTTTTATTAAGCAGGCGCAAAAAATAGGTTTCAGCTTAGATGACATTGCGCAGTTGGTCAGTTTTCGAGCGGAGCCTGAGCAAACTAAACCTCAGGTGCGGGGTATGATTACGGATAAACTTGAGCTTATTGCGCAACGTATTGATGAATTACATCAGCTGCATGATGAATTATCTACTCTGGTAAATCAGTGTCATAACAGTTCAGGTGATTGTCCAATCTTGAAGAGACTAGAAGAAAAGTAGTTTCTTCTAGTTTGATGCTTGACTCTGGAGTTGGCTCTAGGTGTCTACTGTTGTTATGACGACCCACACAATAAAACCTCCTACTAGCTCTCCTTTAAGTATTCATTGGCAGTGCCGACATACTTGGAAACGCTCTGCGCATAATACTTCGTGGTGTTTATTAGGCTGTGCAATAGGGGATTTAGGCACCATTTTCGCTTTCCAGATATGGGCACCAGAGACCAACCCTTTAGTCATCATGAGTTTGGCTATTATTAATGGGCTATTGACGAGTATCCTTTTGGAAACGATACTCTTAAGTCAGCAAATGATATTGACGCTAGCCTTAAAAACAGCCTTAGGTATGAGTCTAGTGAGTATGATTGCGATGGAAGTCGCTATGAATGCGACCGATTACTTATTGGTAGGAGGGGCGCGCATTACATGGTGGTCATTATTGCCTAGTTTATTAGCGGGTTTTTTGGCACCATGGCCTTATAATTACTGGCGTTTGAAGCGATTAGGTAAAGCGTGTCACTAATGAATATTCGACGAGTGGGATGGTTGGTGTTGATGGTATTGTTTTCACAGCAAGCCTTAGCCTCTTCACGTCTAGTGCTGACTATTGCTTCCGCTCACTCATGGAAAACTGCGACTGCAGACCATTCGGCTTGTATGCAACAGAGTAAAAATCACTCACATCATACCGCGCGGCAGGCTATCAAACATTGTGGTACAGCACAAATTGAATCATTGCCGACACTACGATCAGATCATAATAGTGATCATAGTCAGCATTGTGAAAACTGTATCAGTGGTTGTCAGCCTTTAGTTTTCCCCCCCGCTTTTTTTCATTCTTTTGACTCTTCGTTAATGATTGAAGAGGCAGAATCTTCATTGTTTATTCCTCTAGAGCCCGTTAGCTCTCTTTATCGTCCCCCTATTCTCGCTTAACATAGGATAAATCCGTCTATTATTTACCCCGCGGGTTGAATGATGTTGGTGCTTTTATCCTTTGCTTTCACTTTACCTCCCATTTAGTAAAGAGTCTTTCCAGCGAATGTTTAGGAGTCAGTATGCTAGTACAAACAATAAAGTGTAATACACGATGGAATAACGCTTGCCGCTCACTACTGGCAATAGCACTGCTTGCTATTGCGCTAACGTATCTTCCCGCAGTCAATGCTGCGCCGGCAGTCAAAATAGCTGAGCCCATGGTGGTCTACAAAAGCCCAAGTTGCGGCTGTTGTGCTGCTTGGATTGATCATATGAAACAGATGGTCTTTAGCCCAACCATTAAACACCCCAATAATCTCAATACGATCAAGCAGGAATTAGGCATAGCGCCAGCCTACCAGGCTTGCCATACCGCGACCTTGCAGGGCTATGCTTTTGAAGGCCATATTCCTGCTGATGTCATTCGACAATTTCTCGCTGAGAAGCCAAGTGATGTTATCGGTCTAGCGGTTCCTGGTATGCCGATGGGTAGTCCGGGTATGGATACCAATAGAAAATTTCGTCCCTATCAAGTTTTACAGCTCAATAAAGATGGCAGTAGTACGCCTTATGCGACAGTCTCAGCCAGCCACACGATGTATATGGAGAAAAAATGATGAGGACAAAACATCCGTCGACAATGCCCTCTGTATTAGACCCACTGTCATCACAACTGTCATCACAACTGTCATCACAACAGTCATCACAACTCTCACGTCGCCGTTTTGTGACGGGGATGGTGGCGGGTGGTGCCGCTTTAGGTCTGGGCTTGCACTCTGGCCTGTCTTTAGGTGGTTCTCATAGTAACCTTAAGCGATCACCGCCTGAAGTGCTGAGAGGCAATCAGTTTGAGCTTAATATCGGTTATCAAACCGTCAATATGACAGGTAGTGAAAAAATAGCGACAACGGTGAATGGCTCGCTACCTGCACCGATTTTACGCTGGAAAGAAGGCGAGCGAGTAACGCTGCGCGTCAAAAACAATCTAGCTCACGACAGTTCTATCCATTGGCATGGCATGATTTTACCGACCGAAATGGATGGTGTGCCGGGGCTTAGTTTCGCAGGCATTAAGCCTGGGGATACCTACGAATATCAATTCGATGTTAATCAAAGTGGCACTTATTGGTATCACAGCCATTCTGGGTTTCAGGAGCAAACAGGCGTCTATGGCGCCATTGTTATTGACCCTAAAGAGCCTGACCCCGTTGCTTATGATCGCGACCATGTGGTGATTTTGTCGGATTGGAGCGATGAACTACCGAATAAAGTCTACGCCAAACTCAAAAAAATGAGCCATTACTATAATCGCAGAGAAAGAACCGCAGGTGATTTATGGCGCGATATTAAAGAAAAAGGCGTAAATAATACTTGGAATGAACGGGGGATGTGGAATCAAATGCGTATGAGCGAAACGGATATCGCGGATGTAACCGGTGAGACTTATACCTTCTTGATGAATGGCATGACGCCTGACGATGGTTGGAAAGCCTTATTCAAAAAAGGCGAAAAAGTACGCCTTCGTTTTGTCAATGCGGCAGCGATGACTATTTTTGATGTGCGTATTCCAGGATTAAAAATGACGGTGGTTGCCAGCGATGGCCAAAACATAGAACCCGTGAGTATCGATGAGTTCCGTATTGGCGTGGCCGAAACCTACGATGTCGTCGTTGAGCCTGATGGCGATAGTGCTTATACCATTTTTGCCCAAAGCATCGACCGCACCGGTTTCACTCGTGGTGTGTTAACCTCAGATGTATCTTTACAAGCAGCAGTCCCATCGATGGATTACGCCCCTACACTCGGTCACACTGACATGGGTATGTCTATGGCGGGGATGGATCATAGTGCTCACGGTGGGATGGCTGCAGTCGGCGCCTCCACTTCAATGGATCACAGTAAAATGGGGCATGGTTCTGCGCCAATGGAAATGGATCACAGCAAAATGGGGCATAGTTCTACGCCAATGGAAATGGATCACAGCAAAATGGGGCATAGTTCTGCGCCAATGGAAATGGATCACAGTAAAATGGGGCACGGTTCAGCGCCAATGGAAATGGATCACAGCAAAATGGGGCACGGTTCTGCGCCCATGGATCATTCAACCATGCATAGTGGAACAGGTGAGATAGATCACAGCAAAATGGATCATAGTATGAACCATGGCGGCAGTAGTCTAGGTAAAGCCGGTTACGGCACCAATAGCGATATCGTTCACGCCAAAACCGAGTTTGGTCCTCATGTGGATATGCGGGCAGAAATCATGCAAAACGGTATTGCTGACCCGGGTGTTGGTTTACGTGATCACCAGCAACGCTATGGTCGCAAAGTATTAACCTATGCAGATATTCGCAACCTTACCCCCACCATAGATACCCGTGAACCTGAACGTGAGATTCAGCTGCATTTAACCGGCAATATGAGCCGGTATATGTGGTCGATGAATGGGGTTAACTTTGCTGATGCAGAACCACTCGCACTGAAATACGGTGAGCGCGTGCGTATTGTGCTCGTCAACGACACCATGATGACGCACCCCATACATCTTCATGGTGTATGGAGTGAACTCGAAACCGGTGAACCCAATTATATTCCCCGCAAACATACGATCATGGTACAACCCGGTTCCAGTGTCAGCTATTTAGTCACCGCAGATGCAAAAGGCAAATGGGCTTATCATTGTCACTTGCTCTACCATATGCCCGGTATGATGCGCGAGGTGTGGATAAGCTAATGGCCATATTAATGAAAGAGCTAACCAAAAAACTCATGAAAAAATCACCCACAACATTACTCGCCACAGGGCTATTCAGTCTCGCATTAATGACGACGGGGCAGAGTGTGCACGCAGGCGCTAAAGACGACCCCTTATTGTTTATGCTTACTATTGACCAGCTAGAAACCCGCAGTGGCGACGAAGATCCCCATGTATTGGAGGCACAAGCTTGGTTGGGTTATGATTTGAATAAACTGTGGATAAAAACAGCAGTAGAGCGCGTAAACGGCACCAATGAAAGTGCAGAATTACAGCTGTTATATGGCAGAGCGATCGCGCCTTTTTGGGATTTTCAAATAGGCTTGCGACGTGATGTTGATCCTCAGCCAGAACGTCATTGGGCAGTCGTCGGTTTTCAAGGGCTATCACCCTATTACTTTGAAATTGATAGCGCATTATTTATCGGCGAGTCAGGCCGAAGTGCGTTTCGTTTTGAAGCAGAGTACGAGCAAATGATTACCCAGCGCTTGGTATTAATTCCTCAAATGGAACTCAATTTTTTTGGTCAAACCGATCTAGAAACTGATACAGGTTCGGGTCTTGCTAATTCAGAAATTGGTTTACGTTTGGCCTATGAAATTCGTCGTGAGTTTGCGCCTTATATCGGCGTAAATTGGGAAGCCAAACACGGAGAAACCAAACGCTTAGCGATACAAGAAGGCGAGAACACCGAAGACACCCAATTTGTTGTCGGTTTTCAAGCCTGGTTCTAACTATTTTTTATTATCCTATTACACGTTAACTTATCAGGAAAAACAATGAAATTATTTCTAAAAACAGCAACAAAAAAATCAACTTTCGCTACCTTAGTTATGCTAACCAGCAGTGCTTTATGGCTTAGCAGCGTTTATGCTCACGACCCTGCTATGCACAAAAAAGCAAACGCAGAAAAACCCAAGTGCGAAGCGATGGGAAATATGGATAATTCTACAATGGATAAAAACGATCCCATCATGATGGCTATGATGGAACAATGCCAAGCTAATGCCGATGATCATCACACTACAAGTGAGGAAAAAAAAGCAGGCCAGCATAAAGATAAGCACGATGGACAGCATAAAAAAGCATCATAATGAGACCTTTATACGGAAGATGATTTTGCTTTCAGACAAGGAAAAAATGCACGGAAAGAGGGAGTTTATAGGTATAAATGACCGGTTGAGTACGTTTTTAACGCGGCATGAGAGCAAACTGATTTTCGTGTAAAGGTCTCATCATTAATGACCCATAAGCGAGAGTGGTATTCTCGCTTATGGGTTTACTGTTATAGCTTCAACGTTATAGGAAATAATAATAATGACGACGATTAAAACCATTGTATTGATTCTATTTATTACCATGATTGCTGGCGTCAGTTTTATCTACTCAGGTATCTATTCGGTAGGCGCGGATAATAAGCACAGTGCGCTAACATTCTGGGTGCTAGAAACACTGAGGAAAAAATCCATTGCTAGAGCAGCAAAAGATATCGATGTCCCCGATCTGGAGAGTTCTCAGTTATTACTCAGTGGTGGAGCCGACTATAACGATATGTGTGTAGCATGCCATCTGAAACCGGGGCAAACAGAAAATGATATGACGCTGGGCCTGTACCCAGAACCGCCAAACCTTACCCTCACAGCAGATGCGCACGATCATGACCATGGAGCCGATGCTCATAATGATCCCAATGTTATTGCGCGACAGCAATTCTGGGTTATTAAACATGGCATTATGGCATCCGGAATGGCCGCGTTTGGCATCACCCATAGTGATGAACGTATATGGGCCATGGTGGCATTTCTACGCAAATTGCCGGAACTCACGCCTGATCAATATCAAATCATTACGGCAAGACAATAACGATGGGAATGTTGGAATGAATACATCATTAGTTAAGTTTTTATTCATCGCTAGTTTATCGTTAAGCTTGTTTTCTTGTGATAAAAAAGCCGATGAAAAAAGTAGCAGTAGCCATATTAATGAAAAGAATACCGTTTTAGGTTTTGATGACATAACATTAACCCCTAAAGAAACAACGACCCGCTGGTATTTTTTTGAACAGGCTGAGCGTGGCAGGGTAATTTTTTCCAGCCGATGTGCTGTGTGCCATGGACGCAATGCGGAAGCAACACCTAACTGGAAAACACCGAACGATAATGGCCATTACCCACCGCCACCGCTAAATGGAACTGCTCATGGCTGGCATCACCCCATCAGTATCTTAGGCCGCACTATTTATAATGGAGGCGCTCCTGTAGGGGGACAAATGCCAGCATTTAAAGATCAGCTTGCAGAAAGTGACATTATTGATGTTATCGCCCATATTCAAACCCATTGGTCCGATACTATTTATGCGCGTTGGCTAACCATTGAAAATTCATCACGTAAAAAACAATAACACTTTTTTGGAGAATGACTATGTTATTTAAACAGCAAGCGAAGGTAGTAAGCCTATTGTTAACACTACTGATTTCATCGTGGGCGGTAGCAGCAACCGTGGCACCTTATGCAGGGCAGCAGACCCGATCGATTAAAAGCCTGAGTGAGGATGATGTAACCTCATTAAAGGCAGGTAAAGGCTGGAGCCTAGCAAAACCAGCAGAGCTTAATGGGGTTCCAGGGCCTGCTCACCTGATAGAGTTAAAAGACCAATTGTCATTGTCAGACGACCAACTGGGTTCTATTCAATCCATACAAAAAAGCATGAGCCAGTCGGCAAAAAAATATGGTGAATTATATTTAAACAAGGAAGCTGAGATAGAGTACTTCTTTAAATCTGAAAAGGTGGATGAAGAAAATCTAACCCAACTACTGCATGAGTCAGCGCAATATTTAGCTAAATTACGCCATGTACACTTACAAGCCCACCTTAAAAGTAAACCACTATTAACTCAGCATCAACTGGTTATGTATCAACAGTTACGAGGATATAGCGTTAGTGATAATCATACTAAGTCGAGCCATAATCACTAGTAGTAAAATGTAATAGTGGGCGCTTTCAAGGCGACGTTATGTTTTGTTTGAGAAAAAGTGAGTGTCAAATCTTGAGGTCGCATTATGCGACCTCAAGTGAATCTTAGGGAACAGAGCCCTATACATCCACGTTGTTTTGTTCGCTTAGGGCTTTGACCCCTATACTTCCCTATACTTACAAAGCATCTACTTAACTTTTGCTAAATACATATTCAAACGGTCTTTATTCATACTGAATTTAGCGTTTAATGTGATGGCTTTCTTCTTAATGTCAGCCAAATTGATTGGATCACCGGCAACAATTACGCCGACCATCGCTAGCATAGAATGCGGTAGACATTCGTATACATAAACACCATTCTTATCAATTTTAACGGATAATTTTTTACCGAAGTCACTTTTCCAAGGGGTGGCGCCAGTAGGGATAAGCCCAGCCACTGATTCAGAGTTATGACCGGGGTCGGTTGGTTCAAAATGCACTGTGTCACCCACAGCCACTTTCAAAAAGCCGGGTTCAAAAACCATGATGCCGTCAACACCAGAATTTTTCATTTGAACAGTATGCTCGGCGGCGAAAGCTAATGCCGACAAAGTGGATAGTACTAATGCTACACAAAGTTTACGAATCATTTTTTGCTCCAATAATATTACGTTTCTATGCAAGTGATAATGATTATCATTTGCATTAATATGGTAGTCTAACCTTAGAATATACGCAACAGTTAACTGTTTAGACCATATCTATGTAATAAATATACTGTAAATAGTCATAGCAGTCATTTCTAGTCAGTAATAAGGTGCCGGCTAGGAGGCTGTCCGAGAACGGGGGCCGTAGCGAGGGGAAACAATGTTGAGTCCATTTTTTCGAACATTTGAGGCGAATAGTGGTTCTATTCAACGAAAATGATCGGAAAAATGGGCCGAAATAGTTTTTCCGCAGTAGGTTCTCTATTCTCGGACAGCCTCCTAGGACAGCGCTAGTGGCTAATAAAGGTTGATCAACACCTGTGCTAATATTTTTATTAGCGCCATTTTCTTGATGCACGCGCAATGTTTACTCAACATTGCGC
>JBLHJR010000021.1:0-44758 GCA_047619205.1 Candidatus Endobugula sp. | reverse complement strand
TCGACTAATTCTAATTTCACTTGCTCACTATCGGGTATTTGCTGTTTCCACCATTTCCAACCGTAGTGATCCATCAGTTCTGCACACTCAATCCATATAGCACGATACCACTCAAATTCTTGTTCTCTCCAATCTGCATGAACCCGTGAGTTCATCGCTTCCTGTAAATCCAGCATCACTTGTGTTTGTGTTTGCACTATTGCCCCTCACTACGCTTAAAAATAAATCAACCAGCTTATCACGATATTATCATGATAGAACATTAATGAGCCTCTGATTAAGTCTGGGGCGGAGTTTCGGTGAGGTAAAAGACCTGCTTTAAGGCGAGGATTGAAGATAATAGCGAGCTATAGGAGAAATCTTCAACGCTTCCCACACCGGCTAACGCTCATTACCTATATCCATATAGACAACGCAAGAGCAAGTCATTTGAAGCAGAGAAAGATGATCAATGACTGGTTCAGAGGCTCATTAGGGTTGGAGTTTTGAACTTCTCATCCCAGTAAGCATTACACCATCATCTTAAATGCTTGTTCCGCTTTAGGAAACAAACGGTAAAAATTATTCGTCGTGGTTGCCGCTAGACTTTCCAGTGAGACACCTCTAAGTTCCGCTATGTATTCAGCGACCTCGCGTACATATTTCGGCTCATTTGATTTGCCTCGATAAGGCACTGGCGCAAGATAAGGCGAATCAGTTTCAACTAATAAGCGGTCTAGGGGAATTTGTTTAACGACATCCCTCAGTTCATGCGCATTTTTAAAGGTGACGATTCCTGATATTGATATCATGTAATTCATTTCAATGGCTGCTTTTGCCATTGCCCAGCTCTCGGTAAAACAATGCAATACTCCAGCAGAAGTCTCGCTACCATGAGCGTTAATTAGCTCCAGAGTATCTTCGCGGGCATCGCGGGTATGCACTATCACCGGCAATTGTGCTTTTGCTGCGGCTTGTAAATGAATAACGAAGCTTTCTTGCTGCAATAGTTTATCGTCTTGAGAATAATAATAATCTAAACCAGACTCACCTAAAGCAACCACCTTAGGATGTTGCGACCATTCAAGTAAGTCACTTTCGGTTGCTAAGCCTTCTTTAACATCTAAAGGATGAATGCCAACAGAAGACACCACTTGCGGGTATTTTTCTGCAATATCCACCACCGCTTCTCGGTTATTCACACTGATTCCAACGCATAGTAGCTGCTGAATACCACGGGCAGTAGCCGCATCAATCGCAGCGGATAAATCGTTATCGTAGGCATCGAGCTTTAGTCGATCTAGATGACAATGGGAATCAATAAGCATAAATGGTCTTCTCAGAGTAAATGAACAAGCTCTGGCAACTAGAGCAGAGTGGCTCACAGTTTACATGGTGTGTGTTGGGCGTCCAGATTCGAGCATACCGACTAAATAAGTTTCTATTTTATCGATTAGCTTCACTTCCTGGTCAGAGAATTGTATGCCAATACCTGCAGCACGGTTACCTAGTGCCCCCTTAGGGGTAAGCCAAATAACTTTTCCAGAAATAGGGATTTGTTCAGGCTCGTCTATCAGCGTTAATAACACGAAGACCTCATCATCTAACTTGTATCTTTTTTTTGTGGGAACAAACAAACCGCCGTTTTCCACATAAGGCATATAAGCCGTATGAAGTACCGCAGCATCTCTAATAGTTAGGGACAAAATACCTTGGCCCAGACCTCCAAGACTAAAACCACTCATATTATTTTGCTCTCATATAAGAAATTAACATCGGCTTAATTTATGAACGCTGCACCATTGCTTGCCAATCCAGTAAGAGTTCTTCCATTAATAACTGCATATTAGGGTTGGCGCCCTGCAATTGCTGTTTGCGTAACAATAACAGTTTATCATTAAATTTAAATAACCACTGCTTATTTAATCTCTGCCCATGGTTGAATACACGGTCTAGACAGTCAGTAATTTTATTATCATTGCCTAAAGGCGGAGCAGTGACTTTTTTAGCAATTGACTCACTCAGAATACGATGAATAATTTGCAGCCACCATTCTGTTACATGTTGGATACTTAACGATAAGCAATTGCTGGCTATAGCGATATCAGGTACTTGTTGGCTACTTACAGAAGATTTCGTCAGTGTATCCAGCGTGTTAACAAACAACTGTAAGTGTTCAAGATAATCACCCTCTACCATATCTCTAGCAATTAATGGCGCACCTCCGGCTAGCTCTAATAAAGCATCGCCATCCTCAATTTGCAAATTAGCTAACCACTCTCTTGACTGCGGTCTTAAGGGCGTAAGCATAGGCACCAGTTGGCAACGACTACGTATGGTTGCCATCACGGCACTCAATACATGTGTATACAAAATCAATACCGTATCCCCCGCAGGCTCTTCTAAGCTTTTAAGTAGGGCATTAGCAGAATTGGTATTAAGCTGTTCAACAGGCCCCAACAAAATGACTTTACGCCCCCCTTGCTGAGAGGTTTTAGAGACAAAGCTGGCCAATTCTCTTACTTGATCAATCTTAATTGTCTTAGCCCCTTCTTCAGGGATTAGGAATTTTTTATCTGGATGGCTATTCGCTAGCGTTAATTGGCAATTGCGACATTGGCCACAAGCTAAGTCGGCTCTAGGAGAGGAACACAGCAGATAATTACCTAAGGATTGCGCAAAATGCCACTTACCAATCCCTTGCTGCCCAGATAATAATAAAGCGTGAGGCATTTTATTTTGTTCGATTTGTTGCTGTATCCGCTGCCAAGCCTGTTGCTGCCACGGATAAGGTATATGTATAGATGATTGCTCAGACACGATAGCTAGCGTACTCTTTATCAATAATAGAGAAAATTTTACCAATACTACCACTACTTAATCTATCTCAGCACCTATTTCATGCCCACTACTGCGCTTATTACTAACGATATTGATGTTTTATACCAAGACGAGCACTTACTAATTGTCAATAAAGCCGCTAACTTACTCACGGTACCTGGTCGAGGCATTGATAAACAAGACTGTTTGATTAATCGGTTAATCAAGCCATTCCCTGATGCACGCATTGTTCACCGATTAGACATGGCGACATCGGGAATTGTGGTAACGGCATTAAGTCATACTGCACAAGCCGCTATGGGAGATTTATTTGCGCAAAGACAAATCCAGAAAATCTATATCGCCCTTGTCGCAGGCAAACTAAAAAAGACTGGCACTGTCGATTTACCCCTGCTCTGCGATTGGGATAACAGGCCAAAACAAAAAGTTGATTTAGATCATGGCAAGCAAGCAAAAACACACTTTACAGTGCTTGACTATCAAATCAAAGAAGATAGTTCTCGCGTAGAGCTTCGTCCAATCACCGGTCGATCACACCAACTTCGCGTGCATATGCTGGCACTGGGACACCCCATCGTTGGCGATTATTTTTATGCGCCAGAAGAGATTAAGAATAAAAGCGAGCGCTTATTACTACACGCTCATCAACTCCGTTTTAATCACCCAATAACACATGAGCCGATACATATTTCATCCGCCGTGCCTTTTTAAGGGATATAAAATAAGAGAGTATTGATACTCGAACAAGGGTGTAAACAGATGCTAACTCTGCTAAGTGCTAGCTATAGCGTAGGACTAATGGAACTAATTAACTATCATGAACTCTTATGAGCTCTTAACCGAATATAATAATAGATGTAAACCCACTATTTTTTTGATAACTCTACCCACAGGTGACCTATGGATACTCTGCAAATTTTAGCTAGTAATATTATTCAATGGAGTGCATTAACCCTGCTCTTTATGTTTGGGCTTGGCATATTATATATCGCCGCACTTTACATCATAGATAAAACGCAAACCGAACAAACTATTCGGAGAAATTACCCCGTTGTCGGTCGCTTTCGCTATTTTTTTGAGCATCTAGGTGAATTTTTTCGCCAATATTTTTTCTCCATGGATAGAGAAGAACTACCGTTTAACCGCGCTGAACGCTCATGGGTTTACAGAGCCGCGAAAAAAGTGGATACCACCATTGCTTTCGGCTCTACTCGCCCACTCAACCATCAAGGCGAACCCATATTTATTAACTGCCCCTTCCCTACCTTAGATGAAGATGCTATTGCTCCTAAGGAGATTACTATAGGCGAAGGTTATGCCGAAACCCCGTACACGACTAATTCCATTATTAACATTTCCGGCATGAGCTTCGGTGCCATTTCCAAACCTGCCGTACTCGCCTTATCCCGAGGCGCTAAAGAAGCTGGTATTTGGATGAATACCGGCGAAGGTGGTCTATCTCCTTATCACCTAGAGGGTGGATGCGACATTGTTTACCAAATAGGCACAGCAAAATATGGCGTTAGGACACCAGAGGGCGAACTATCCGATGAAAAACTTAAAGCCGTAGCCCGTCATCCACAAGTCAAAATGTTCGAAATTAAAATGAGCCAAGGAGCTAAGCCAGGCAAAGGCGGCATACTCCCCGGAGTAAAAGTCACCGCTGAAATCGCCAGTATTCGCGGTATTAACGTGGGTCAAGACTCCATCAGTCCCAATGGTCACCTCGACATTGCCTCTATAGACGATCTATTAGATATGATTAACCGAGTGCGCAGCGTTACGGGAAAACCGGTTGGATTTAAAACCGTTGTTGGCCACCTTGGTTTTTTTAACACACTTTGCGAAAAAATTCATGAACGCGGCATTAAAAGCGCGCCTGACTTTATTACCTTAGATAGCGCAGATGGTGGGACTGGTGCCGCTCCACAGCCATTAATGGATTATATGGGCATGGACATACAAGAAAGCTTACCTACCGTCATCGATATTATTAGCTCCTATGGACTAAAACCGAGAATTAAAATCATTGCCTCTGGAAAACTCATGATTCCTGGAAAGGTCGCATGGGCATTATCCGCTGGTGCCGACTTTGTCACCTCTGCCCGTGGTTTCATGTTTGCTCTAGGTTGTATTCAAGCGTTGCAGTGTAATAAGAACACCTGCCCTACTGGAATAACCACTCATAAGAAATCACTTCAGCAAGGCTTAGTGCCTGAAAATAAAGCCGTGAGAGTCGCTAACTTTGCGAATAAAATTGTTTATGGTGTGGGGCTAATTGCACATTCTTGTGGCGTTAAAGAACCTAGAGGCTTATGCCGTAAACATGTGCGTATTATTCAGCATGGAGGACGCTCATTACCGTTTGAAGAGATTTATCCTATACCTAGTGTTAGGGCTGAGTATCTTGAGGCGGTTGAAGTTAAGGGAGCTGAGGTGCGGGAAGATAAATTAAACCCGTCTACCTATTCATAAACACAGACATGAAAAAGCCCCTGTAAGTTTTTTACAGGGGCTTCATTTCGCGATAAATAACATGTAATTCGAGGAGGCTAAAAACAGGACTAACTCACACCACCCTTGGAATTCGCCCCTGCTGACACTACATAGCTACATATATCCCTGTAGGCTGAGGCGCGGAGACATAATATCGATAATAGCCCCAGCTTTTGACAGCGCCGTGGCTCTACGCAAGGCAACCTTACCTCCACCGACAATTAAACAGGACTTATTATTTAGCTGATAAAATAGTGGGAAAAATTTCATGAGCACACATTATGATTAATCGTATTTATTGTAAGTACAGAGCTATCAGCAAATATCTGCATGGCAAATTCCAACACCTTAAGTACACGCCTTACTGCTATCTGATTACGCTCATCAATTAGGCCTATGCGTAACAACGCCTGTTGATCGCCAATCTCAATCACACGCAACAATATACCTGACTGAGCAAAATGCTCTTTCAGTCCCATCGCATATGTAGATGGCATCTGATAAGACGAAAACAAATCGGAATGATACTTTGAATGAGGGTGTAAATTTAATTGGTTCATTAAAGAATGCCAAATTTTTCTTGTGAACCCTGCATTCTGTTGAATATCTTTCTTAGCTTGGCATTGCCATAGCTTATCGTCTAACGCCTTAATCGCCATGCTTTGTGCGGGGCCGTTAATTTGCCATAGACCTAAATGATGCTGTAGACCCGACAATATACTTTTATTCGCAAAGCAATAACCTAAGCGAATACCCGCTAAGCCAAAGAATTTACCAAAAGAACGTAAAACAATAATATTGTCTGGCAAAGACGGATTAAGTACGCTTTGCTCTATTGCGGTATCAATAAAGGCTTCGTCAATAATTAAATACGCCTGAGGCGCTAACTGTTGGGCCCAGGCTAACAGTTGTGCCTTTTCAAACAAGACCCCTGTCGGGTTATTAGGATTAATAATCACTACATGTCTTTTGGGGTTATCTGCAAGCGCACTATCAATAAACCTAAGCGTTACTTCTTTATTCAACGAAGGATAACAATGAATAGCAGCGCCTTTTCTCTGCCAATATTTAGCATGCTCTTGGTAACCTACTTGCGGGATTAACACGGGAAAGTCTGCTAACAAGTGGGGTAATTTCTGTATCGCTGCCTGTGTACCCGTCACCGGTAAAAAATGTGATGACTGGTAATAATGCGTTGATGCTGCAATAAATTCAGGACGAAGATAAGGCAGGTGTTGAAAGCTAGCAACATCTAATTCAACAGGATAGGGTTTAGGATTAATCCCGGTAGAAAGGTCAATCCACTGATCCAAACCAACACCATATTGCTCGCTTGCACTGACAATATTACCGCCATGGTCAGCTTCCATAGCACCCGATAGAGTATTATCAACGGATAACGTTTTTTCCACGCCCTATTCCTCCAGACCTAGTAGACATAAAATGGATGGTAGTGGCATCACTTTTTCTACCACATCGGCTAAGCGATTAATTTCGCTATCTTTATACTGATTGTAATCGAAATTATCGAAAGAATTTTCTCCCGCCTCAGTTAAACCACTACGATTTAACATACCTGCCTTTACATTATTTTTACTTGAACAAGCCCACTGCAAACAACACTTTAGCATCTCCGGCTCATCCAAGAATCCATGCACATAAGTCCCGATGATATTATTATCGGCATTAATTGCACCGTCAGAAAATACCGTTGAGTCATTATTTTCAGAATGCTGAAGCTCTAGCAGAGGCATATCTAATGCTGGCCCTTGACTAATACCGGCATGAATTTCATAGCCTTTAACACGTACCCTTGCATTATCATTAGGCGTTAATTGATTAGGTATTAAATAGCCACAGACATTACGTAGCGTCTTATTGTCGGTTAGTGTAGTTTCCATATCCAACAAACCTAGGCCCATTGTCGACCCCGCAGCGGACTCTATTGAATTGGGGTCATGCACCCAATGACCCAACATCTGGTAGCCGCCACAAATACCCATCACCTTCCCACCATAACGTAAGTGCCTCTCAATCACCGCACCCCAAGCGGTATCGTGTAACCATTGCAAGTCACCACGTACATGTTTACTTCCGGGTATCATTATAATATCTGCACCATCAAATTGTGCGGCGTCTTTTTGAAACTGGCAATCGATTTGCGGATGCATTCTAAGCACATCAAAATCGGTATGATTACTGGCTCTAGGGGTTACGGGAATGACTATTTTACATTGATGACGGCGGCTATCGCCTTCAGCATTTTGATTACTGGCTAAACTATCTTCCGCTTCTACATGTAAGTTAGGAATATAAGGAATCACCGCTAAGGTAGGCACACCGGTTTTTTCTTCTAACCATATTAAACCTGGCTCTAATAGCGTTACATCACCACGAAAGCGATTAATCACAAAGCCTTGGATACGCTGCTGTTCTGATTCACTCAGTAACTCGTAAGTACCGTAAAGATGCGCAAAAACGCCGCCACGATCAATATCGGCCACAATAATGACGGGACAATCAATCGCTTCCGCAAAGCCCATGTTGGCAATATCGTGTTCACGTAAATTAATTTCTGCGGGGCTACCTGCACCTTCAACAATGATTACTTGATGATTTTTCTGTAATTGTTGATGAGCATCAATCACCGTATTGAGTAATGCTGGTTTATAACAATGATATTCTTTCGCCTGCATGTTGCCAATCGCTTTACCATTCACGATGACTTGTGCACCCAAATCACTATTGGGTTTTAATAATATAGGGTTCATCAAAATCGATGGCGGCAAGTAACAAGCATCGGCTTGTACCGCTTGGGCACGACCAATTTCACCACCATCCGCGGTGACCGCACTATTTAACGCCATATTCTGTGGCTTAAATGGAGCAACGGCAACATTATGTCTTGCCAGAATTCGGCAGAGCGCAGTCACTAGAATACTTTTCCCCGCATCGGAGGTGGTGCCCTGTACCATTAATGTGGTTGATGATGTGAATTTTTTATTCGGAATAGTCGGTAACATAATAGTCGAGGTCATATGCTGGCCTCTTGGCTTTCATCCATTTCTAACCTTTCATCCATTTCTAACAATAGAGTTTGCAGTTTTTCTGCATAACCTTGGTCATTATTCCACATGCCACGCTGTGTGGCTTCGAGTAAACGCTCTGTCATTTCTTCGTAAGCATTGGGGTTATGTTGTTCCATAAAGGTTTTATTGTTTTCATCAAACACTAAGCTATCTGCTACCTGTTGATATTGATAATCATCAATTAAATTAGTAGTGGCATCATAAGCAAATAAATAATCAATACTGGCCGCTATTTCAAACGCGCCTTTATAACCGTGTTCCTGCATAGCAGAAATCCACTTTGGATTCAGTACACGTGAACGAATCACACGATTCAGTTCTTCTTTTAGCGTGCGAATTTTAGGCGCGCTAGGGTTGGAATGATCATTGTGATAAACCACGGGTTCTGCGCTAGAGAATGTCGTTACCGCGTTCACCATGCCACCCTGAAATTGATAATAATCATCCGAGTCTAATAAATCATGCTCGCGATTATCTTGATTTTGTACCACAACATCGAGCTGGCTTAACTGATGTTGAAATGCAGACCTTGCCTCTACGCCATCTTGATGTGTGTTCTTATGATCATTAATGGCATTCACAGAATTATTATCTGCTTGCCCATAGGCATAGCCTCCCCAATTCAAATAGGCTTCCGCTAAATCACTACGAGTTTCCCAACAACGTTCATCAATTAAGCCTTGTAAGCCTGCACCGTAAGCACCGGGTTTACTGCCAAACACACGATAACTTGCTTGTCGACTGGCTTCGGTTTTAGAAAGTCCTTCGGCTATTAATACTTGTGTTCGCTCAGCAATATTAATTTTAATGGTGTTATCCGTTCCCGGATCATCAAAATCGGCCAACGCCAATACTGCCGCATCATAAAGCTTCATCACATTAGGAAACGCATCACGAAAAAAACCTGAAACACGCAGCGTCACATCCACTCTAGGGCGACCTAATAACATGCTGGGAATAATGTCAAAATCAATTACCCGATGAGAACCTTCCGCACGTACAGGTTTAATACCCATTAACGTAAAGGCCTGTGCAATATCATCACCGCCCGTACGCATAGTCGCCGTCCCCCAAACCGACAAACCTAATTGTTTAGGGTAATCACCATGTTCTTGTAAATGCCGCTCAATCAAACGCTGAGCCGATTTTTCCCCTATTGCACAAGCCGCAGGCGAAGGAATAGAACGGTTATCAACAGAGAAAAAATTACGCCCTGTTGGCAAGGTATCCAAACGCCCTCTTGTAGGCGCGCCGCTGGGGCCCGGCTCAATAAAATGTCCGCTTAAGCCTTTCATCAAGGCATCAATTTCTTGTTTCGCACTTTTATCCAGTGCAACCAGTAAACTATTTTTTACGTAAGCTAATTGTTGATACGTTCTAGGCAAGGTCTTTTCGATATCAGTGACGGGGTTACTGCCATTGAGCAGTGACAGTATTAATCTTACTGCCAGTAACTCTAAACGCTCACGTGTATCCGCAGTGGTTCGCCACGGCGAGCTCTCCGACAGATCCGTTAATAGGCTTGCTTGTAAAATTTCGGGGCGTGAACCCTCCCACGGGATAACGGCTGGGTCTAAGGGATCAAAAAGCGTTTGTTCGTTATCATCAATCGGATTTATTAACGCTAAATCATTCACTAAGTTATGTAATATACCTTGCTCACTGGCGCCTTTACCTCTTGGTAAACGCAATAACGCCACTACGGTATCTGCCAGCTTTTCTAATGAGGGTAACTCACCTAAAATATGTAAGCCGTGTCGGATTTGTGCTTCTTTGATATCACATAGATAAGCATCTAACTCGGATAAAATTTCTTCGTCGTTATTACTATCACTATCTGTATCGCTATCAACATCAGCAGCGACGAATTGCTTAAGCTCATCTAACACATGGGTTTCTTTGGCAAGGGCTAAAATTTCTTTTTTGAGCCAGATTTCACGACGTGTATCCATGCCCATCGCCTGATAATACTCATCCACCAAGGCTTCTAACTCAGCTAACTCGCCATAGGTTTCTGCCCGTGTCATGGGTGGCATTAAATGATCAATAATCACCGCTTGCGCACGCCGCTTTGCCTGAGAACCTTCACCGGGATCGTTAACAATAAACGGATAAAAATGCGGCAAAGGCCCTAAAGCAATATCCGGCCAGCACTGATCCGATAATGCCGTGCCCTTACCCGGTAGCCATTCAAGATTCCCGTGTTTACCGACATGAATCACGGCATTCACTTGGTAGCAATAGCGTAACCAAAAATAAAACGCTAAATAACTATGCGGTGGCACTAAATCGGGATCATGATAATTCGCCGATAAATCCATATTAAAACCACGTGCAGGCTGTACGCCCACAAAGGTTTCTCCTAAACGAATACCCGATAACATTAAACGCCCGTTACGACATTTAGGATCTAATTCAGGCGCGCCCCATTGCGCCATCACCGCTTGTTGGTTTGCCTCAGGCAAGCGAGAGAAATACGTTTGGTATTCCTCAAGAGACAGACTCTGCCAACACGGCAATTGATGAATCGTCGTAGGGTTATTAGTGACCGCACCTAGTAACTCGGTAATTAAGGCATCACCATTTTCTGGAATACTCTCAATGGGGTAACCCTGTTTTTCTAGCGCTTGTAGAATGTTGATCGTGGATGCGGGAGTATCTAAACCAACGCCGTTACCAATACGGCCATCTTTGGTGGGGTAATTGGCCAAGATGAGTGCAATGCGTTTATCGGCATTGTTCTTTGCGGTTAATTGGCAATACGCCTTGGCTAAACACGCTACAAATTGCGCCCGTTCTTGATGCAAGGCATAGCGTACCACCGAAATTTCACAACGCTCAGAAAACCATTGTTCCGCTTTAAAACTGATTGCACGGGTAATAATACGGCCATCCATTTCAGGCAAAACGATTTGCATCGCAATATCGCGGCTACGTAATCCTTGGCTGTAGTTATTCCAATCGTCTTCGGTTGAGCTAGATAAAATAAGCTGTAATACAGGCACATCAATCGCAAAAGGCGATTGAAAATCAGTAGGCTCTGAGGAAAGATCTGGACTGCTCACGGTGTTACTCGCAAAGCTCGTAGTATTAATAATTAACGAGGGCTTTGATAAAGCCAACAATAACGCATTCACCAAGGCTAGGGATTCTTTATCTTTTAAAGACGCAATCGCAACCGGTAAAACGTTCAGCCCTTGGGCTTCTATTTTTTCTATGAACTGATCAAACATGGCCGTATTGGCCGACTGTAAATGACTACGATAAAATAATAATACGCAAATAGCGCCATCAGGATTACGCGATTGCCAACGTTTTTGACAATCAATAAAACTGGCTTGCTGATGAAGGGCCGGATTGGATCTCGAAGGTTTCGATACCGTAGAGGTAATATTGGTATCGGGTAAATACAACAAACAATGGGGCAATGTTTGTGGTTCGTGCCAAGGGTAATTTTTTTCTAACAAGGCGGCGGCAATATAGCGCAGCAGTTGACGATTATTTAATGCCCCACCCTCGCGTAAATAGCGCCACACTCTTATGGCCACAGAAGTTGACGTAGTCGATGCAGCAAACAACACATCATCGGGCGTATCATCACCCGGCACAATAATTAACTGCCGCTGCGGATCGGCTACTGCCCAGTGCTGTAATTGTTCAAAACCATACTGCCAATAATTTTCGCCGCCCAATAAAGACACGATAACTATTTTTGCATGGTCGATTACTTTATCGCGATATAAATCAAACGCGGCGGGTTTTAATAAATGCATCCAATTCGCTAAACGCAAAGAGGGGTAATCACTGGGTAGCGTTTCAGCACTGTCAGCCAACGCCGCTAAGGCGCTGTCTGCAGCGGATAATATGACGATATCGGCTGGTGATTGGCCTAAGTCGACAATCCCTTCGTCATCGGTAAAACCACCGGGCTGCGATGCCAGCAAATGCATGAGTTAAATCCTCAGCTACGCTTCAGCCGTTTTGAGTGCAGCAGTCAGTAAGGCTTCATCAAGATTTTTACCAATCACCACTAACTGCGTTTGGCGTATTTCATCATCGGCCCAAAGGCGATCAAAATGCGCATCCAAACGTTGACCCACACCTTGCAAGACTTGTCGCATTGGCTTATTAATAATCGCGGCAAAACCTTTTGCACGATAAATAGTATGGCTAGCAATTAAATCGGTAACAACCGCTTGGATTTTATCGGCATCGACCTCGCCCACACGAATAACATAAGAATCAAAATGGTCGTGTGCATGTTCATGATGCTCGCCATGTTCGTGGTGATGATCATGATGGGTATGCACATGATTAATACGCTCTTCTGCTGCCGCTTCAATACCCATTAATACATTCAACGCCACTTCACCATTACTAATATACGTTGTTTTAACCGCGCTAGGCACCTTGTTTTCAACGATGCTTTTTACTTGTTCGCGCTGTGCATCGGAGAGTAAATCATTTTTACTCACCACCACTAGATCAGCCGCACTGAGCTGATCATCTAACAATTCTTGTAAACTCGGATCATGATCAAGACTGTCGTCCGCTAAACGTTGCAATTGTACTTTTTCTTCATCATTCGCAAAACGACCTGCCGCAACCGCTGGGCCATCAATCACGGTAATCACAGAATCAACCGTGCAATATTGTTTGATTTCAGGCCAGTTAAACGCCTGCACCAACGGCTTAGGCAAGGCCAAACCCGAGGTTTCAATTAAGATGTGATCAATATCATCACGGCGCTCCACCAACTGCTTCATCACGGGTAAAAACTCTTCTTCAACCGTACAACAAATACAACCGTTGGCTAATTCATAAATACCGTTTTCACCTTGCGCAAGGCTAGCCGCTTCATCGTCACAATCTAAGGGACAGCTGCGTAACAAATCCGCATCAATATCCAATTCACCAAACTCGTTAACAATCACGGCAATACGTTTTCCAGCCGCTTGTTTTAACACATTCGATAGTAAGGTAGTTTTACCACTACCTAAGAAACCAGTCACAATCGTGGCGGGGATTTTATTTAATTGCATGATCTTTCCTCAAAAACGAATAAACATCCCACTCTTAAGCGGAATAAGATACAAAACTATAGATATAGACATTCAGGTACGCAGACAAATAAAACAACGTTATTGGCGCACCCGCAAAAAAATGGGTGAGGTCGAGTGGCATAGCGCATCGCTAGACACGGCTATGGAAGAAGAAATCGATACCACTGTAATGTGGCCTATAAGCCATGATGGCGCTATAGCGATTCCAACCCTGATTGCACTCCCCGACCATCAGATTTTCGATATAAAGGCAGGTCTACTGGCTCACAGATCGCTATGAATATCACCTTCCCAGCATAAGGTTGTCATTCACCTTAATCGCCAGTGGTATATTGATAATCATTCACTGCATACAGTTGCGGGGACAGCTGCTTTGAAACATTGGCTCATCTCTTAATGATTAGAGCACCAATATTCAGGCATTCCCTATTAATCTAGCATTAGAACCTAAAATCGAGACCCATGATTATAAAGATATTTACCATCAAATAGAAACAATACATGATTAACTTCAGTCAAAAAACCTGCGATAATCCGGCTTTTTAAGATCCAGTGATCACACATAGCGTAATAGCCCCTATAGAGCGCTAAACTACCCATGAGATAAGCATGCAAAGCCGTACCTTTTTGATTCTTCTACTATCCAGCCTATTAATCGCCTGTACTGCCGATAATGACACGAACGAGAACAACACCACTGAATCAGACATGTCGACTCACGATCACAGCCAACATGAACATGGATTATTAGACATCAGCACTTTTGGTGAGAACACCCCTATCCCCACGATAAAGGTCACGGCAAGCGAAGACCCTATGACGGGCTGGAATATTCATATAAGCACTGAAAATTTTCTTTTCACACCGGAAAAAGTCAACCAAGAAAACACAGCCAACGAAGGCCATGCACATATATACATCGATGGATTTAAATTTAGCCGCGTGTATAGTCAGTGGTATCACCTAAAACAATTAACGCCCGGCGAACACACATTGCGTATTACACTGAACTCTAATGACCATTCACTAATTGGGTATCAAGACAAAGAAATTTCTGCCAGTGTTACGCTAGTGCAAAAAAAATAATACCAACAAATTTAACAAATGCACCACACACAACGAGTAAAAAAATTATGCACATTAATCAATTAAGTCAGGATGCTGGCGTTCTAATTTGTGGTCACGGCAGTCGAGCGAAAATTGCCGAAAGAGAATTTAGCCTCTTAGCCAAAGGCCTAAGAGCACGTTTTCCAGAGCTAAAAGTGGAATATGGCTTCTTAGAATATTCTGCACCTAATATTCATATGGCATTGGATCGCTTAGTGGAACAAGGCGTAAAAAAGATCTATGCCGTTCCCGGAATGCTATTTGCGGCCACCCATGCAAGAAATGATATTCCCTCAGTACTCACCACCTACAAAGAAAAACACCCCGGTTTAGAAATTGAATACGGCAAAGAATTAGGCCTACACCAAGAAATGATCAACGCTTTTCAAGCCCGTATTCTAGAAGCCGCCACAGGCAGTACAGAATTACCCCTTAGCGGCAGCCTGTATGACACTATGTTAGTTACCGTTGGCCGTGGCACCTCTGTCACCGAAGCCAATGCTGAAGCCGCAAAACTAACGCGTATTGTGTGCGAAAACTTAGGTTTTGGCTGGGCAGAAACCGTCTATTCCGGCGTCACCTACCCCTCCGTAGGTCGCGGTTTAGAAATGGCGGTTAAATTAGGCTTTAAGAAGATTGTCGTTGCTCCCTACTTCTTATTTGGCGGCCGCTTAATTGACCGTATTCACGGCTACATTGATAAAGTGGCTGCAGAAAACCCTGATATTACATTTTTAAAAGCAGATTACTTACGCGACCAAAGCCATGTCATTAATACCTTTATCGAGCGTATTAACGACACTATTAACGGTGATGTGACCAATGCTAGCAATGGTGTTTCTTTAATGCAGGATTTTAAAGACCGACTGGCTCGCGGCGAAGTGAATGTGCATCATCATCATGCAGAGTTTCAACCCGAGGATAAAGAGTTTCAACCCGAAGATAAAAAGTTTCAACCCGAGGATAAAAAGCTTCAACCCGAGATAACAGACCCGCTTGATGATGAAGCCAGCCCTACACACACACATTCACACAAACATAGCCATGCTCAAAAGCATAGCCATTCACATGCGCCCTATAAACATATTGGCCACCCACAAGGGCCGCGCACCATGATAAACGACAATATCTGCTGCTGTTTTATGGGGCAATTTCCCCAGCACATTATCGATGAAGAAAAAGCCATAAAGGGAGAACTACCAGGAACGCCAAGCTGCAAACGTTCTTAGTGTTAACGACTCGTCATTAACCACAGTGAAGCAAGGTATAACTTGTCCGCTTACATTGCTATATTAAGTGCCGTATAATCGTATACATAAGCTGCAATGGACTCTAGAAAATACCAACGATTTCAATGTTTTACGGACTAATTATCAGAATGTATTATTTTGATAATCAACAACACAATATGCCCCACATACATGTACATTATCAAGGCGATAGTGCTGTAGTTGAAATACCTAGCGGGAAAGTACTAGAAGGAAACCTACCAAAAGCCAAGCAGAAACTTATAGATGCTTGGGTAGAGTTAAGGCAGAGGACTTGATGGCTGATTGGGAACTTGCCGTTAACGGTGATTCCGTCTTCAAAATTGATCCATTAAAATAGGTAAGAGCATGAACCCAGAAATTAAATTGGCTAAACCTATGCCAAACTATAGGTTAAAAATACAGTTTACCAACGATGAAACCAAAGAGTTTGATACAACACCTTACTTGGATAAAGGAATATTTAGAGAATTAAAAAATAAGGATTATTTTAAACAAGTGAGAGTTTCCTTTGGTTCGATAGAGTGGCCGAATGAGCAAGACTTTAGCAAAGATACCCTCTATATTCTTGGTACTCCAATAGCGACTTAACGCCACATCGTAAACGTGATCTGCCATGATATTTCCAGCCACTACACTGCCGCTTCTAAGTTAAAGTAATAACTGCTTTCAGTTATTACTCATTAGGGCCATACTAGTATTTATAGGCATCGACATCAAAAACTACATTGATGTTAATACCTAAAAACTGTCCTCAGGTTGGCTCAAACTGACTTTAGGTTAATGAATTTATATCTATAGGTAAATATAATGAGCAAAGGACAAGACAACAAAAAGAACGTTAAAAAGAAACCACTGCTAACGGCAAAAGAAAAGAAAGCGGCGAAGAAATCAAAGAAATCTGAAACCAGTGAACTAAGACATTAAGCAATACAGTCCACCACATTGCTGCGGTGGACTGCACTTCTACTCTCTACACTACAATATTATCTAGACTTAGTAAAAACTTCCCAGCATTACCATTCTAGTTTTTAGTTCAAACCCTATTTTCTGAGCAGCTGTATCTGATTCCACTTATTTTCAGCTCCCCCCATCACGTTAAAGAATACCTTTAGAAAGTTTTTACACTCGGATGCGCTTGCGAACGGCTCTCCACATTTATTAATTTTTTTGGCGTAACCTTAGGGCGATAGCAAACGGCTGGGATCAAGGAGCCAGATACCTTCATCCACTACTAAACATCATAAATCACGAAAAATCAATTACTCTGACCCTTTGATTTTTTATTCGTAGTGACTCCATAACCGAAGTACCTTAATTGATTTTTCTTTTTCTAACACCTGATAAACAAGTCGATGCTGAATATTAATACGTCGAGAATAAGCACCTGAAAGATCACCTACTAACTTTTCATAGGGTGGCGGATTCTGATATGGGTCTGCTTCAATAACAGCTAAAAGTTCTTGAGCTTTGTTTTTAAGTTCAGAGGAAGCTAGTTTTCGGGCATCCTTTTGGGCTTGCTTAGTGTAATAAAGCTGCCACATCACCAATTTAGATCTCGATCACAATCCTCTACACTGGCGGCCATACCTTCTTGTATCGACTCTCTCATTCCTGGAACTGACAAGAGGTGGAGAGTTTCATTAATTGCCTTCCAGTCATCCTCAGCAAGAAGAACTGCATTACCTCTTTTTCCTGTAATAACAATAGGTTGGTGTGTATTTGTAGTTTCATCGATGAGTGCGTAGAGCTTGGAACGCGCCTCTGTAGTACTAAATGTAGTCATATATCACCTCCAAACATTAAGCGTACGCAAATACGTACGTAGTGTCAATGTGTTTTTGAGGTATAGCAGTTTCACTTTTCAATAACACCACCGCTTAAGTATCGTTCTTTCTTACAAAAAATAATTTAGATAAATTATTTCAATGATTTACTTCTTTTAGTGCCTGTCCAGATTTTATCACGAAAAATAAATTACTCTGCTCCGTTGATTTTCGTTCAATTCTGTAATGGTTAAAAAATATCTAACCCTTCAAAAAAAATAGCTTGATACATAACCCTCTTCCAGTCATTAGGAAAAACTCCTGATTCAACAACTGGCTCCAACAAGCAACTTTTTACACCATCAATCCCGATTAAAGGAAAAAAAGCTTTCCATTGAGGAACCAATGCGCTTAATTCATCCGCCGCCAAACAACTATAACGTTTTCCTAAATCAAACTCTTTAAAATGCTTTTCTACACGTTTTTTATCAATATCACTCCAAGTATTGGGTGCTTGAACATAGTACTCTATAACACTGGGATCGCCCTGAACCACTTTAGCAAAAACCCACTGCTCATTAAAAAAACGGTCGCCGTCAAGATAAGGATGTATTATTTGATCTTCAGCAGTATTGGCATAACCACTAGCTTTACTTCCTAAATTACAATCTAAACAGGCGGGAATTAAATTAAGAGGCAATATAGAAAACTGAGTAAAGTGGGCTTTTGGCATATAGTGATCTAAATTTTTAGGTCGTCCAATCCCTCCACAATAAGGGCATTTGTCCTGCGCTAAAATAAGTAAATAGTCATAAATTTTTCTTGCGGGTTTACTCTTGCCTCGAAAATAGGTGTTATAAACCGCCACTAACTCACTTTTTTCTATTTGGGCTATACCGCGAAAGCCTTCGGGCCCTTCACGAGGAAGGTTTTGAAATGTATCTAACGTAAACATAGCGCCATTCTCGGCACAAGTAATATACCCAGATTCAAGTCTATCCATATCTTCGTCGGCAACGACTAAGCGCCCCTGTAAACTATTATTTTCAGGTACACCTTGCGAACATGCGTACAAAGAACATCTAACCGTATAATGAGGTTTTGCTAAACGCATCACAACAACTCGCCCTTATCTCGATGCAAGACTAACGCTTTTAAGAGTGCCCGTGCCTCAAAGCCCAGTTGGTGATTATATTCGTGGAGAATATCATCATATGAATCGCCTTTTTTAACGGAGTCCTCTAACAACTTATGAAACCCCGACTTAGTCACTTCTAAACCAAATACCTCACGGGTCAACATACCTACGTTTTCACCAAAAGTTTCATTCTCCGGCCTACTCTTACCCATCTCCAACCTAGAGCGATAGATTTTCCATATACACGACTTAGGCAATTCTTGCAAAACAACCGGTGAATGTGTGGCAATAATGGCTACACCATTACGATCATATAACAATTCACTGAGTGATCGAATAAAAGTAGAAAGCAAAGGTGGGTGCAAGTGACTCTCAGGCTCATCAATGAGCACCAATGTTTTTTCTTCTACCGTAGCCACTAATTTAGATACCGTGAGCAACACAATAAAATGCCCCGAACTCATATTCATTAAATATTTTTTTATTAATTCATTATATGCACCTAAAAAATTCTGCGAATCAACTTGAACATTAAGCATTCTATTCGTTAGCTCACTGTAACGTGACTCTAAATTTTCAAGGTTCATATCTGAAAAATTATCATCTGAGCCTAACAACTCAATTGCTTTAAGCCAACGTTCTTTTTTATCTTTTTGTCTAAAGCAAGTAACTAAAGCATGGGCACACTCTGTATGTAATTCAGGAATCGTTAACAACGTTTCTGGGTCTTTTTTATCCTTTAAGCCAATATAAAAATAACATGTTCCCTTGGATGGATCAGACTGTTCTTGAGGTGGCGTAAATGGATCAAACGCACTAAATGATACGGAGACAAGACTACTAAAGAAGTCTTCATCGATCGGCGATTTTTTCGCAAAAAAAGAACGCTTTAAAAACTTCCCAGCAGATGAATTTCTCTTCGTAATAGCATTAATCATGCCGTTAAGCACCGTAGTTTTACCTATACCATTACGGCCAATAATCGAGTGAATATTTGTTCTGGGGATAGCGTCATGCTCAACATCAAAGGCCAGCTCAATACCCGCCATTTTTTCTCCAGCGGGTCGTGAGTAGATAAACTCAAAATCAGTTAATGGTGGCTGCCCCTCTAGCACCCGACGATACTGCCCTTTAATCATCGATAAACTTACATCTCTTAGCAGCGAAGTACTAAACACATCTTCTCCTTGAGCCAAATCAATATAACGTGAATCAAACACCATATCATTCAGCGAGGTAAGCACCTCCTCTCTCAAGCCCTGCGGCAACTGATATAAATGGGCGTAATAATCAATGTCAGTTCCTAAAGAAAAATAACCGTCGGGCAAATCAGAAAAGTTTTCAGGGAATTGGCCATAGGTAGGCTGACTATCTTTTTGGCCTTTAAAGCCAATTTTTACATGTCCTATTTGATGTAATACACCCTTAGCATCATGTAACGACAAGGCAAACATAGTGATATAAGAAAAATCGTTCCAATGATCTACACTCAAATAGATAGCATTATTACCTTGAGCTGGTGCATAACTTTCTTTAGTAATTAGTCGAACATTCATAGCAGTTAATACTCTCTATTGAAGCCAAAGGGTCAAATCTTACTTCTTGCCTTAGCCACAATCACTTCAATCTCAAAGGCAAAACTCAAGATCCTGTTACTTACTTCGGGTGAAACACCCAAAGCGTTTATTGATGGCATTCTGATAAGCCATGCTTGTACATTACTGCTTACCACCAAAAAATCAGTGAAAGACATCGCTTTCTCACTAGGTTACTCCAACGATGCGATATTTCGTCGCCTCTTCAAACAGAAAATGAAAATGGCACCTTCGGTTTACCAACAACAAAGGAACAGCGGCTAAACGTCTTGCCTAAACAGAGTTATCTAGCAATGACTGAAATCAATTACTCTGACCCTTTGATTTTTGAAGAAACGGACTGGCTCAATAACAGCACTCAGTTTGAAAAACATTATCGGCAACAACATAAAAGAAGAAAAACAGCCGCAACCTAATCAATCATCACTACCAATAAAACTGTACCGACTCTATGACGAGACGGCAGCTAGCTATTGTCTAAAACAAGCAAAAAACTACATTTACTACATTTTTCAATAACACCACCGCTTAAGTATCGTTCTTTCTTACAAAAAATAGTTTAGATAAATTATTTTTACAGTGCCCGTCCAGATTTTTTCCGTCCTTTTTGAACGGTTTCTAAAAAGATAAATATTCTCAACTGTCGCCGCTCTCTTTTTTATTTTTCGATTCTACACCATTAATTTTATCCGCTGCTTTATTTCTAAAAATTGGGCTAAAGTAAATCACTCGTTGTTTACTATCAATTTCATAAGCTCCCTCGTTGGTAACGAAGTAACTGATATTGTTTGTTTTATAAATCCGACCTCCTTTTAACACCGTTCCATCTACAAGTGTAAATTGACTGCAACCTACTTGTTTTTGTTGGCCTACCTTAAAAGTGTAAGGCCTACAAATATCTACATTCACATAGCTTTTACCTACAGAATAGCCTAATACATTCCCCCACATCATAGTTAACCAGACAAGTAATAAACCTATCGTAGACAAAAAAACAATAATATATTGGGAAAGAAAAGCAATAAAAAAACCTACGACAGCTAGCACAACAGTTTTCATAAAAGTAAATGGATTTTTAGAAAACCAAGTATAAATAGCATCGAAACTTTCATTCACACTCATCGCTTTAGATGACAAACTCTTTAGACTAAAAAATTTTATTAGTCTAAAGATAGCAGCCATCACAATAATAACACCAGTAACTGCCAAGCTAACATCCAATGATCGTTCAAAAATAAGATCAAAAAAATTCAATCCAGTTATTTTAAGCATAACACTTTGGATCGCCAAACCTGCTTGAAATATAGATTCTTGTACAGAAATTGAAACATAAGGATTGGAAAAACCAGCACCAGCTAATACGCCTTTAACATAAGAATAACCAAAAAAAGGCGAGTACAATACGATAAAAGTCAAGAGTACATATAAGACTTTATATTTCTTAATCGAGCCAATTAAATCATTCAAAACAAACTCCCAATAGATTGTCAAATAATGTGCTACAACCATACAATAAATTATACTTCTCTTAGTGCCCATCAAGATTTTACGCGATCACTTCAACCTCAAAGGAAAAACTCAAGACCTGAGGCCATTTTTTCAGAAACAGAATTTATTATGTTGTGTGGGCGTAGTGGAAAAGTACAGAACGAGCAACATAGTGAAGGTTGGCTTTAGACATTTATTATGCGTCATCACGTGTAAATACTTTAAGTCTTTCATCGAACCTATCACCAACACTAGCCAACCCTTCGATGTTTATACTCTCAGATCTACTGGGCAAAGAAAATGATGCTAAGTGTTTAAAGTACTCAGATATCACATAAAAACTATTGCCAATATCGGAAGGAATCATATTAAATTTGTCGCAATCTGAAAACAACCCCTTGAATTCATTTGAAACCAATCGGTTCTCAGGGAAAGCGAGATCAAGCTTATATATTAGCACCAGGTAATCACTTAGCCACCTGGAAACTTCTTTATGAGAAGGTGACTTGTAATTTGTGCAAATTTTTATGCCTATTTCATTATACTTTTTAATTGAAGCATTGAACTTATCCAACTGAAAGTCAATCCAAGACTTTTCACAATCTAATTCTTTAGAATCAAATTTCATACAGACAGGGCTATTTTCAGGAAATATATTTTTATACAAATGTAGTCTATTTGTAATCTTAACAGAATGAGCGGTTTCTAGCATGTCTAGCATGCCTACAAATTCCTTTTTATGATCGATATAATTCTTGAACTTATTCTGTATAATTGTTTCTTCAATCTGCGCTCTTGTTTGATCACTCCTAAAAATGGTTGCTCTAAATGCAGCAAGTGCCATACCTCCAGCTGCAACGCTAATGGGGAGTGAAAAAATATCTAAAGCATGATTATAACAAGCCAGTTCAAAACAAAATTCAAAGTCATTATTTAGAATCAACAACAAATACAAGAACCCACCAAGAAATAGGCCTCCCCAGAAGCTGATTGAAAATAACGGATCATTGCTTAATTTATCGTTCATACACTCGATTCTATTGTATAAAATTTCAATCAAAGGGTCACTTTGCTATTTTTATTATGCGTAAAGCCTTTATATTTATTACATTTAGTGACCATATCTATTCATTAATCTTTTACATAGTTCATCTAATTTTTCCCTACTTACCCTAATATGAGCCTTAGAATCCTCAAAGGCCATATGAGCCTCACCCTCTGGAAGTGATTTACCCTTGTGAGCGACTTCTAAGATTGGCATACGCCATATATAAAAGTCATCGGGGGGAAATTTTTCAGCACAAAAATATAAACCACATAGCATTTGCATTTTTGTGATCGAGTCATTCAATTTGTTCACTGACTCATTAGGGTATACATAATACCTTTCAGGATAATCTACATTCTGCTGATCAAGAGCATCCATTAATTCTCTGCACGCAGAAACATATTCATTAGACGACGAAAACAACTCTTCAATTTTTTCAATTAATAGCCCGCGCTTGGAACGCCTAGAAACAAACCATTGGTTAAGTAACACTACTAATATCGCAACTACTGCTGATATCAAAATCGCAACCAATCTAGCTTGATCAAATTTATCTGAAAAAACTTCAAAAATCCAGTTCAATTAATATTTCTCCTAGAAAAATAACATTAGGCCTTACAGCGCGTAATGAAAAACCTCACTCTTCAACAGATCCACTGGAAGCATTTTTATACTGAATAAATCAAAGACTCATACACCTCAATCCATTTACGTCACAACCCAAGTCTAAAACGTTTACAACATCAAATCCAATCAAAAAACCAGCCCCACCAAAATTGGCACCTAATGCCACAGAACCAACCTATTACAACACTAAACAGAACCCCTAAGAGCTCTTAACACTAGGATGCGCTTTGGCATCATCCACACTACGCATTTTTTTAGGTTTAACCTTAGGGCGATAAACGTGGGCTTTAGTTTCATCATAAAGGTAAGAATCTCTAAACTCCTCTGTACCCAACACTGGCCCGACTAAAATTAAAGACGTGCGGGTGAATTTTTTCTTGCGGACTTTTTCTACGATGTTACTGAGTACTCCGGTGACTTTGTCTTGGTCTGGCCAGCCTGTGCGGTAGCATACTGCTACGGGGCAGTCTTCTCCGTAGAAGGGGATTAGTTCGTCTACGATTTTATGCATGCGGGTGACGCCTAAGTGAATAGATAAGGTGGCTCCTGAGGCGGCTAATGCGGGGAGGCGTTCTCTTTCTGGAAAAGGAGTTTTGCCTTCGTAGCGGGTCATGATGATGGTTTGCGATACGCCGGATAAGGTGAGCTCTTTGCCTAACCATGCCGCTGATGCGGAGGTGGCGGTGACACCCGGTATGATTTGATAATCAATATCCAGTGTTTCTAGTCGTCGAATTTGTTCGCCGATGGCACCATAGAGCGATGGGTCACCCGAATGGACTCGTGCTACATCTTTGCCTGCAATATGCGCGGCTTCGATGTAGTCAATAATTTCATCTAAATTAATGGATGCGGTGTCGATGATTTTTTCTGCGGATGTTTCTACATCGGCAAAAATTTCACGGGGGACTAAGGAGCCTGCGTATAAAATAACCGGACAACGGTTAATTAACTTTTGGGCTTTAATGGTAATAAGTTCAGGGTCGCCGGGACCTGCGCCAATAAAATAAACGGTCATAATGTTTACTACAGTTTTTTACTGTAGCCTCTTGGGGTATATATCCATTGTTTATCGCCATTCACAATATGGCGGCTTTCACTGTTGCCTACCGACACTAGGGTAAACATGTCTACGTCATCGGCATGTAGCTCGCCTAGGGTCGTAATGGTGATGCTTTCATCTTCGCGGGTTAACTGACGGCCTAGTAATACGGGGGTTTCTGCGGGGCGGTATTGCAATAAAATATCCCGTGCTGAATTAATTTGCCAATCGCGTTTTTTAGAACGAGGATTATAAAATGACACGACAAAATCCCCTTGGCCACAGGCATGTAAGCGTTTTTCTATGGTTTGCCAAGGGGTTAATAAATCCGATAATGAGATGGTACAAAAGTCATGGCCGAGCATAGCGCCTACACGGCTCGCTCCTGCTTGCATGGCCGAAATACCGGGGATGACTTCAATATCTACGTCTAACCATTCTGGATGGCTCTCATTGGCACTGGCATTGGTTTGATCATCACCATTTTTAATCGCTAGTTGCTGATCTAATAATTCAAACACCAATGTTGCCATGGCATAAATACCAATATCGCCACTAGAAATTAATGCGGTTGTTTTTCCGCTGGCAGCTAACGTTAAGGCTAAACGCGCACGGCCGATTTCTTCACCTAGGGGGAGTTCATGATGGATTTTATCTTGGCACACCTCCCCTAGTAATTCTAAATACAAACCATAGGCCACTAGATCACTACTGGCTGCCACTGCCTTTATGGCTTTGGGTGCAATGAGTTCTTTATCACCGGGACCCGCACTGACTAAATATAATTGACTCATAGATTTTCTATTCACTCGTTCTTTTGTTATTGATCATGAGACCTTTGCACGAAAGCCATTTTACTCCCATGCCGCGTTTACCCCTCAAGGGGGCACCGAGGAAAAACGTACTCAATCGGTCATTTATACCTATAAACTCCCTCTTTGGGCTAGCGCCTTCCTTGGCGCTAGGTCTACGACCAGCAAAGCTGCCTAAATCTGTTCCTACAGATTTATCGTGCGTTTTTTCCTTGCCTGAAAGTAAAATCATCTTCCGTACAAAGGTCTCATCATGTGTTAATTGACATCACTTTACTGGATAAGATTTTGCGATGGCACAGGTGGCTTTTTTCGTTTTGATTTTATTCAAGACTAATTCAGCGACTTGATGAGTCACCTGTTGGGCCGCTACCAGTGCAGCCGATTCTGCCACACCGTAAACCCCCACGGTTTTAAAAATATATTCTGACTTGATACTTAATAAATCTTCTACTGTACTGAGTTGCTCTTTATCAAAGGTTTGATAGGGCTTCTTTAATAACGCCGCCGTATTGAGTAAACCTTGTTCATCGGCTTTAATATCAATGCTATTAATGCTGTGTATCTGCTCAATGGATAAACCCGTTTGCTGTAAGCAATTCTCCAGCAGCGTAGTTAACTCATCTTGTGGGCAGTGTCGCTCGCAGCCCATGCCTACGGTATAAATCGGTTCGACATAGGCTTTAGCAGTGGTGATCACCACTTCTGCGCCGATACTTTTGGCGATAATATTGGCCCATTGATTCGCCCCGCCTTCGTGCCCCGATAATAAGGGAATCACAAATTTACCCTGTTCATCCAGCACCACTACTGGGGGATCATCGTGTTTATTCTTTATCACGGGTGCGAGTGTGCGCACGACGATGCCGGTGGCACAAATAAAAACAAGGGCATCCCCTGCGGTAAAGGCTTGTTGTAGGGTGTCAGTAAACGGCTGTGGCTTAAACCATAAAGCCGTTTGTTGTTCGGGGTGTGCTTCGGTTAAAAACTGAAGCAGCCGTTCGCCTAATACACGACCCGTTGCTGTTAATGCAACAATACGCATCACGTGCGATCACGCGCATGTTTAGTAATTACAAAGAGAGAAAAATACGGGCCTGCTTCGCCTTTTAGAGTGGTGGCATCATATTCGATCAGCTGTTCTTCTCGGCCAATATATTCTAAGTACTTCGCTTCGTGAAGACGTTTGGTGACGGTTAAGGCATCCAGTATTTTTTGTCGAGAACGCCCCGCTTTCATAATCACAACGCTGTCGTGAGTTTGCAAGGCAGCGATGAGTTGCTGATCACTATGGCGACCACTCATTACGGCAAAGGATTCTTTTAATAAGGTTAACGGCATTTTTAAAGCGGAAGCAGCCGCATGTACCGATGAAATTCCGGGTACGACTTCGCAAGGTAAGGCGGCCGCTTGTAAGCGTTCTAGTAAATAGGCAAAGGAACCAAAAAATAGTGGATCGCCTTCACATAAAAACACCACGGTTTTACCCGCCGCCATTGCCTGCTGAATATCGGCTGCGGCTTGGTCGTAAATTTTATTCGCCATACTGCGGTCATCGGACATCGGCATATATACCGCAATTTCATCCTGCGGTTTATCAATACCGTCTAACACCAGTGAGGCAATGGTTTTTGCTTGTGACTGCCCTTGTTCATTGGCTAGATAACTGATCACATCGGCTTGCTGAATGATTCGCGCCGCTTTGAGTGTGATCAGTTCAGGGTCGCCGGGGCCAACACCGACGCCGATAAAAGTTGCTATCGTAGTTGCTGTCATGATGGATTCTCTACCTTGTTTAGGCCTTTGGTAAATTTAAAAATTTCGACGGGTAATTTTGATTGGTAAGATAATTTACCGTCTGCTATTGCACCTCGATTAACCGCCATTTCAACACTTTCTATAAGTGCTGTATGTTCTGTAGAAGAAGACAAGCGCTCTGCAAATAAGCTTAATTGTTCTTTGCTGGAATGAATCACTGCACTAGCCACCAGTATTCCACCTTCTGGCAATAGTCGCCAAGCATCGGCTAATAATGTGGGTAACTCGCCATCACTGCCACCGATAAAAATTTTGTTGGGTGCAGGTAGATTCGTTAAGGCCTCGGGTGCTCGCCCTGCGGTAATATGTAAGTTTTGCACTACACCAAAGCGCTGGCGATTCGCCTGTAAATATTCTAGGCGTTCAGTATGACATTCAATGGCATGTACGCTGAGCGATTCATTCCAGTAGGCTAATTCTACGGCTACGCCACCGCAACCTGCGCCGATGTCCCAAATAATATCCTGTGCGCTGGGTTGCAGTAAGGATACAATCACTAAGCGTACTTCACGCTTGCTGATCATGCCCTTTCCTGGTTCTGCTCCGGTAATGTAGTGCGTATCGGGAATACCGGGAAATTCAGGGAGCACACCACCCTCACCCGCTACGGTAATCACGGTGACATGTAGGGGATCAAAACTAAGGTCATTGCTTTGCAATAATTCCTCTACGGTAAAACATCGCACCTGCTGCTGGGCGTAACCTAGGTTTTCACACACAGTTAAAGTGGATTGTTCAAACCCTGCTGCGGCACATTCTTTTGCTAGTATTTGTGGTTGGCTATTTTTATCGGTTAATAAAACTAATTTTTTATGGGCTTGTAATTGTGTGCGTATTTTTTCTAAGGGACGCCCGTGTAAACTTAACACGTCGACATCTTGTAATGACAAACCTAATAAATGACAGGCGGATTGGATACTCGACACCGCGGGATAAAATGTGAGTTGTTCACGATTGATATGCTGGGTAAACCATCGACCAATGCCGTAATATAAGGGATCACCTGAGGCGAGTACGGCGATGATTTTATCGCTGTGGGATTCGATCAATTCGAGGAGCTTGGATAATTTTGGTAAGACTATCGTATTGGGACTTTTTTGATTATCGGCTAGCACATCGGTAATGTTGAGTAGTTGCCGATCAGACCCTACTATCACATCGGCATTCATCAGTGCTTGTCGCGCAGTATCCGAGAGCACGGCTTTTTCAGTCACACCTAAACCGATAATATGAATATGTTGTGTGCGTATTGCTGTGGACATATTAATAAAATTCACCGTGGTTACAGCGCATCAGTGCATTACAAGTGGCTGCCGATACAGCACTGCCGCCTTCGCGACCTAGTAAGGTGATGCATTCTATCCCGAGTGTTTGATGGCAATCCCACAAGGCTTGTTTGGATTCTGCCGCGCCGACAAAACCTACTGGCATACCAATAATGAGGGCGGGTTTTTCTGCACCAGATTCAATGTTTTCTAGTAAACGAAATAATGCCGTTGGTGCATTGCCAATAATCACTACGCTGTCTTTTAATAAGCCTTGCCATTGTTTTACCGCGGCCATGGAACGGGTTTCTTGTGTTTGTTTGGCTAAGCTGGCGGTTTCAGGGTGGTTTAAAAAGCAGAGGGGTTCTTGTTTTAGCATACGTTTAGTAATGCCCTGCTTGACCATTTCTACATCGCATAAAATAGTTGCGTTATTCGCTAAGGCTTTCATGCCTTGTTCACAGGCATTTTGGCTAAAACGCACTTGTTCTACTAAATGCGGTAAACCCAAGCTGTGTACAATGCGCATGACAACTTGTTGCTGTTCACGACTAAGATGATCAAGCGCAGTGAGTTCGCGTATTTGCCGGAAACTTTCTTGCTCAATGGCTTTAGGATCACTTTCATAATTAAAGGGCATCATGTTTTCCCGCCATATTTTTTATAATAAACTGTTCGCACTCTTGTCTTGAAAAAAAGGTTTTATCGCCATTGGGCAATAACGGTCTTTTTAGCATGAGTACTGGAATACCCATCGCTCTTGCGGCCCGTAGTTTTGCCACGGTAGCATCGCCGCCACTATTTTTACTGACAATGACATCAATATTATGTTGTTGTAGTAGCGCCAATTCATCGTCATAAGAAAAAGGGCCAATGGCTTTAATCCATTGCATACTGGGTGGCAATACAGTTTTGGGTTCCACTGCTGTGCGTAATAATTGCGTTTGCGGTACTCTTTCCGGCACTCTTTTTGGCACTCTTTTTGACACTCTTTTTGACACTCTTTTTGGCACTCTTTTTGGCACTCTTTTTGACACTCTTTTTGACACTAGGCTATTGTTAGTGTTGTTGGCCGCTAGCGTATCCATAAATGCTTGATCTAACTGCCCTGCACTGAGTAATACTGATTGTTTATTTTCCAACAAGGGGAAGGCTTCTTGCCAGTCGTTAAGCATGTGCCAATCATCCCCTTTTTCTGCTCTCCATTCTTCGCGATGGAAGCGCCAATAAGGAATATCACACTGCCGAGCGGCGGTTACCGCTTTAGTGCTCATAAGCTCTGCGTAGGGATGCGTGACATCCAAAATAGCCTGAATATTTTTTTCTTTTATCACATGCTCTAGCCCCCCTAATGGGGTAAATCCGCCAGTGAGTATTTCACACGCTACCGTTGGTACTCTGACCAAACCGGCAATACTATAAATAATAGGAATGCCCTGTTGGTGTAGTGTTTCTGCCAACACTCGACCATCGGCTGTACCGCCGAGTAACAATATCATGAGGTTAATACCCGTGAGCCCGTACTAGCGACTATATTGCCGCGACGATCTATCGCCATTACTTCTACTGCTATCGCCTTTGGCACAATGCTTTGCGCAACCGCTAATGCACGCTGACAAAGTGCCGAGGCTAAATCGATGTTGTCTGCTTGGCAGTGCTGTAATGCTTCGATACTGGTGTTGGATAGTTGTATTTTTTTACACAGTGTTGGATTAGCACCTAAGGAACTAGCCACTGACGCTAGGTAATCAAGATCAATCGAGGATGCGCGACTGTTAAGATCCATATGGCCTTGGGCTAATTTACTGATTTTGCCAAAGCCACCGCAAATGGAAAGTTTTGTTATTCCCAACGGTGCGCTATTGGCATTATCTGCAATACGTTTTTTCAAATGCTTTAATACGGCACCTGCAAAATCGCCCATTTCTATTAGCGCCATATCCTCTAATTGATAATGGTTTTGTATGCTTTCTTCGCTTCGATTACCTGTTGATGCCGCAATATGGGTACAACCATTGGCTTCGGCAACATCAATACCTTGATAGATAGAAGCGATCCATGCGGCGCAAGAAAACGGTCTTACAATACCAGTAGTCCCTAGAATGGATAAACCGCCAAGAATACCCAAACGCGGGTTCATGGTTTTTTGGGCTATGGCCTCGCCATTATCGACACCGACTGCAACAATAAATCCGCCTTGGTATTGATGCTCTTGCGCAAGCCTTTCTAAATGCTCTGTCATCATTTGCCGTGGCACGGGGTTGATGGCTGGCTCACCCACTGCTAGCAATAAACCCTCTCGGGTAACCGTACCAACACCGAGTGCAGCCTTAAACTGAACACCTTGTTTAGCACTCAGTTCCAATTCAATAAACACGCTTGCACCGTGAGTGGCATCTGGGTCATCACCGGCATCTTTAATGGTGCTGGTACGAATTTTATTTTCAATGATCTGGTAGTCGCTTATTGATAACTCTACGGTTTTACCTTCTTTTGTTTTGCGACTAGGTAAGGTAATGCTAACTAGCGGAGGCGATTGCTGCGCTAATAAATACACGGCTGCCGCTACGCAGCAGGCTGTGGCACAAGAACCTGTGGTTAAACCCGTTCGGAGTGCGGGCGGGCTTTCACCTTTGGGGACATCCTCACTTTCTTGCCACATTAGCTTTCCCGGATAGAAAAAATACGCATAGAAACCGCAGATCTAAAATTGCACTTACACTTACACTTACACTTACACTTACACTTACAATTACACAAGCAGTTACAAAAGAACACACAACCATTAGATTGTCTTGATTAGTAAAATAGCACCAACAATGACAGCCGCTAAGGCAATAACATGCCTACACACAGTAAAGACTCGCTGATAATATTGATAAAGGTATTGCTGTAGCCATGAAAAGCCTAAACCGAATACCAGCATAGATAAGACCACACCTGATGAAAAAAGTAGTAAATACGTGAATGCTAAACTTAATTTTCCAGAAGCTACGGCAGGAATTAATGCCAACGCCGGAGCGCTACCGGCCAAACCATGTAAAACACCCATCATTACTGGCTGATGATTTTTTATCATTTTTTCGTTGTTCTTTTCGTTGTTCTTTTCGTTGTTCTTTTCGTTGTTCTTTTCGTTGTTCTTTTCGTTCGTCTTTTCATGCTTACCCATTTTATTATGGGCATGTGTCTCGGTTGTCCAATGGGTATGCACAACATCATCGTGACGGTGCTGAATTAAATTGATATTTAACCGCCGAAAGCGCCAAAAAAAACTGACCCCTAAAACAATTAATAACACACCCACCATCATTTCAGCCACATATTGAAAGCTAGCTGGAATGCTGACACCTAAACCGAACAAGACAACGCCACTCAATAATAAAACACCACCATGACCCAATGCCCAGTGTAAACTAAATACCAGCGTTCGCTTCATGCTTGGGTTTTGATTGGCTAGTGCAGACACCGCCATAACATGATCGGCATCTAAGGCATGCAGTAGGCCTAAGCCAAAACCCAATGCGATTAACGGCATCCACTCAAGTAATGTATCAACTAACATGATGCGTACTTTCCACCTCGTGCGGTTGAGCTTTCCAATGATTACCGGCTAAAAACAATTGCGTTACCGCCTCAGGGTTAGAGGGGAAAAATAAATGTAGATAGGTTGCCGTCAAATTTTTCTCGCGATAAATTGGCTCTCCTGCTGCAGAATGACGTTGACGACGACCGTGAGCAATGGGTTCTTTACTGACCGTACTACGCGAGCGATGATGGGCATGACCACGAATGTCGCCTTCTGGCAAAGGCGCTGTCTGCATCCCCTGACAACCACGCTTACCCCGCATGGCGCCATCACCCGTTAATAAACCGGCCATAGAATAGGTGTTATTATGTAGATCCGTCAGTGTATCAAGCACATATAGAAAACCGCCACACTCTGCCAAAATGGATTTTTCTTGATTAAAAAAAGCCTTTATGGATGTTAACATGAGAGTATTTTGTGATAGTGCTTGAGTATGTAACTCGGGATAACCACCGGGTAACCAGAGTGCGTCGGCATCGGGTATGGCGGCATCATTGAGTGGCGAAAAGAAAACAATCTCAGCGCCTAAGCCTTTAAGGAAAGCAATGTTTGCATCGTAAATAAAACTAAAGGCATTATCTTTAGCTATAGCAACGGTAATAGCCGATAGTGGTTTATCGTTTATTTTTAGAGGTATAGTGTTTGAAGGTGCTGCACCATTTATAGGCTGAGCCATAATGGTGGGTGCAAAAAATTCCACTGGTTTTATATGATTAATAACGTCCATCACACCCGCTTGCTCTAGCAAATCTGCGCCTTTTTCAAAACGTTGCTCTAGTTCATCTTTTACTTCATTGGCTTGCACTAAGCCCAAATGCCTTTCTGGAAGAGCAATCGCTGCTGAACGGGCAACAGAGAATAATAAAGGTAACTCTTTAGGTAAAGCGTCTTCAATTAACTCTCGGTGTCGAGCTGAACCACAATTATTGGCAATCAAACCCGCAATATGAATATCATCGCTAAAAGCCGCCAAACCCATTGCAACAGCAGCGACTGTTTGCGCCATGCCTTTAACATCCATCACAATGGCGATAGGAATCGAGAAGCGGGCGGCTAAATCAGCACTAGAAGGCTCACCATCAAACAAGCCCATAGCGCCTTCAATTAAAATTAAATCGGCGGTTTGTGCCGCACGATATAATTGATCCTGACACCACTCTTCACCCGCCATCCACATGTCTAAAGGAACAACATCTTGAGCGGAGGCCTGCGCTAATATTTGTGGATCTAAATAATCGGGGCCGGTTTTAAAAATACGCACTGTTTTACCCTGACGCTTTAGCAAACGAGCTAAGGCAGCAGTAATTGTCGTTTTACCTTGACCTGATGCAGGTGCTGATAAAAATAATGCGGGGCAGCTTGCGCTGTTATGTAAAACCATTAATATTCTATACCTTTTTGCGCTTTTACCCCTAAGCGAAATGCATGGCGTTCATCCTGTACAACAGAAATAGTATCGGCAATATCTTGTAGTGGCACAGCCATTGTACGACCCGTAATGATGACATTCTGATCTTTTGGACGCGCCGTTAACGCCGCTACGACAGGCTCAACATCAAGGTACTGATATTTAAACATATAACTCATTTCATCAAATACGAGCATATCGTAACGATCATCTTGTAAGAGTTTTTCTGCCAGCGCCCAAGCTTTTTTTGCCGCATCAATATCTTGAGTTTTATCTTGAGTCTCCCAAGTAAAACCGTGCCCCATGACATGCCAGTCAACCATAGGGTGATCTTTAAAAAATTTATACTCACCGGTTTCATTACGGCCTTTGATGAATTGAATCACCGCGCAATTTTTTCCATGACCTATTGAACGCGCCATGGTGCCAAAGGCAGAACTGCTTTTACCTTTGCCGTTACCTTTTAATAAAATTAATACGCCACGCTCTTCATTGGCTTCAGCAATCTTTTTATCCATGACCTCTTTTCTAGCGACCATGCGGGCTTTATGTTTATTTTCATCTGTCATTTCATGTAACCTTTAGTATGCCAATAGAGGGGTATAATCAGCACAAAGTGCTTGTGCAATTGATCGTCCCTTCCCTCGTTTAACCGACGACTGCTCCGTATCGATGACAACAACATCTCCGAATAATGATTTATCCTCAACCGTCTGGGTGGTTCTACCATCGGTAATTAGGTAAGTTCGTATACTGGCTTCGGATGACTGCTGATAATACTTTTGCTGTAAGTGCTTTTGCTGTAAGTGCAATGCTTGATCAAGCACCTCTCGTAAAGGCGTACCACCACCAGCGGTGACGCTATCTAGCCAGCTACGTAATGCTTTAGGGGCTTTTGTTTGCGGCAATAATGTTTTTACCTGCTGATTCCCAAAGCCCAAAATAGTTAATTGCTCTCGGTTTAAGTAAGCTTGTTCAGCAATGGATAACACCGCTGCCTTTGCATCAGCGAGTAATTTATTTTGCAGCGTAGATGCGGAAGTATCTAACAACACCAGATGTAAAACGGATTGCCCTTGTTTTACTTTGCGATAACGTAGTTGCGTCAATGGCCACTGTCCTGCATTCGCCACAAAACTAGAAAACCAATTAATCGCCTGGCTATTAAGAGAGCCTACTTTACCTTTAGCGCTAAGCGCTGCTGAGCTCATAGGAGAAGCACTTGATGATCTAGATAAAAAAGGACGCTTTTTATTCGCTCTCTTTTTATTGGTAGAGGAACACCGTTTTTTTTGTAACCATAACTTTGGTAATAATAACTGCGGCTTATACTCAGAGCTTAGCTGTTGCTGAGCCTGCATTTTACCCCAATCACCTTGTTCCTTGTTTTGCTGTTCTTGTTGGCTTTTTGGTTGTTGGTTCTGTTCATTTGAGGATGATGAATCATCCGCTGAAAAACTATTTTGTGAATAAGACGTAGGTGGACGTGAAAATGGTTTCTGTGACTGCGATGGCGTGGTCGAGGGTGTTTGCGTGGTAGCCTCATTCCTCTGCGAAGATTGGCTAGGAGAAGGATTGCCAGAAGAAGGCTTACTAGGTGGTGTGTGTCGACGATGTGCTAATACCAACGCCTCAACAATATCTACATCCTGCTCTGTAACACTAGTGTCTTTGTGACCAGACTCACTTTTACCCTCTTCGTCACTCAAGCGCCATGCGGCGTGAGCTACGGCAGCACGATACCAAACAATGTCGGCTCGCAAACCATCAACATTCGCTTGTTGACAGCGTTCAGCAATGGTGACTCTTAATTTATCACTACAAACGATAGAAGACAGATGGCTTTTAGCCGCCATAAGCCGTGCTTGCAATGCCACTTGTTGAGCTTGGTACTGCTCAGTAAAGGTTTGGGGATCGGTATCAAATGCCTCTCGTAAACGTACGATAGACACTCGATCTTCTACACTATATTCGTTGCTTAATTCGACAGAAAAACCAAAGCGATCGTGTAATTGGGGACGCAATTCGCCTTCGTCAGGGTTCATAGTACCCATCAATAAGAACTCAGAGGCATGGCTATGGCTAATGCCATCGCGCTCAATAATATTAGTGCCACTGGCAGCAACATCAAGGAGTAAATCAACGAGGTTATCTGGTAATAAATTAACCTCATCCACATACAGCACACCGCCATCTGCTTTTGCTAACAAACCTTCTTGAAAAGTGACGACCTGCTCTTTCAATACTTTCTGTAAATTAAGGCTACCCACTACCATTTCTTCAGTGGCGCCTAGGGGCAATGTAATGAACGGGTAGCTGTCGCCCTCGAACGGCGCAACATCAGCCAAACTGCGAGCTAATGTCGACTTGGCCGAGCCTCTAGGCCCACTCATCAACACACCACCAATGGCAGGGTTAATGGTTGCCAACTTAAGCGCCAACTTAAATAAGGGCTGACCTACAATGGCAGAAAAGGGGAAGTTAAGTGCCTTCATTATCATCCGAGCCTATATCAGAGAGCTTAGGGTTATGGGAGGCCACAGCGTCAACAGGTACAACCCAGCGATTAAGCGCCCATGCAGCGATAACCCCCAGTGCAAGCCAAAAGAGTAAATTGCTTATCGCACTGCTGAGCAGAAATTGTTCGTGCAAACGAGTTAATGCTTCAACCACACTCGGATCAGGATGAGCAAACGTCGGCCCTTGATGATGAGGGATACTAACTACATAGGGGATAACAAGAGAAATAAGGCCAAGCGCCTTATATTTAAACGGAGCAAAACTCAGTATTAATAAACCCGCGGCCACTGCAACCACCGCTAATATCCACCAGAGCTGGCGTTTTTCAATAGCCGCCGCTTGAATACCGGGTATTTCAGGAGGTAAGCCAATAGCGGGGGCAACAAACACCGCGACAAATCCAGCGATCCCCCACAGCAGTCCTTTAGATAGGGATAATTGTGTCACACCACTTAACTGTAATTGACTCATTAAGGCCAATAAGATGGCGGCAAAACCGATGCCTGCTGAGACATTAGCAAAAACAGTATAAGCCGTTCTTTCAGCGCCATCTTCAGGTGCCCAACTATCACCATGGTCATGGCTGCCATGGTCATGGCCTACAACAGCCCCCTCAGACTCATAAGACTCTGCTGCAAAAATAATCGGGTTAACCGTTGCCATTTGAGCCGCACTTAATACCAAGCCAGACAATAAACCAACGAATAAGGCGGTATAAATAATTCGGCGAAAAATCATATTGTTCTCTCAACATCTGTTCTAAATAGTCTTTAATTTATGCTTACTTTTTATCTATAAGCATTCACTCCAAAAAGCGGAAAACTGATTGACACACAACCAGAGCCTACATTTATGGATAAACCTAGGAGGCTGTCCGAGAATAGGGGCCGTAGCGAGGGGAAACAATGTTGAGTCCATTTTTTCGAACATTTGAGGCGAATAGTGGTTTTATTCAACGAAAATGATCGGAAAAATGGGCCGAAATAGTTTTCCGCAGCAGGCTCTCTATTCTCGGACAGGCTCCTAGGGGTCAGCCGCTATTTTAAAAACAGCAGTAAATAAACATTAATGACAAGGAAAAGCTAAGGCGTGACGCGTATCGTGGGCTGCATTATGCGCGGCCTCTACAGGCATGAAGCCAACGGCGAAGATGATGATCAGACCAAAAGCTAAGGCACCGCAGGTCTGCGCAGGCGTAGACACTATAGGCTTAACTTGTTGAGACGATTGAATTTTTGAAGTTTCTACATTTGATAACATGGCAATATCCTTTTATGCACCCACCGTACATAGTTAATGAATGAAATGAACATAGGCCGGTCTTCGGGCTAAAAGAGGGATATTTACGCTTATATCGTTAAGTGTAAATATTATTTGTTTGTACCTTCCCAGGATTTATTAGAGATCTACCATCACCCTAAACCCAGTGGCTTATACAAACTACTCTTTGATACCGATGCGGGGGCAGCGATGGAATGTGTTATCCAATAGATAATTACCATACTTCCCGATTATTCCTTTAGATGCACTGAATATAGACAATTTACAGCCTAAACAAGACAAATAGTAGGACACCTACAAACGTGGCTATCTTAACAGCAATTGGTGTAAGAAAAAACTAATGGCGTTTTATTAACTAGACAAGTTGTTAGCTAAGTGAGGAGAGACTCTTGATACTAGCTCCAGCTGGCAATAAGCTACTACACTACTTTACAATCAGCGCTTTTAGTCATTGTTCAAAAAATCAAGAGGGGTATAAGAATAGGTCTGGACGACATCAAGGAGAAAGCGGCTTAAGCTCATACCAATTACTATCCACTTTTCCAGCAGTACTATTGTCAGATGAGCAGACAACGACGATATAGCCTTGTTTCGCTAACTGAGCATTCAAATCAAAGCTGTAAAGTAAGTGGCGAAATTCTTCATAGCTTAATGTCGGCATAGGTGTATCGACAACTTCATGGCTATGCGTAACCAACTGTCGATATAAACCGCTGAGCATAAACGTCAACCGCCCTGCTTTGAATATTAATTCAGCGTTACTAGGCACAATCGACTTAATGACGCCTTCGTCGTGCTCAGCTATGCCTGATAGGAAGCTTAAGATTGAGTCATACAAAACGCTATTATTCATAAATTCAACTATACAGGAAAGCTTATTATTGCCAGAGGCTTAAGCCATAAATATGTTCGCATTATTTGGCACGGGGAGCGTTCATTACTATTTGGAGAGGTTTATCTACGCCTAGTGTTAGGGTTGGTATGTTGAGGGGGATGAAGCTGATTGAGTTGGGGGGAGCTGAAAGCTAAATTAGGCTCCCTCCCTATTCGTAAGAACCAGGTAACAATAATGTGCTATGCGGGGAGACTGGGGACTGGGGACTGGGGACTGGGGACTGGGGACTGGGGACTGGGGACTGGGGACTGGACTAACTCACGCCATCCTTGGCGTTCGCCCCTAAAGGGGCTACCCGCAAAGAGCGCGGGTAGTTCAAAATGGCTGTCCTGCCATTTGGTCGAACCAGCGACAAATATGTAGGAACATATTTGATCAGCTCTGCTGGTGCGGAGCACTGGATACAGGACGTATCCAATAATTTGTCTGACTCGCGCGCGCTTCGCATATTTATAAAAAAAGCCCCTACAAGAAGACTTGTAGAGGCTTTTTTTATAAATATGGCGGACCGGACGGGACTCGAACCCGCGACCTCCGGCGTGACAGGCCGGCATTCTAACCAGCTGAACTACCGGTCCGTAGAATGTAATACATTCAAATACTATCGCATATGGTGGGTGGTACAGGGATCGAACCTGTGACCTACGCCTTGTAAGGGCGCCGCTCTCCCAGCTGAGCTAACCACCCCCTGTGCGAGAGCTGCGCATTCTACCCGAATGGTGCAACTTGTCAAATAATTTCAGCGGCAATTTTATATTAACGCCTTTAGCCACATTAAGCCTTGGAGCAATACCATTTATCCAAATGACCCGCTATAGCTAGAGAGCGATAAAATGGCATAGTCAAGCAGCTTGTTTTTGCGTCTGTCGTTGTGGACTACATGGACCTAGGTAAGGAGCGCAAGCAGGATGCGGAAGCTTTGCTCATGTTGCATATAGGCCGCCATGAACGCACTGTCAGTCACAAAAAATCGCTATTATCTTTATACCATTTTATCGTTCTACCGCTAGAGAATATCTTTATTGCTCAATTCAAGATATTCTAATTCAACTCACTCACTACTGATTACCTTATTGTGACACAACCCGACTCATTATTATTAATTTATGCCCTCGTTTCGATAGTTATTATCTTACTTATCGGCAGTATTGTTGTTGGTTTTTACCTATATAAACAACAACAACGAATAAGCGCAAAAGAAAAAACTTTAGACGAGCAATATACACTGCTGAATCAGCAAGCTTCTTTACGTAGCGACAAGCTCTACAATATTAACAATCAACTCTACGAAGAAATTTCTAAACACGAAGATACTGCAGTACTGCTTCTCGATACGCGTAATTATTTACAAAGTATTATTAATTCCATGCCCTCCATATTAATCGGCATTAATCGCTACGGCATAGTCACCCATTGGAATTCTGCCGCTCAACATAAAACCAACATTTCTTATAGCCAAGCGCTAGGCAAGCATTTGCACGAGGTTATCAATGAATCTAACATTCAATTGAAATCTATTATTAGCGCTATTGATAAAAAAATACCCAAAAAACTAGAAGCCATTCAAGAAGGTACTGGCAGTACTGCACGCTATAAAGACATTACCATCTACCCATTAACTTCAATGGATAGTGATAGTGCGGTTATTCGCATTGATGATGTCACTGTACGAGTGCAGTTAGAAAACATGATTATACAAAATGAAAAGATGAGCTCTTTAGGAGAGTTAGCAGCTGGCGTCGCCCATGAAATTAACAATCCATTAGGCACCATTTTACAAAACATCCAAAATATTCAACGTCGTCTATCCGACACTCTACCAGCCAATGCGAAAACTGCAAAAAACTTACAGGTTGAATTAAGTACAGTGGTTAATTATCTAGAAGAAAGAAAAATACTCTCGTTTTTAGATCACATAAAAGAAGCGGGAGAACGCGCTGCCTCAATTGTAACGAACATGCTTGAATTCTCGAGCACAAACACCTCTAAACACGACCCCATACAATTAATTGGCCTGCTCAACAGAAGCTTAGATTTAGCTATAAGCTCATCATCAATAAGTAAAGAATACGAAAATATTTCTTTCAATATTTTTCGCCACTTTCCCGAACAATGCCCGGTAATTTATGGGTCGTCAGCAGAGCTGCAACAAGTTTTTCTTAATATAATCAACAATGCGTATCAAGCGTATAGTGATCATTTTTTATCATCAGCAATAGAAAGTAATAATACACAAGAGGGAATTTTCACTATTGATATTACTTTATCAATTAATACTGACAGCGCCATCATTACAATAGCGGATAATGGACCCGGAATGGATGAATGGACTCAACGGCATATTTTTGATCCCTTCTTTACCACTAAAGACGTTAGCAAAGGCACGGGCTTAGGTTTGTCGGTTTCTTATTTTATTATTAGCGAACATCACCAAGGTTCAATTAACGTAGATTCTACAATAAACAAAGGCACTGTATTTACCATTCAGCTGCCTATAAAAAAATAGGTAGCGTGAGGCTTTATACAACAGTTTTATACAACAGCTTTTTACAACGACTATTTATTGATAGCCGTATATCCACCATTAATATAGATTAATGGATTTACCGCTTCGTCCGAAACTATTACTTTTTCCAAACGGCCAATAACAATCTGATGAGTACCGTAAAGGTATTGATCATTATCTACCCGACAAAAAAAACTGGCTTGAGCATCCACAAGATACGGTGTGTCATTATGACCTTGCTGCCAGTCCCCCACACTGAAACGTTCGTCCATATCACCTCGGCCAGCACAAACATTTGACACATTCTGTTGCGCTTGCGATAACACATTGACCACAAAAACTTGCCCCATAACTAACACCGGTTGCATCGAAGTCTCTTTGTTAATGCAGACTAATAAGGATGCAGGCTCATCCGACACCGATGTTACCGATGTCGCTGTCATTGCAAAGCTCTGACCATCAACTTTTGTCGAAACAACACAAACACCAGCGGCTAAACGACGCATCCCCAAACGTAAAGCATCTTTCATTAAAATTTTGCACCTGTAAAGTGGCGGAACATGATGTATGACCGAGACGGTCAAAAGGTTATTATGACGTAAACAAGAGGGTTGGCACAAGAACCAGCAGAGGGAGAAGTAAGAAGAAGATAGTAAATTGGGGTGACTGACGGGGCTCGAACCCGCGACCACCGGAATCACAATCCGGGGCTCTACCAACTGAGCTACAGTCACCATCGTAAACTTAGAACAAAAAGCAGTTGGTGCGCCCGAGAGGATTCGAACCTCTGACCGTCCGCTTAGAAGGCGGATGCTCTATCCAACTGAGCTACGGGCGCGTAATCATTTTCCCGTAGTCATGGCCTATGACTGCTATTCTCTCGAATATACTCTCAGATAAATGGTCGGAGTGGAGGGATTCGAACCCCCGACCCTCTGGTCCCAAACCAGATGCGCTACCAAGCTGCGCTACACTCCGATACATGTACTAATACTTAAGTCTGTACTAATAATATCTGTATTAATAAGACCCACTACAAACGGCCATGTTTGAAGAGGGGCGCATAATACCACGCGCTTTCAGACAGTCAACGATAAATTAAAAGTTTCTGCTAAAAGTCATAAATAAATCAGTCATTTAGCTATTTTCGATGATTCAGTGGTTGGCCTTAGATTACAGCTATGGGAAAATAGCCTTTTTATATTTTTAGGAATACTCAAATTATGAGCGCACTGACTCTTAACAGTAAGTTACTTGACGGTAAGTTAATCGCAAAAAAAACCGAAGGCGAACTCAGTCAACGCGTAGAAGCGCTAAAAAATCAAGCTAATGGTCGCACACCAATATTAGCCACCATTTTGGTCGGCGGCGATCCAGCCTCTGCGACCTATGTCAATATGAAAGGTAATGCCTGCCGTCGCATCGGTATGGACTCAATGAAAATTGAGCTGGCAGAAACCACCAGTACGGAAGAATTACTTCACACCATCGATGAACTCAACCATAATCCCGACGTTCACGGCATATTGTTACAGCACCCCGTACCCGAGCAAATTGATGAACGTGCCTGCTTTGATGCCATTGACTTGAATAAAGATGTAGACGGCGTCACCTGTTTAGGCTTTGGCCGTATGAGCATGGGAGAAGATGCCTATGGCTGCGCAACCCCTAAAGGCATTATGCGCTTACTAGAGGCCTACGATATCGAACTTTCGGGGAAACACGCCGTAGTGGTAGGCCGCAGCGCTATCCTCGGTAAACCCATGGCGATGATGTTACTAGGTGCTAACGCTACCGTGACAATTTGTCACTCACGCACAAAAAACCTCAGTGAGCATATCAAACAAGCCGATATTGTTGTCGGAGCAGTAGGCAAGCCAGAGTTTATTAAAGCCGAATGGATCAAAGATGGTGCTATCGTAGTCGATGCTGGCTACCACCCAGGAGGTGTTGGTGATATTCAACTCATCGCCTCTTTGATTGACCGTGTCGCTGCCTACACCCCGGTTCCTGGTGGTGTCGGCCCAATGACCATTAACACGCTGATCTATCAATCAGTGGACTCTGCCGAGAAGAAAATTCTTGGATAAGTATTTGGATAGCCACCTGAACAAGCTAATAATGAATAGCTATCTATCGTGCGCATAGATAAATATATTGCCTCGGTGACAGACTACTCCCGCGCCGAGGTCAAGCGCTTCATCAAAGACGGTGAGGTCTGCATTAATGCCTGTCTCGCTACTAGTCCTAAGCAACATATTGATCAAGGCGAGGACAGTATTCGCTTACATGATCAATCTTTAGGCGTATTGGCGCCTCGATATTTTATGCTGAACAAGCCGCCCAATACCCTTTGCGCCACAACCGATAACGAGCAACCCACCGTCATTGATTTACTCGATGAACCCAACCACCATAAATTACACATTGCAGGCCGACTAGATAAAGACACTACTGGTTTAGTCTTAATTACCGATGACGGTCAATGGAATCATCGCCTCACCGCGCCAAATAAAGATTGCTTTAAAACCTATCGGGTCACATTGGCCGAACCACTCAGTAACGCTGCCGTTCAGCAATTAGAGCAAGGCGTGCAACTCAACAATGAAAAACAGCTAACACTCCCCGCTAAAGTTGTGCAAATTGAAAAGACCTTAATCGAACTGAGCATTCAAGAAGGTAAATATCACCAAGTGAAACGCATGCTGGCGGCGGTTAACAACCATGTTACCCATCTCCATCGCCAACAAATCGGCCACATCTTATTGGACCCTAGCCTGCATGTAGGCGAGTACCGCGCCTTAACAGCAAGCGAGATCCACGGGACCGTCGAAAATGGCTAGCACTAGAGTAAAATGCACCACAAGCGACTCCTCATTTACGCCACTGCTGCGTTTTATTCAGCATGCCGACATCCCCACGCTATGGCTTGCTGATGAAAATGCACTCAGCACACTAGCCGCGTTTGAAAGCTTCGACTCCAAGCACTTACATATTGCCACCAATCGCTACGATATCTATCAGCTCGCCTTAGTAAAAAACATTAGTGTCGAGTTTAATGACTTTACCTTAGAAGAATTGCCACAAACGCCTCGACGCATTATTTACCGCATATCTAAAGAGAAAGCGCTCACACATTATTTATTTAATCGTGCCGCAGAATTATTGGGGGATACAGGCGAGTTAATGATTAGTGGTAAAAAGCAGGAAGGCGTCAAAACCTACGCCAGTAAGTTAATCACCACTATGGGCGCTGAAGGTAAGCTCAAAAAATCCAACAGTGACTATCATGGCTGTTTTACTCAGCTTAGCAGGACGGAGCCATTAGACGATCAAGATTATACTGAAATACAAGCGCTCAAGCTAAGCCCTGCACTCAACTTAACTCCCGATACCACACAGCCAGATAGAAACCCTATTTATAGTAAACCGGGAGTATTTGGCTGGAATAAAATTGATAGGGGGACAGAATTACTGCTGCAAACGCTGCCAAATATAGTCGAGCACTATAAACCCAGCACTAAAAAAATACTCGACTTAGGCTGTGGATACGGCTGGCTTTTCCTCAACCTGCCCTCTTACTGCCCAGAAAACAGTTTACGTCACAGCCAAATCACGGCCACGGATAACAATGCCGCTGCTATTACTTGCGCCACCAAGAATGCACAACTCAGTGACTTAACTATACGCGTCATCGCAGATGATTGTGCGCAACAGTTAAAAGAAAAATTTTCACTTATTTTATGCAACCCCCCTTTCCATCAAGGCTTTAGCCATGATCAGAACTTAACAGCTAAATTCTTGCAGCAAATTCAGCAACACCTTGAAGTGGCAGGCATTGCTGTTCTAGTGATGAATGAATTTATTAGCCTGCCCAAGCAACAACTAGCACTATTTCAAGAATGTACTGTGTATAAGAAACAACAGGGTTTCAAAATCGTAATATTAAAATAATGCTATTAGGCTCAACGTCATAAAGCAGATATATCGATTATCCTGTCATAGAAAGATCAAACAGTAATTTATCTCATTTTTCCAAGCAGTTGCCCACCCAAAATTCCTCTATCTGAACAAAGTCATTCAGTCAGTGAATTTGTTGGTGTGTTGCCTGCTTGATGCT